>JBCCSZ010000006.1:0-54335 GCA_039199225.1 Bacteroidota bacterium
CAAGGCTGGGCGATCAGGATGTATTAGTGCTTGTTGAGAAAACAAGCTGCCGATACTCTGATCGACCGGAAAGGTAACCCTCTCCCCCATTGCGTAATTAAGAATCGACTGTTGTTCTGATTTGTGCCATATGTTTAGGTCACTAATCTTTTGTTCTGGGTCTGCAAGAATGGATTCGAGAATCTGCTCATAATGTCCACACAAACGTTCAATCGTAGCAGCTTCGAATAGTTCGCTATTGTAGCGGATGATACCAGAAAGTTCTGCTTCGCCTTCTACCCACTCCATACTAAGATCGAAGCGATTCCCCTTTTGAGGCTGCTCGAAATACGTTAAAGACAAACTGTCGGTATCGATGCGTGCAGTGGTATTACCAGGTATTAGTAGTTCTGTAAATTGATCAAATTCGCTCTTGCTTCTCATGTAGAAAAACGACTGAAAAACAGGATTGAAGGATGGATCGGGTGCTACGCCCAAACGTTCGACGACCTTTGCAAAAGGGAATGCTTGGTTTTCCAAACAACCCATCATTTTAGCCGCCACATTTTTTAGCAGATCGCTGAAAGTGTTGTTCTGTGTAATGTCTACCCGGACGGCCAAAGAATTGACCAGGTAGCCAAGTACATGTTGAAAATCTGCATCCATCCGATTGGCAGCTGGGATACCGACGACACTTTCTTTTTGCTGATTGTAGCGAAACAGAAGGGATTGAAAAGCGGCCAGCATCAAGGCGAATAAGGTAGTTCCTTGCGCCTTACTCATTGATTTGAGTCTGTCCAACATTCTTCCATTCAACCTTTTGAGTTGGTAGGCTGCTTGGCGCTGGCTGGATTTACTGCGCGACTTATCAATCGGCAACTCTTGCAGTGATGGAATATTTTGTAGCTGATCGGCCCAGTATGTTTCTTGCGCTTTGCCCTCTGCACTAGCCAATAGGCGTCTTTCTGCCTGTACAAAATCTTTATATTGCTTATCCGTTATCCTTCCTTGTACGGGCGTTCCTTTTTTCAATTGATTGTAATACTGCAAGAATTCTGTCATCAACAAATTCATGGACCAGCCATCTGTGACGATGTGGTGCATGCCAACCAATACAACCGCTTCTGTAGGACTGATTTGAAAAAGATGGACCCGAAAAACTGCGCCACTTTGTAGATCAAAAGGACGACTAAAGGCTGTATTCACTTTTTGACGAAGCAAATCTTCCGACCAATTTTCGGCCTGTACCAGCTGAAATTCCAACGCCTTATTTTTCAGGCTTTCTTGAAAAGGTGTACCATTGTTAAAATCAAATCGAGTGCGTAAAGCATCGTGCCGGTCGAGCAATAATTGAAAACTCTTCCGAAGCAAATCTGCTTCTACGCCTCCTTCGATCCGAAAGGTAAAGCCCTCATTATAAGCCGCACTGGTAGGGTCATTCTGGTGAATGAAAAACAAAGCCTGCTGACCAAAGGAAAGTGGATACTTAGCCGAACGCTTTTGCGTTTGCTTCCTAGACAACAACTTCTTAGCCAGGGCTCTCTTATCGCTCAGCGATAGTCCATTATATGATGCAGATGAGGAGGATATTGCGTCTTGTTTCTTTTCAGAGTAATCCATAATAAACGCTTGAATTGATGGCTGAATTTAGATGAAAGATTAAGAGGATTCAGAGGAACAGGGAGTGGATCAGCTCTGCGCCTGGACTTCATTTTCCAGCCGAGCAATCAGTTGATCCAATTGTTCTTCCGTCAAGTTGTCGATGTCGGGTTCCTGTATGGCATCCGAATCGTTGGGAGCAGCCGACGCCGTTGGTCTGGCGGCCGCTTGTTGTTTCTCGTAAAAAAGATGTTCGCTTATGCTTCGAATGGGCTTGTTGAACAGCAGATTGGAAAAGTTGATTTTCATTTGCAACTCTTTTTGCAATCGGCTGCGAAGGTCCATCGCCGTCATAGAGTCCATTCCGTGTTCGATCAGCGAAAGGTCGAGGTCGATTTCCGACAGGTTCAGGTTTAAAACCTCAGCGATGGATTGCATCAGGAGTTGTTCAAAATCAGGCAACTGCTGAGCCTGTGGTTCCTGTTGAATACTGAAGTTGCGCGAAGCTGCTTTGCTCTCTATCAAAACCGGAAACTCTTGATCGACAAACATCTGCCGACATTGGCGACGGCGAATTTTACCACTTGATGTTTGCGGTACAGAAGACTTTTTGACCAGCAGAATTGTATCCGCCTCAATGCCAAATTGTTCTATGATGCAATGGCGAATGTCGTCGCACAGCTGAGACTTTTCATCGTCGTGTGCCTTGAACTGCCGAACGTTTAGTTCTTGAACAATGATGAGTTTCTCTCCTTCTTCCGAGTCGATCGAAAAGGCAGCCCCACGACCGTCGGTCAATGCTTCGTGCAATTGTTGAGTAGCATATTCAATGTCTTGTGGATAGTAGTTGGCACCATCGATGATGATGAGGTCCTTGAGTCTTCCGGAGATGAACAACTCTCCATTTTTGATGAAACCCAAGTCACCCGTACGCAGGAAAGGCCCCTCGGAGGTGTCGGAGGTAAAAGCACCAAAAATCTCTTTGGTCGTTTCTGCTCTTTGCCAGTATCCCTTTGCCACGGTTGGGCCTTTGACCCAAATTTCTCCGACTTGTTCCTCCGTACAAAGTTCCAAAGTATCGGGCTGTACAATCCGCACATCTGTATCGTCGATGATGGGGCCGCAACCTACAAACTGACAACTATCCGCAGATTGAGCTGCCATATAAGTCAGGCGACCTTCTTTGAGGTCTTCCAAGCCGACCCAGCATTCTTTCATGCTGTGGCCAGCGATACCACAGGAAACAACCAGCGTGGCTTCTGCCAAACCGTAGGCTGGGCTGACGATGCTTTCGATGTCGTATTGAGCTGGAAAAATGGAAGCAAAATTCTTTATTGATTTTTCTCTTATGGGCTCTGCAGCGTTGGCAAAATAGCGCAGATTGCTAAAGTCCAGATCAACCAATTGGTCGGGATCGATTTTCTTGTAGCAATGGTCAAAAGCAAAGTTGGGAGCAACGGCATGTGTTGCTCCAACTTTCGCAATAGTTAACAGCCATAAAAGTGGATTCGCAACAAAAGTAACGGGGGCCATGAGGTAACAAGGGTTACCAACGAACACGGGCAGTAGGATGCCGTAGATCAGCCCCATATCGTGGAAAGCAGGCAGCCAGGAAACCATGGTACTACCCACTTCAAACTGTGTATGTCTTTGCAGAGCGTCGAGGTTGAATAGGAGATTATCCTGACCAACCATGACCCCCTTGGGATCGCCGGTCGAACCGGAGGTGTATTGCAAAAATGCGAGGCTGTCGGCCGCTTCTATCTGCAATTGATCGATAGCCATCGGCTCGGCCTGCTGCCAAAAGTCTTCAGGTGCAATTAATTTAAGTCCTTGAAGGAAAGAGAAATGCTCAGCATGTCTTTCCATTTTTGTTTTTTCGGTACTGGTGCTGAGCGCAAGGCTTGCACCGGCACTGTCGACAATGGCCTGGATGCGGCGGGCGTGTGCATTTTTTCGAGGCGGATAAGCCGGAACGGCAATTACACCAGCATAAAGGCATCCAAAGAATGCTTCGATAAATGACAGGCCAGGAGGATACAACAACAGCACCCGATCATTTGGTTTGACCATGCAACGAATGATGGTGGCAATCTTCCGAGCATTTTCATCAAGGGAAGCAAAGGTGTGGCGATGCGTGTGTTCTCCTCTATTGTTGATAAAGACGAAAGCCTGATGGTCTGGTGTTTCCATTGCCCTGTGGCGTAGGATACCAGCTATTGAGTTGAGCTTGTTGTTGTTCATTGTGGAAAAATTTGAGGGAGTGTTCGTTTGGATGAACACGCCCTGAATTAATCAATATGTCCCCATTGTTCCATTTCGCTACTGGACCAGAGTTTTGGGAAAAAAGAAATCATCTGGAAGCGTGGGTTGAGATATTTCCGCCAATTGGTGCCGCCCGTCGATTTGACGGTGGTCTTCTTTTTGGAGGTCAGGTGTTTCATGGCTACTTTGTAGTGGGCCAACTGCCATCGAATGTTGGCCGCTTGGTCAAATTCGCGCAGTACTTTTCGAGCTTCCTCCTCTGCGGCTGTTCCTTCGATGTGGTTTTGATACATCTGGTAAAGGTTGCGGCCCTGGTAGTCTTTGAGGTGTTGTAGAAGTTTGGTGTCGTATTTTCTTTCGAAGTCGGTTAAAGTGACGCTCTTTCCGCCAGTATCATTTTCGACAGCGCCTCTTTTCCAGTATGTTCTTTCGTACAGTTCTTCCATCTCCTCGGTATTCTTGATGTAAGGCAACCACTTGCGATTGACGAGGTTGATGGCATCGGTAGCGCACATTTCGATTTTCCGATACTGGAAAGATTGGAAGCCGCTGGCCGGAAATAGTGCGTAGCGAAATTTGAGAAACTGTACTTTGTCCAAGCCATTGGCCATGATGTCAAAAGAGCTAATGACACAGTTGAAGTATCGATTGACTCTTTTTACTTTTTCGATGAACAGGTCGGCAGGCTTGGGGTCGTTGGGATCAGTAAGTTGTTCCAATTCCCAGAGAATCAATCGGAAATACAATTCGACAATCTGATGGTAAACAATAAAAATTGTTTCGTCCGGAAAATTGGTCTTGGGTTTTTGTAGTGTGAGCAGCGTATCTATGCCCAGATAATCGGTATAGTCCAATGTTTTTTCATGGTAAATCCGCTCTAGGTGGCAGAATATGCTCTGATTTTCTCGAGCGTATTTTTCGCGGAGCTTATCCAGTTGTTGCATGGTTAGGTCCTCTTGCTCGATTATCTTGATTTGCCTGTTCATAATTGGTGGATATTTGATTCAAAAAGGTTCGCAATAGGCGCAAAAAATTGGGGCTACACCGCAGACAGTCAGCCGCCCAAAATGGCGCAGCCCCAAATGGATTCATCTAATGGCAAATAAAACTTTAGCTTGTCAGGATGCCAGAAGGGTGCCTGCCTCCTTAGTTTTTGCGCTCTCATAAAAGAAGGTGCCAATGGCAATGTCGAATATGCCCATCCCCATGGGATTGAAAAGAATAGGGGTCCTTGGGTCTAACTCACTAAGTATGTCTGTATGTACTAAATCTTTGATGCTGTAAGTATCTTCTTCTTGTAGTCCTTTTTCTAAATGCATATTTTCAATGTCTGTCTTTTCGCGGCAAACCTCCTCCCAATCGTCAACAAATATGGCGTCTTTGAAGAAAGTATATACATCGGTCGTATAATCTCTCAGGGAAACATTCAAGTGCAGGGAGCCAGGTTTTGGTGTCAGGTGAATGTAGGGAGCTTTGGCAACCGTGCAGGTCATAAAAATATCTGCCTCCTGATACATGTTCTCCCAGGAATCTGGAATAGAAACTGTAAAAGGAGCATCCGGAATGGTCTCAGGATCGATGGGTCGGATGTCGTAGATGTCGAGCTGTTCTACCCGATCGCCCAGAATTTCGCAGCACATATCGAAGTGCTTTTTTCCGATTGGTCCCCAACCGATGATGCCAACGCGCAGTTTATCGTAAGAGCGAGCTTCCAAGTACTTACGAGCAAAAAGACCACTGACAGAAGCTGTGCGAATGGTACTCAACATCGGTGTATTGATAACGGCCCTAGGCTCTCCCGTAGCGGAATTATTCAAAATGACGACACTGTGGGCTCTCGGAATTCCCTGGTTGATGTTATCGGGGAAACTAGCAATCCACTTGATACCTGCCATCTGAAATTTTCCACCAACATAGGCCGGCATTGCGATGATGCGATTCACTGGATTTTTATAGCGAAGGTATGGTTTGATGGGTTGTGCAAACTCGTTGATATTCAGGCAATGAACAGCTTGTTCGATAACATCCACACAATCATTCCAGCTAAAGCCAACCGTTTCAATATCGCTTTGGTTGATATAATGCAACATTTGATTTTAAATTTTATTGATGAGCAATTCAAAAAGAAAAGGGTGTACTAATTCAATTGAGGAAATTCAAAAATCTATTCTAGGAATTAATCGTCCAATCGTAGTTAAAATCTTGTCCATAAATCTTTTTGCACCAATTGATATTGTAAACCGTACTGACATATTTCTCTCCACCATCTGGAAAAAGAGCTAGTACGTCAGTCGTTTTCCGCGCTTCGTTTTCTATAAAAAACTTATTGATGGCAGCGTATACAGAGCCCGATGAGCCACCTAAGAAAAGGTGGTGTTCATTGAGTAGTCGCATACAAGACTTGATGGTATCGGTTTCTTCGATTCGTCTAAAATCGTCAATCTTAGCATATTGTAAAATACTGGGTCGCATGCTTGATCCGATGCCCGGTATGTATCTTTTCTTGGGCGTTCCACCAAAAACAACAGAGCCGACAATGTCGACAGCAATGATCTTAATGTGTGGATAATTTTCTTTGAGCTTTCTCGACAGCCCCGTAATGGTACCACCAGAACTGATGCCGATAAAAGCATAATCCAAGTTGGGAACTACATCGCAAACTTCCTTTCCAATGGTGTGGTAGTAGCCGTCGGAGTTGAGTTTGTTTGCGTATTGGTTGACCCAGTAGGAATTGTCGATTTGGCTGCACAACTCCTTGACCCGTTTGATGCGGTTGAGGAGGTAACCACCATTTTTGTCGACCACCTTTACTTCTTCGATACTGGCACCATATTGGCGAATCAGCATTTTGTTCAGTTCAGAAATATGGGGATCGACGACACAGATGAATTTGAGTCCTAACTTGTTGCAGTAAGCAGCGAGTGCCACACCGAAATTTCCAGAAGAAGATTCGATGATGGTCGTATCCTGGTTGATGGTGCCGTTTTCCAACTCGGTATTCAAGATGAAACAAGCGGCTCTTGCTTTGACACTACCCGTCGGGTTGAGGTGTTCCAGCTTTGCGTATAAATTCAGTTTTGGCATATCAGCCATTTTGAGATCCAGCAATGGGGTATTGCCTACGGTTTCCAAAATACTCTGATACCTGTTCTGAATATTACTCGGAGGGTAATTGAAATTCGTTACAGTCATTTTATTTCTTCATTTTGTTGACAAAATTGAAAGTTGCTGCGCAATCAGGCAGCTGATTTCTTGGAGTACAAAACATTATTGCTCCACACGTAATTCACTCTCCCCCATTCGGTTGCACTTTTCACATCCGGGAAAAAACCGCTGCCGTTGAGGTTGGCGCTTGTATTACAAAGCAATGGAATTCCGGTTCGTCTTTGGTAGGCATTGAGTAATTCGTAAATGGCTTCGGCTCCTTTATCATCTTTGGAAACCGTCTGTACGCGCGCTGTTCCGTCGAGGTGGCAAATGGCCGGGACTTTATCGACCCATTCGGGACGGACTTTGTGATCAAATAACATGTAGGGGTCTTCACAACCCGGCTCAAAAATTTCGTTGGCGTATTCCAGTAAGCAAATGGGTGCGACTGGGCGAAAAGCCTCTCTCTTTTTTGCTTCGTTCAGTTTTTCTTTCATAATCGGGTGTGCAGCGGCAGCGAGGATACTGCGATTGCCCAGGGCTCTTGGGCCGACTTCTGCGCAGCCGTTTAGAAAGACAACAGGTTCGTTGGTCGTTTCAATGTGTTCTGCTAATTGATCGAGGGAACAATCGGCTTTTTGCCAGCCTTCGATCGGTTCGTTGTTGATAAATGCGGGTCCTAAGTAAGGGCTCCAATCTACGTGTAGGCGATCGGTCTGGTCCCACATTTCTGCACAGGCTGCTCCGATGGCACTCCCAGAGTCATTGGGAAATGGCGGCACAAAAACATCGTGAAACATATTTGTCGCACGGATGGCGCTGTTCCATTTGATGTTGAGCGCCGAGCCACCACAAAAGCAGAAATTGCTTTTTTCGACCGAATGCGCTTTCAGTTTTTTGCGAAGTGATTCTATTAGTTGGTTTTGCAAGTAAGTATGGAAGGTCAGCAAGACATCGGCATCGGAATAGCCTTTGCCTTCTACAAATTTCTTGATAGCACGACAAAACTTGTGTTCGAACATATTGGAAATCTCCAACTCCTCTTTGTGAATTTTCGGCAATGCTTCGAGCAGTTCGTTTTGCACTGTTCCATTGGCAATGTAAGACATGATTTTTCCGGCAATCGACAAGCCACCAAAAAACATATTAGAGAAACCATTTTCCTCTAATTCTGCGCGGTAGGCATCCATCTCTGCCTGTGTCTTTTTGTAAGGACCAAAGTAAAGGCCAATGATGCTGTAGATGGTTCCGAGTAAGAAGAAAAGGTGTCCGAGGTTTTCAACTTTTTTGTGATCGGGATCTACATAATAAAGGCGCGGGTATTGGCCGCCGTCCCAAACCAGTACATAGCTGCTTTGTTTCTGTTCGGCGAATGGACTGGCACAATACGTCCCGAGTACATGACCCGTCACATGCATGTAGCTGGAATAGGGATATTCCTTGCCTTTGATGGGAAGTCCTCCGCGGAAGGTTTGGCGCTCGGCAATGTCTTCTTTAAGACCTCGTTCGTTGTAGGCTGCAACGGGCAGGTTTAAATCTGTGCCGCTACTTTTGCAGGAGATGACCGGGGTACCTCTCCAGTGGGCGCCGGCTCCATGCCATCCATCGACGACAAAGCGGTCTATTTGCTCTAGCGAATAGCCCTTGGATTGCAGCACTTCCTCGATTTGATCAAGGTCATTGATTCCGGAATAGCGCGGATTGTTATTAATTTTTTCCATTTCGATGCTGAACTTCAGTTCACCATCTTCGATCAACGCAACACCGCCATCATGCGTGATCTTGATACCACAAATGATCATCGTTATTAAATTTGAAGGATGAAATATTCGGATTTATGAAGATGCCAAAAAAGAAGAGAGGAGAAGAGAAGAGTCTTTGCGCCTCTTTCTCCTCCCTCGGTGCTGAATAAGTGTTTTGGCAAAAGTTCTTTGGAATGAACTGCGGGTGGATCCCGCAGTTTCGTCGGATGTGTTATAGGTGTTGAGGTTATGGGTTCTCAACAAGGTCTTAGGTAGTCCGTGGGTACATCTACTGCAATGCTTCGGTGGAGTACTTTGATTTGGATGACAAAACGGCTTTGGGAATTTTGTTTTACCAACAGCCCTTCCATACCCTTTAGAGGTCCATAGACGACCTTGACTCTTTCACCCAGTCTGTAGACGCGATCCTCCGGATTCAACGCCATTCTGTTTTGCATCAATTGACGGATGGATTCGATTTCTTCTTTTTTGACGGTTGCAAACTCGTTATTAAAAGAAATAAAGCGCAGCAATTGATCGATTTGAGTGAGGTCGTAAATCTTATCGGGTGTTGTACAAACGAATAGGTAGCCTGGAAATAAAGGTGTTTCTACTTTTTTGATGCGATCACTCCATTTTTTCTCCTCCATTTTGAGAGGTAGGAAGGAATTGATGCCTCTATCATTAATTTTCATTTCTACAAGCTTTTCGCAGCGAGGAACTGTGTAAGCTACGTACCAATTGTCTTTGTGTGCTTTGAACATTTGTTTATTGTTTTTTGATTAGTTAGAAAGTGAGCGGACAGAGCTCCGCCACCTTTGTCCCAGCGGTCAATCAAGGACAAACCTTTAGCTGTTTCAGTCGTTGCGACTGAAAATAAAAATGAGAAAGTGTTTCGAAGGAAGCCTTTGTACTGCTTCGCCACCTTTGTCCCAGCGCTTATACCGGGGCAAACTTTTGGCATTTATCGGTTGAACCGATATGCAATATTTTAAAGGCAGATTTGGATTGGATCGTTACAGCTTCGCCAACATTGTCCCAGTCGTAAAACCAGGGCAAAGGTTTGGTAGTCATCGAGTAAGCGATGAGCAACTATAAAAATCCGAATAAGACAGGCTCTTTTGAGAAATTTGTCACTATTGTCTTCAAGAATTCAACAGGATGTCGATTCATTACAGGATCATAAGTCGCGTGACAAACAGCAATCAGTATAAAAAGTTCGTGGTGGATTCTATTCCCGAGGTGTTTTAGTTTCCGTGTGGGAACAGTCTTCTAGTTAACTCAAGTTAAAATTCTACCGACTAGCAGGGCGGAGAAAGAAATCGAATGGTTTTACAGCCTAAATTCGAACTAAAGCTTTCTGTTGAACGAATTCTAACTCAAAGTAAATAAGCATGACAAAGTAAAGATGTTATCGTCTCAGTTGTTGAGAAAGGCAAATTTTTTTAGAAATTTAACCTAAACTCATCTCTGTAGTAGAAAGAACGGCGGTTCTTGTTGTAGTCGATTGGAGCGCCGAACTCTTCCTTGAGTGTGCCAATGTAACGATAAACAGATGCGCGGGAGATGTTAAGCCGTCGAGAGAGTTCGTCAGGAGAACCCGTGGCCTTACGCCTTGTGAGGCTATCTATCCTCTTCAAGGTGTTGAGTTGGTCTTTGAAAGTCATAGTTTCTTAATTTTGCAATGAGGGTTGTTTGTTTGTATGACTGTATAACGCCACTCAAGGCATTCTGTTCAACCATTTTGATAAAAAAGTTAAACAAAACTTATTGTAAGAGTATAAATCACTGATTATCAGTTAATTAGCTATTTAAATTTATTTTCCTTTAACATATAAATCATAGATATAACCCCCGAAAACTTCATTTAAAAGGGGCCTTAAGCTCATAAACAAAGATAAAATCAGGCAAAACACTCGGCCTACAGACGAATATTCTGTGGCCTTAAGAGATTTTTTAAACGCTAGGTGTAGCAACAATTTGACCTCCACAGCCGACGCAAAACAATAAAATATCTTACCATCAAGCACACTACTTTTAAAGCCGGGTACTGACACAATAGCACCTGATTTTGATCCGTAAAATACCTTGACTGATGACACATAATGCGATCAGAATATATGTCCTGTAATGGCTAATTTGTACAAAAACAAGGGACAAACAGCCCCCATCCGAGGATAAAGCACTAATTTTAGGCATCATCTTGTTACGCGACAGCTAAGGCTAATCAGCAGAGCGAGTGCTCTGTACAGGAAGCTGTTTGAAAACAAAATTTGCAGAAACAACCACAGCAATTCTTCCGAGTTTCAGATGGCTGAAAAAAATTGTGGGGATTTGGCGAGCAACCAACGCGACTTGTGCTCCTGTAAATTTGCCACAAACTCAAAGCAAAACGATCAATTAGTCGATTCAAAGGCTAACTTTAGCCGATATTTTTAAAAATTTCCTTAACATTTCGTTGTTTTGACCTCTATTCTAAACAAGCTGATACCAAAATGCGTGTTTATTACAAACGGTTCTAAACCATCTTATCACCAAAATTTGCAAAGTCTTATGAAGCAATTGTCTTTAGTTATTCTTTGTCTTTTGATGCTATCCGCTAATTCCATCGTCGCCCAGTCATCGGATGGCCTCCCTCCCATCATCGATCGCGAAATCTTTTTTGGCAATCCTGAAATCTCAGGTGCGCAACTGTCGCCAGATGGAAAATATATGTCTTTTATGAAGCCATATGAGGAAGTTCGCAACATCTGGATCAAAAAAGTCGATGAACCATTCGAAGCCGCCAAACCTGTCACAGCAGATACAGAGCGGCCGATTCCAGGCTATTTCTGGAGCCACGACAGCAAGTATCTTTTGTTTGTACAAGACAAAGGAGGAGATGAAAATTACCACGTATATGCCCTAGACCCCTTCGCAAAGCCACCAGCCGGTGCAGAAGTACCCGAAGCTAGAAACATCACCAACATAGATGGCGTCCGAGCGCTGCTGTACAAAGTGCCTAAGAGCGATCCCGATGTACTCTACGTTGGTCTCAACGACCGAGACGCCTCCTGGCACGATTTGTACAAAGTACGCATTTCGACCGGCGAGCGGGAGTTGATTCGCAAAAATGAAAACCAACTCAACAGTTGGTATTTTGATACCAAAGACCAAATCCGGATGGCTTCGCGTACAGCCAGCGACGGCGGTACAGAATTGCTGGTGGTCGATGGCGATGAATTCAAAGTCTGCTACACCTGTAATGTCTTCGAAAGCTGTGGCATTTCCCGCTTTCACAAAGATGGTAAAAAAGCTTACATGGTCACCAACAAGGGCGATGTCGATCTGACACAGCTCATGCTCTTCGATCCATCCACTGGCAATGCCGAATTGGTCGAATCCGATCCAGAGAAGCAGGTTGACTTCGGTAGAGCTGTATTTTCAGATATTACCAATGAGCTGGTTGCCACCTCTTACACTGGAGACAAAACCAGACTGTACTTTAAGGATGACCAATGGAAATCAGATTACGATTGGGTCAAGGAGCAACTGCCTGGGTATGAGATCAGCTTTGGTTCTATGACCGACGATGAGCAAATGATGCTCGTTTACGCCAATAAAGATACTGATCCAGGAGCGACACACCTATTTAATCGCAAGACTAAAAAACTAACCTATCAATATCGCCCTCGTCCTAAGCTGCCAGTCGAAGACCTGGCCGAGATGAAGCCGATCCGCTACAAGTCTAAAGACGGACTCGAAATTCCAGCCTACCTGACCCTTCCAAAGGGGATGGAAGCCAAAAATCTTCCACTGATCATCTTCCCACACGGTGGCCCTTGGTCCCGCGACTATTGGGGCTACAACCCATATGCTCAATTTCTGGCCAACAGAGGATATGCTGTCCTCAACGTCAATTTCCGCAGCTCCACGGGCTATGGAAAAGCGTTTCTCAATGCCGGTAACAAGGAATGGGGACAAAAAATGCAGGACGATCTAACAGCTGGCGCCATGCACTTAGTCAAAGAAGGTATTGCCGATCGCCAGCGCATCGGGATCATGGGTGGTTCTTATGGTGGCTATGCAACATTGGCGGGCCTTACGTTTACACCCAATGTCTATGCTGTTGGTGTATCCATCGTTGGACCTTCCAACCTGATTACGCTTTTGGAATCCATTCCTCCATACTGGGAGTCTATCCGTAAGATGTTCCACGAGCGCATGGGTGATCCAAATACAGAAGAAGGTAAGGCACAACTGATGCGCCAATCGCCCCTACACAGCGCCAACAAAATCAAGGTGCCGCTGATGGTGGTCCAAGGTGCCAACGACCCACGGGTCAAGAAGGCAGAATCCGATCAAATCGTTTATGCGATGCGCGAACTTGGATTGCCAGTAGAGTACATCTGTGCGCCAGATGAAGGACACGGTTTTAGAAGACCCGTCAACAATATGGCCTTCTTGGCAGCAGCTGAAAAATTCTTGGCAACACACCTTGGCGGTCGTTACCAAGAGGATATGCCAGAAGACATTGCCAAGCGCCTCAAGGAAATCACAGTAGACATCAATACGGTAGAAATGCCCAAGAAAGTGGATGCCAACAAGCTCAGTGCATCTCTTCCAAAGCCAATGACCGACTTGGCTGCAGGTAATTCTAACTACAATATGTTCATCAAGATGGGCGATCAAGAGGTTAAGATGGACGTTACCCAGAGCATCGAAGAAAAAGATGGCAACTGGATCATCACGCAGGTCGCTAAATCAATGATGGGTGTGATGAAGGACATATCTACTGTCGAAAAGGGAAGCCTCAGCCCAGTTGCCCGCGAAGTAGAGCAGGGTCCAGTGCAAATCAAATTGACGCACAATGCGGATAAAATTACGGGGACAATGACCATGAATGGCAATAAGCAACCCATCGATGCTTCGCTTGAAAATGCAGTCTTTGCAGATGGTGCGGCCCTGTATGAAACCCTGGCAACGCTGCCACTGAAGGAGGGATACACTACGGTTTATCGCACCTTCGATGTACAGTCTCAGAAGACCAAAGCTTTCGAAATGAAAGTGGTAGCTATGGAGACCGTTGAAGTGCCAGCGGGTAAGTACCAGGCATACAAAGCGGAAATCAAAGCTTTGAGTGATACCCCAGGTGATACAGTCATTTGGTTGTGTACGGAGGAAGGAAAGCGCGGCTTGGTGAAAAGTACAGCTATTCTGCCTGAAATGGGTGGTGCACAAATGACGATGGAGTTGGTTGGTAAGTAAGCTTTAAGCGCTTAGTTTCTGTAAATGGCGATTTGGTGGTACTCGAATGGTACGCCAAATCGCCATTCTTCGTTTTATACCACAAACCAATGTTTATGAAAACACCCATCGAAAAAGTATTTCAAATCGACCAGCCCATCGATAAGGTGTGGCATTTTTTGGCCGACCCCAATCAAGTCATCACCTGCGTACCAGGCGCTACCATTAGCGAAGTGTTGGATGAGCATAATTTTAAGGGTAAGGTCCGCCTGAAATTTGGTCCAATCAATATCGAATACGATGGAGAGATTCAAATTTTGAAATTGGATGAGGCCGACAAAGAAATCGTCCTCCGAGGCCAAGGGCTAGACGCAGGTGGCCAAGGGAGTATTGATATGCTTATGAACGGCAAGCTTTCAGAGGTGGCTGGCGGTACAGAAGTCTACTACGCCATGCAAGTGAGCCCCAAGGGACTGTTGGCCCAGTTCGGCGCCGGTCTGGTCGATGATGTAACGGACCAAGTGATCCATCAATTCGTCCAAAACTTTAAGGCCAAACTTTCTGGGGAGAAACCAGTGGAAGATCATGGGGACTCATCCATCAATGCCGTCTCGCTCATGGGGTCCTTAGTGAAAAATAAGTTGGGGAATCTTTTTGGCCGCAAAAAAAATGATGCTGCCAACTAGCAGATTAGGTTTACAGATGGATATTCCTTCCAAATGAGTCTCAAGCTCTCAATTTTTCTTAAAATTGTAAGGCGTAAACACATTTGTTTCCAGTAAAACACCTCTTGCAATGGCTGAAACGACCAATCCTACTCCAATGGATGAACCCACCTACATGAAGGAACGGGTAGACAATCAAATGAATTGGTATGATAAAAAAAGTATAACCAACCAGCATACTTTCAAAAGATACAGAACCATTGTGCTAATCCTTTCCATCCTCATTCCCCTGATGGCCGGTTTTGTAAACCAGCTTGTCTGGCTAAAGTACGTCATCGGTGCTGCCGGCGCCATGGTGGCCATCTTGGAAGGGCTCATTACGCAAAATAAATACCAGGAAAACTGGATTCAATACCGGATCACAGCGGAGGCGCTAAAGCGCGAAAAGTATCTCTACCAAACCCAGGTCGGTACCTACAGCCAGTCAGCAGACGCTTTCAAGGAATTCGTCCTACAAGTAGAAAAAATCACATCTGGCGAAAATGCGGGCTGGTCACAATACATTAAAAGTAAGCAGAAGAAAGAGAATTGAATCAGGGGTGCCATTCCATCCAGACACCCCACGTCCGTTGTCTTAAGTAAGATACAGCTTCCTAAAATCACCTGTCCGATAAAGCGGCGACCAGTTGGGTGTGATCCCTGGCAAAACCTTTGGGGCAAATTTCTCAAATGCACCATAGGCATGAACGATTTTACCTCCAACGGCCGTCAACTTTGCATGTGTTCGCGGAATCAAGGCATCCGGTACTTCCATGACATCGTGGTTTAGAATCGAAAAGTCCCCCAGCTGTCCTGCCGTAATGGCTCCCTTGCGGCCTTCGTCCCCAGTAAACCAAGCCGAGCCTGTTGTCCAAAGGCCCAAAGCCTCCTCTCTTGTCAGGATGTTGTCATCGCCATACATTTGACGACCGCCTCTGGACTTTCCGGTAGCCAGCCAGTGAATAGAGTACCAAGGATTGTAAGAGCTGACCCTCGTCGCATCCGTCCCCCCGCCTACAGGGATTCCCATTTTCATCATCTTCTTGATGGGTGGCGTTTGAGCGAGCTTGGCGGGTCCATATCGTCGTACGAAATCCTCTGCCTGGTAGCAGATCCTGTTTTGAATGGCTATCCCCAGATTGAGCTTTGCGATTCGCTCCAGCGTTCTTTCAGAAAAGGTTTCACCGTGGTCAATGTAGGTTCCTTTGGGCAGCTTACCATCGCCTGCTGCAGCAATTTCCTCGTACATGTCCAACAGAATTCCGGCAGATTCGTCATAGGTGATGTGCTGACGCCAAGGCCAGTTGTTTTCGGCCAGTAGCTTGTAAATCGGCAAGGCAACTTCTTTGACATTTTTTTCAAGATTGGGGCGCTCCTGGGCAAAAATTTCATAATCATATGCAGCCCAGCAGATGTTCTCACCGCCACCAATAAAGCGCAACATATCATCGCCATCCCCTGGCTTAACCATTTTGATCCACTTCTTGTAGTCATCATACTCCCGGCCACCTACCTGGGGAAAGGTATGAATACCAACCCTCACTGTTGACAGTCCTTGTTTGTGGACATCGTGGATGACCCCATACGCATCGGGGTATTGCATACCTCCACCGCCAGCATCCGAGATGGAGGTGAGTCCCAGAACATTCATTTCGTTCATAAAATGACGGGTACCCAATAGTTGTTGCTCTCTCGTTTTTGTGGGAAGCTTGGTCAGGGTTTTATACATGATCAGTCCGGAAGGCGCCGCCGTGATGATGCCAGTGGCTCTTCCTCGCTTGTCTTTTTCAATTCGACCTTTGAGGTATAAATCGATAGGCTCACGGTCGTAGTTGAGTGTCTCTACTGCTTTTCTATTGAGCATGCCATAAGCATAGAGGTAGAAAATATAGACGGGATGATCGGGTGCAACTTTATTGATCTCTTCCAGTGTCGGCATGCGTTTTTCGCGGAATTGTTCCCAGGAGAAACCTCCAACGACCCTGATCCACTGTCCCTTTGGGGTGTGTTTTACTTCTTCTGCCAACATGGCCAAAGCCTCCTCTACCGAATCAACCCAATCCCAACGCAGTTCGAGTGCATGATGTAGCCCTTCCCGGATGCCATGTGTGTGCGAGTCGTTCAGGCCAGGGATAACCCGATGCCCTTTGGCGTCGATGACTCGGGTTTTGGCACCAATCAAATCCGCCACAGAACTATTTGATCCAACTCTGTAGAACAGTCCATCCTTTACAGCAAAGGCTTGTGCCGAAGGTACTTTGGGGTCGATGGTAGTCACTTTTGCATTTCGTACAACAAGGTCTGCCGGACCTTGGAGTTGTGCAAGCGCCCTACCAAAAGCAGAGGTCATAAAGAGCGTTGAAGCACCGGCAGCGAGTGATTTTTTCAGAAAATCCCTACGGTTCTGGTTGTATTTCATTGATTTTTCCATGCTATTAGAGATAGATTTGTGATTGATGATTCTAGGGTAATGGCAGAGCGATTTTTTGCATCCTTTCCACACTCAAAGGAACTAGGTGTTCCTCTAAAGTTGCGGCTTTGGAAGCATTCGCAAATCTCCGATAAGGTTAGCCCAGTAAATGAATGCGCTACTTAGGTAGGGATGGCCCCCGATGGAAACGGTGTACAAATCAGTAGAAGCGAAAAGCAGGCTATTGCAATAGCACAATTTTGATAGGCTGCGACCTTAAGCGAAAAACACTTGATTGGAGTAGCCAGTCATTAGGAGTATATGCTTCGTAGGATTTGATCTTCCCCTACGTGTATTTGTTGGGCCGTGACTGGAATTGGAAGTACACTGTCTTTATCTATCTCACAACAGTTAGCTGCCTCGAACAGTACCTAAATTCCTTTGCACATCGGAGTATTCTGAGACTTCCATTTTGTACCAAAGGACATCACATCTTTCAAGGACCGCTCTAGCTCAGAAACAGTACAAATATCAAAAAAGAAGCGAATTGAAAAGATGTAAAAATGAGAAGTAAAGATGTAAAAATGTCGGAAAATCTATTGCTCAAATAGTGGAATCACTTATCGCTCCACTCACCGCTTACTTTGCGATCTTTGATATTCAGGAAACGCTCTATCTCCTTTTCCATGTAATGAGCATATTCCTCCGCGTGTAGGTTTTTCAAAAGAGGAAAGTGCTTCTTATTTTTCAACCGCAAGTTCAGAGAGAAGGCGTATACCGGGGTATCGTTTTTGGAACCGACAGAATAGCGCTTGACATACAATTGGTCGATGTCGTCCGGATGGTAGTATTTATCCGATTGAATCAAAAAATTGATGGGTCGATGTTCAATCGACAGGCGATTTTCATTGACCGTGATATAGGTTGTATTGACCAAATATCCAATGCTCGAATAGATTAGATAGACGCCTACCAGAAAAAATGGAATCATAAACAACATAGGAATAAGTCCTCCGCTGACAATGGCAATAACGCCTACTATGGCAATAAAGGCATTCCAAAATACAGCAAAAAAGAAAGTGAAATAAGAAGCAGATGCCCGCCATTTTACCATGATCTCCAATTCACTCATCAGACGAAGGACCTCTATACCGGGCGGCATGACGATTTCTTCTCCAAAAGGCAGAGGAGGCAGCGCCTTTTCCAACTGGTCGGTAAACTCAAAGATGTTGTTGCATTCCTTGCACTTGGCAATGGTCTTCACCAAATTCACATCATCAGAAACAATCGTGCTGGAACATTCGGGACAATTCAGATGCATAACTGTAGATACTTTTCCGGTATTAAGGGATTGCATTCATAGGCAGTAGCTAAAATTTAGTGCCTAAAAATATGAAATTGATTGAATTTGCGCTTATGGATGGCCAATTGACGTTATTTTTACGCGCACAACCCATCCTAAGCTTAGGCACCACAACAAGAAAACATCGAAAACCACCGAAGGGAGCCACCAAGCGATTCCGCTTGAAATAAATAAAAATAATGTATATTTGTATAGCTGTTTCGGTTCGGAATGATCTTTTCTGTTATTTCCCATGAACACGGGGCTACGCCCCTCCCAACGTCCCAATGTATGTCTACACAAAAAAGAAAAATCAACGACTTTAAGCAGTGGCAACTCAGCCGCAGTGAAATGTACCACTACAAAGGCAAAGCCAACGCCCACTTTATCGTCAATGGCATCGTCTTTCACGACTCCATCTCCGGACAATCCTCCCAGGTCTTGCGCAATTTAGAAAACGGTAGCGAATTGCCAGAAACCTCCACCCTTCCTACTGCCACCCCCTTCTCTCGCATCTTTCAACGCCTCCGCCATCGCATTGGAGACCTTTTTAAGTAGAGAACTGTTTGATGATTGCCTGCGGCTAGCGATTGGGTAAAGCTGCTAGCTGCAGATTGCGATTTGGGCATGCAAGCTGGAAGTCCTTCTTTTACCTTCGGCTTACATTTTTGTTCTTACTAAATCTTCTAGGCTATAATGCTTAAAGCTGTCCCCTTTTTGTTTTTCCATTTCCAGGTACTCATTCTTCACCTGTATCAACATCCAGGTTTTGGGATCTAGCTGAAATATTCGACTGAGTATAAAGGATAATTCAAAATTAACTCTTCGACTCCCTGATAAAATCTTGCTAAAATTAGATGGTTTCAGTCCTATGTATTGCGCCAATTTATTTTGCTTGATGTTCAATTTTTCTAGGTAAAGTCGAAGGAAATCACCTACCGATATTAACTCACTCTCCTTTTCGTTTGAGTTCAGGTAGTCTTCTATCTTTATTTGAAGTGCTAAAAGCTCTATACTTAATCGCTGCTTATCATTTAGGGCGCTTACTTTGTCAGATAAAAACAGTTGAAGTTCCTTAAACTCTTTCGTATCAGTATTCATAGAGTTTGTTAATACGCCTTCGTTTAGTTCAATACCATTTTTCTTCCTCATCTTTAATCAGTTTAAATCTAGCTATTACTGAAGGTGTTTTACAGAGTATTGATGATGATAACACATTTGGATAGAACTACATTAAGCAGTTCAACCTCTTTTTAAGTAGGTTTCAATCAACTTTTTGCCATCTTCTGGTTCTATAAACATTTTTTGCCCCATTGCTATTTGAGCATAATAATTCTCGATATACCATTCTATCAATTTAGTCTTAGATTCAAATGTCAGAAACCCTTTATAGTTGGTTTCCAATTTAAACGACTCTCTACAGGCGAATGCAATTAGACAACCTGCTGCATAACTGTATCTTTTTCCTTCTTGTCCAGTATTATTTGGAGCTATTTCAACCAAATCCATAATCAACATTCCCCCTTGTATTTTTAAGTGCAAAGCTCCTTGAATAGAAGAAGGATTTGATTTTAATCTAAGAATATAAGTCTCTGTTCCTTTTCTTCTTATTATTGATCTCCAGTTGAAATTCCAGCCATCCTTTTTTAATGGCATCTCTTTCAGAGTACCCAATACAATCTCTGCTTCAACTAAATTTTGAGTCTGATTGTCAAGTAGGTACATCTAAATACAAGGCATTAGTGATTCATGTTACTCAAGATAAAGAAATTATACATAATTGACAATATTTAGTAATTATATTATCCAAAATGTACATCTGGTATTAATAGAGGGTAACGGTCCGAGCAGGGATTGCCTGCGTCTGGCGATTGGTGGATTCTCAAGCTTAGTAACTCAATCACAAAACCACCAGCAGCTCCGCCGCAATCACTCGATCGCAAAACCACCACTCCCCTCCTACCCCGTCACAAACAAGCACCTTTTACTGCATTTATCATTTTTTTTCTGCAGTTGATCACTTTTGGACCGATTCTTGGAATAGTATGGGAAAAACATCCGCCTGGATGGACAAAATCAAAGTATTTTTTGTCATATATTTATAATTAATTTTCATTTCCCACACAGGCTTCTTTCGCCTTTCCAGACAGAATCCCTGTCACAATAATCCAGCTCTGAAAGTTGCATTTCATTGACAACGAAGGGTTTTGCCCCTACTTTTGTGTCAACGAATCTTACAAAACACAACCTCCCACGCTTTTTACTCCCCCAATAGAAATTAACATCTCCCGACCAAGTCACCCCCCGAATTGTTAATTTTTCTTTCGAACGAATCTTGACCATGAATTTTACAACCAAAACTTGCTTAGCAATTCTATTGCTGGCACTGACTTACAATACCATCTTCGGGGCAAACATCGCGATCATCGAGAGCCGGTCTCACCATCCGTTCCATACCATGGACCAACGCTGGCAGCAAATCGCAAATCAACAGGGACATACATCGAACATCTATGAACAATCTGTTTTAAACACTATCGACAGCATTTCTTCCGCGGATATTCTCATCATCTCTTCTGGCTTGATCGAAATTTCAGCCGACCGCCAAGCCGTTATCCGCCAATTTATCCAACAAGGGGGCAGCGTCTACATTCAATCGGAATACCTAATGACTAACCCCGGCAACCTCACCTTTGAAGCCCTAGTTGCCGAACTAGGCAGCAACTTTCGCTGGGAAGGCCAAACAGAAGGCAGCCTGGCACCTATGAAGGTCGACCGCGACCAACTGGGCAACGAAACGCCTGTTTCCAGCCTGGATTACTTCTGGTACGGTACCTATGGCAGCGGCGACAAAAACATCCTTCCTTTTTTAGAATTTGACCGTAAAAACTACGGATTCATCTACTGTCCGTCCAACCCTACTTACGGCAAGATTATGACCATCTCTGATCAAGACTGGATTCGCTCCTTTGTCAATCCAACCCTACTGAACAGCTTACTACAATACCTTTCTGCTACTTTGGCGCTCGACGAACTACCAAGCATTCAAATCAATGCCGACAACAATCCATCCTGCCTCGGCCAAAACGTCAACTTCATCGCCAGCCTCAACCAAGCATCCAGCAACGTATCCTACCAATGGTTTGTCAACGACCAACCCGTCGCCAACAGTGACCAATCTTTCTTCTCTTCCAACACCTTGGAAAAAGGCGACGAAGTAAAGTGTCAACTGCTGCTGATCCACGAATGTGGCAGACACAACACCTTCTCCAACACCATCACAGTCGAAAGAGCCTATCCGATTGCAATCCCAAGGCTGAACATCCTCACCAGCCAAGCCAGCGCCTGCCAGGGCGAAGAAATCTCGTTCACTGCAGAATCTCTAGGAACTGAAAGCGCAACCGATTTGGAATTTATCTGGACAATAAACGGCCAAACCACGCACACAGGGACATCTTTTAGCAGTAACAACCTCAACGATGGCGACATCATCGGCTTGCAATTGACCTACAGCGATGATTGCTCCGACGACAACCAGGTAGTTGGGCCAAACATTCAAATGACCATCTCACCACGCATTATTCCTACCATCGACATCATGGTCAGCCACGACCAAATTTGCGAAGGAGAATTCGTAACCTTTTCTGCCAACGGTACCGATTGGGGCAACCAGCCGGTACTGCAGTGGAACGTAGACGGCCAGCCAGTTCTTTTCAACGAAACCGTCTTCACAACCAACACGCTCAGAGATGGACAGCAGGTAAGCTGCAGCGTCCTATCCAATGAGCTGTGCGCCCTCAATCAATCCATAGAATCCAACACCATCACTGTCGACATTCAACAGCCACTCACACCAATGGTCAGTATTGCCTCCAACCAAATGTACATCTGCGAAGGCAACCAAATCACCCTGATCGCTTCGGGTATCAACCTCGGTACCCAGCCAACTTACATCTGGAATGTCAATGGTCAGTTGACACAGACAACCGAGCCGATCCTGACGATCCCATCGATTGTGAAAGGCACACAAATCAGCCTGGCGGCCAGAAGCAGCGAACGTTGCCTCAGCCAGGACATGGCCCAATCCAACGTCATCGACATCGAAATCAGCCAGCCGGAAATTCAAATCCTCGAAATGGACGGCAACCACTGCGGTCAAAACAACGGCATGATCGAAATTGAGGCCACCAAGGGAGACCAACCATTTACCTACGAATGGAGCAATGGCCAAAGCGGCAACTTCCTGACCGACCTGGCCAGCGGCCAATACGAAGTAACCGCCACAGATGCCAACGGCTGCTACGCCCGCCTGACCATTGAGATCGAAGACATCAACGGCCCCATCATCACAGGCATCGAAACCACAGCAACCGACTGCGACAACAGCAATGGCAGTGCCAGCGTAGCAGTCAAAGGAAACAGCGATCATTACCAATTTACTTGGAGAAGAGACAGCGGACACTTGGTCAGCCGCGAAGCCAATGCGACTCAACTAACCGCTGGCACTTACTACCTGGAAATCGAAGACGAATATGGCTGTACGTCTTTCGACACTGTAAGCCTGGAAAACGCCGGCGACATTTGGTTCGATGTGGAAGCACCACAGACCATCGAACTGGGCAATTCTACTGAAATCAATATCACAACAGACCTCAACCGCCAAATAGCCTTTGAATGGCTGGCCGACGAATCCATCAGTTGCACCGATTGCGACAATCCAACCGTCAGCCCGGTCAACACAACAACCTACAGCATCACCGGCATCAACGAAGCTGGTTGCTCTCTGACCAAAGAGCTGACCATCCGGGTATTGCCCGTACACGAGGTATATATTCCCAATGCTTTTAGTCCAAATGGCGACGGACAAAACGACTATTTCACAGCCTTCAGCGGCCAGCAGGTCCGCAAAATCAATTATCTGCGCGTATTCGACCGCTGGGGAGGCACTTTATTCGAAAAGAACAATTTCGACTCCAATCAAGAGGCCGAAGGCTGGGACGGCAGCTTCAAAGGGCAAACACTCAAAACAGGGGTTTACATCTACACCTTTGAAATCGAATTCATCGATGGACACAAGGAGGTCATCAGCGGAGATGTCAGCATTATGCCTTAAAATCTGCAAGCTGCTCGCTCATCACAATTCGCTCAGCAACTCAAACTGAAATATTACCGACCGACTAATTAAGCAAAAGAAAATAATTCATGGTTTTTGGTAAGTTCCCGGAGGTGGTCGAACCTTCGGGAATCTTTTTTTCTACTTTTTTTAAATAAAAATCAAGTGATAAATGGCTCAAAATGAGTCCATTAAAATCTGCTAATTTAAACGGCTAAAAAAATAATTTACAAATATCTCTGCTAATTAAACAAAGGGTGAAACTTTTGAAAGAAAGGACACGTAAACCGAGATAAACATTTTTAAATTTAATATATTTAAAACATACTCAAAGCTGTACTATGAGATACCCCTACTTAAAAAAGCAACTGGCTTGCAATGGTGCGAAGGTGTTGTTTTCGCTTTTAGTTTGCTGGCTGGTGTTGACACCTGAAGCACAGTCAGGTTGCGTGTATTCCAAGCCTTTGCAAGCAACCATTTCCAACAATACCAACATCCTCAGTTGGAGTACCATGAGTGAAGAAAATAATGATTTCTTCGTTGTGGAGCGCTCCAAGGACGGTCTTGTGTTTGAGCTGGCGGTCATGATGGAAGGGGCAGGTGACTCAGATGGCGAAAAGAACTACCGCTTTGTGGATATTTCTACTGATTCAGAGCGTACATTCTATCGCCTGATGCAGGTGGACTTCGACGGCACGACAACCATGACGCACACATTGATTGTGACCAGTGGTCCGGAAGCTCGCTCCTTTGACATCACTGCCATGAGTACTTCCACAACCGATCGGTATTTTTCTTTGATCCTCGACTCGGCCGTCGATCACGAAATGGGCTACCGGGTGATGAATCTGGAAGGTAAAGTGCAGAAGGAAGGAGATTCACAGCTGATAAAGGGAACCAATGCTTTGTCGATTGATTTGGATGGCTTGGAAGTAGGTACTTACCAATTTGCACTGAA
Source organism: Bacteroidota bacterium (assembly GCA_039199225.1). GTDB lineage: Bacteria > Bacteroidota > Bacteroidia > Chitinophagales > Saprospiraceae > JBCCSZ01. The sequence continues at coordinate 24,486 of JBCCSZ010000006.1, forward strand.
GGTGAAAGATCAGGAGGAGGTATTGAACATTCGCAAAGTAGACTCGAAAGAATTGCCGGATATGAATCTGGCTCGAAAGAATAATAAGAATTAGGAATTAGGGTAAAGTAGTTATTTAATGTATGAAGACTATCCCCCCATAGGATAGTCTTTTTTTTATTTTTTCTTACCGTGAGTGCCTCGCCGAATTCAAATTCGCGCTTATTGAAATACGGCCTTTCTAAGTCCTCCTAACTCGCAATTTTCAACCTCATGCATCCAAAAAACGATTGCCCTCCTTCGGAAGACAATCGTAGGTCTGTATAGTATGTAAAATTCTTGTGCTCAGCCGCTTCGCCTTTTTGTGGTCACCTCCAATCCTTTTTTGCTGCCGAAGCCTGCAATCGACCATCCGGCGCTGAGCATGAAGTAACGCCCCAAGGCAGTAATGCGCTCTTCTCTTACAAAGTTTAGATCATTGTTGCGCCGCAGGCCGAGGTTGCGGTCGAGAATGTCGTAAACGGAGAAGGTGAGTCGTCCTTTCTTTTTGAAAAAATATTGGCTCACAGACGCTTTCCAGATGGGAACATCTTGGCGCTCGCCAAAAGATTCTGCAGAGTAAATGGTGTAGTCCATACTGGTGGTCAGACTGGTGCGTTTCCCCATCTGTAGGCGTACATCTCCAAAGTACGTTTGATCCAGATAGCTTTGATTGAATTCTTCATTGACATCGTAACGCAAGCGATTGTACCCCAGGGCAGCTCCAATTTGGAGGTCCACCAACTCCGTATTGCGGTTGCTGACCGACCATTCGATGGACCAGTTTTGACGATTGACCCTGTTTTGCTGATCGTTGAGGAACAAAATACTGCGGCTGTAGCGGTGTCCCATATCCAAACTCATCCGGCTTTTGAGGAATCGCAAGGGCGCTCCGAAGGATACATTGCTGTTGGTCGTCCAATCGTCCTCCACATTAACGGGCCGTAGGCGTTGGCGGAGAGAAGCATCGATCGACTGCGCATTGATGATCTTATTTTGGGTGTAAGTAGCCGAGATACTCCCAAACAGACTAATTTGCGAAAACTGACTGAAACTCAGGTAGCTCACGCGCCAATCGTGCTTGTATTCCGGCACCAGGTCGGGATTGCCCTGGTAGAGCAGCAGCGGATTGCTGTTGTCAATAATGGGTTGCAATTGCTCCAAGCGGGGTTCCTGTATGGATGTCCGATAGTCAAAAGTCAATTCCTTGGCACCTCCAAAATCTCGTTGGAAGCGCAGGTTGGGCAGCAAGCGTAGATAGGAATCTTTGATGGGGCTGGTCTCTGAAAGCAGGCGGCCTTCCAATCGATAGTACTGCAATGCGGCACCCAAGGTCAGCTGGTAGTCCCGGCGGTTCCACCGAAAATTCATGCCCCCTTGCTCGTAGGTGTACCGCTGTTCATAGGCGCGACTCAGGAAGCTATTGAAAAGCGCCACCCCGCCCTGCCGATCGAAAAAATCCTTTCCAAGGCGGTTGTCGAAGGTCTGGTGGGCCACCTTAAACTCAAGGTACTTCCCACGCTTCAAAGGCTCTGTAAAAGAAAGGCGAAACCGATAATTGTTCAGCCGCTCGTCCTCTGCCTGCCGCTGGTCAAGGGTATCTCTAAGGTTGGCTTCGAAGAAGGTATTCCGGGCATAGATAAGCGCATCTGTATTTCGGCGCTGCTGCCCCATGGCAACGTCTGCGACCAGCGTGCGCCCCTTTTGCCGAAAACGACGGCGATAGGTCAAGGAGGACTTCCAACTCAGGTTATCACCCTCGGAAGTGTGGGAGCGAAGACCGGCACTTTCCAACTGGCCCGTTACATTGAGATTGCGCCGTTCCTCTGCATCCATCAAGGCCGCCTCATTCCATCCAAGGCTTCCCCTGAAAATGAGGTTTTGAGTGGAATCGATTTTATGCCGTAGACTGACGTTCAGCCGATGGTTGCTGTTTTCACTATCGCGACGACCCTCGCTCTCTGATACAAAGCCACTATCGCCTAGGAGGCTCTGTTGAAAGATGGATCGCTCCAACTCGTTTTCGACACTGTTGAAAAAATAACTGCTGGTCCATTCAGTCTTTGGGCCAAAATCCCTGTTGAAATTCAGTCCACCGGCATGGGTGCGCAGGATACCATCTTGTCGGGCCAGGTTGAGCGGCAGCCCCGCCTCGTTTAGATCGAGGCGAACCCGCCCTGCGCCCTCCGAATCTCCCGCCATCAGGTTGCCCAATCCACCGATGAAGCCCAGATAATCTTCGAAAGAAAAACCTTGCTCATTGACATTGTTGGCCATTCCGATCATCGACAGTTGGGTATCTTTGCCAAAGCGGTTGAGGTTCATTTTGCCTTTGTAGCGATCCGCTGTTCCGTAGCCCGCTTCCAAATCGCCGAAGTAGCCTTTTTTCTTTCCATCTTTTAGTTGCAGATTGATGGCCCGGCGTTCGTTGCCATCGTCGATACCTGAGAACTCGGCCATTTCCGATTTTTTATCGAACACCTGCACCTTGTCAATGGCATCGGCTGGGAGGTTTTTGGTGGCGATTTTAGGGTCGTTACCAAAAAAGGCTTTGCCATCTACAAATATCTGCTGGACGTTTTCGCCCTGTGCTTTCACATTTCCTTGGCGGTCGACCTCCACGCCAGGCAGCTTTTTCAACAAGTCCTCCACCTTGGCACCTTCGCGGGTTTGGAAGGCATCGGCATTGTATTCGATGGTGTCTTTACGAATGGCCATCGGGATGCGCTCCCCAGAAACCAGGATTTCGTCCAGCAAAGCATCGGCCGCATTCATCTGAATAACTGGCCCCTCAACTGTAGCTTGGCCTTCCGGAACTTGCAGTGCTTCATAGCGAATTTCGTAGCCAATAAAAGAGACCTGCAGCAGATAATCTCCCGCCGAAACATCTCGGATGATGAAGCGCCCTTTCTCATCGCTGATGCTGAATCCTTGCATAATCGAATCGGAAGCGTTCATCAAAACGATGGTCGCACCAGGCAAGGCCACCAAAGAGGTATCGACAATTTTTCCTTCGACAGCCGCCTTGTTTTGCGCACAAAGGCTCCCTATGCCTACTAGGAATAGTAAGCAGCATAACAACTTTTTCATCTGTATCTAATTTTGGAGGACTAGTTCATCTGCAGCTTCACAGATACATTCCCACTACCGGACGTGGCACCCATCTCTTTGCGCTTTTTCGCAATGATTTCATCTAATTCCTTCTGGCTGACTTTCTTGCCCTTAGTGGGCGCTTGGATAATGCCTTCGTCCAAAGGCTTCAATTCGACTGCCGTAGCGGTCATACTCTGTCGACCACCATCGATGTTGACAGCCAGGATGGCACCCGGTAGTTGATCAAATCCCGAAGGACCAACCTGCGCAGGAATCTGAGGACTGAACCAAGCTTCGACCACTTGCCCCGTGTCTTGCAAAACGGCCTTCATGCAAGTGTAGCCCAAGATGCTTTTTTGCTCATTGCCAATTTTCCATTGGCGTTTTCTCAAGTCATCGTTGATGAGGAATTTCTTCCCCATAAAATCGCGCAGATGCACCTTCTTTCGGCCTTTGTGGTCCACAAAAAATTGCGAATTGGATCGTTGGACAATCATTTTCATACGCACTTGGCCGTCTTCCGAAGCAGACCCCGATTCGGTCGCTGCCTCTTGGTCAGCCTCCCTATTTTTGTAAAGCGATTCGTTTGCGGTAAAATAGAGGGTTTTGTCGGAAGACTGTTCGGTGGGGATCATGGCTTTGATCTGCGGGTCCATGTCATCGGGTAATTGAACATCCAATTTAATGACTTCTTTGTAGTGGATCAGCCCCTCGGTTTGTGCGTTTATAAAAGCAGGTAACGAAAGAGCAAAAAGCAGTAAAGGCAAAAAAATACTTTTCATGATTCAAGGCATTTGTTAGTAAAAAAAACTTACAGACACAAAATTAGGGGCATATCCAGAGCTGCAGGTTAATCAATCTTGATTTAAGGTTAATTAAGGTTAATGAAAGCAGGCAGCGTATTGGTCAAGGCCGTATTTTTGTTGGCATATGAGAAAAGGAGTCCGTCCATATGTTCCCGCCTTATTGATCAGCGCCAGTCTTTTGCTGCTGCTGGGCTTTCTTTATTCGTGGCTATCGCTGTCTTACCAGGCGGAAAAAGCAGCCCTGCAAAGAGAGACCGACGGCTACTTTCTAAATGCTGTTCGGGATGTGAAAGAAGAATTGACGGCAGGATTACTTCCACGGGTTTTGTCTTCGGTCACCGATAGTTTATCCGATCGCAATGTCATCGTTCGAAAGGAGATCAAAAATTTTGGCGAGTACAGTGGCAAAGACATTCAGGAAATAAAAATCGATACGCTCCAATTGGCGCCCTCTGACGGCCAGGCAGCTCAAATAGCGTTGAAAACCGTCATTCCAGATTCGCTTTTGGAAATTGCGCTTTCCTCCAAAGTCAAAGGTGGCTCTGATGAAGAAGGGATTGAAGGTGCCTTAGCCATCTTTATCGAGATGGATAAGCAAACTTTAAGCATCAAAGAGGACTCCATCAGAGGTCTCAAGGCAGATGTCCTGGCTTTATTGACCGAGCAGTTCCACAAGCGGGTAGCTTCGCCCGGTCCCGTTGGAGAATACCAGGTGGTGAGACTGAGCGACTCTTTGAAGGCTGCCGGAAATATGGTTTCTGAAAAGTATACAGACTCTTGGAGCGGAGAACAATTTGCAGTGGTATTGAGCGCCTATCAGCCCTACTTGATGAAAAAACTACTGCCTCAGATTTTATTTTCCTTGTTGTTACTACTATCGGTCGGCGGTGCCTTCGGATTCATTTATCGGGCCTGGCAAAAGCAACAGCGATTAACGGCCATCAAGAACGATTTCATCAGCAACATCACCCACGAGCTTAAAACGCCCATCACGACGGTCGGTGTGGCCATTGAGGCACTGAGCAGTTTTGATGCACTCAAAGACCCCGAGCGCACCAAGGAATATTTGCAAATTTCCAAACACGAACTCAACCGACTTTCCATCCTGGTAGACAAGGTGCTGAAGATGAGCCTTTTCGAAAAGCAGGAACCCGAGCTAAAATTGGAGCCACTCGACCTCCAACAGCTCATCGAGGAAATTCTAGCTTCGATGAAGCTTCAGTTTGAAAAGTACAGCGCCCACATTCAATTCCACTCCACCGGTAACGACTTTGTCTTGAAGGCCGACCGCATCCATCTGACCAATGTGATCTACAACCTGCTGGACAATGCCCTGAAATACAGCCTCCACCAGCCAGTCATCCAAGTAGACCTCAAACGTACCGAACATCAACTGAAGCTGCAAATCAGCGACCAAGGCATCGGTATACCCAAAGAGTACAAAGAGAAGATTTTCGATAAATTTTTCCGGGTTCCCAAAGGAGATGCCCACAACGTCAAGGGATACGGGCTGGGATTGGCCTATGTATCCAGCGTGGTTCGCCAGCACAAAGGAGAGATTGGCGTGGAAAGCCAGGCAGGCAAAGGGAGTTGTTTTACCCTGAGCTTACCTGATCAAGCCAGTGAATGATCAAAATTTAGTTTGCCATGAAAACCAAGGTATTGTATGTAGAGGATGAGCCTTTTTTGGCCAAGATCGTAAAAGAGAGCCTGGAAAGTCGCTCCTATGAAGTAAACATGATCGACGACGGTCTGATGGTTTTACCGGCCTTTGAGCAGTACCGCCCCGACATCTGCATCCTCGATGTGATGCTGCCCAACAAGGATGGTTTTAGCCTTGGAAAAGAGATTAGAAAAAAGGCGCCGCACATCCCTATCATTTATCTGACAGCCAAGACGCAGACGAAGGATTTGCTCAATGGCTTTCAATCGGGCGGCAACGACTATGTCAAGAAGCCCTTCAGTATGGAGGAGTTGATCGTTCGAATCGAAAACCTGCTGAAATTAACGTCGGGAGAACAAAGCAATACACCAGGCTCCTCTGATGAGGTAGTCATTGGAAAATTCACTTTTTACCCCAAAAAGTACGAGCTCCATTTTGAGGAGAACATCCGAAAGCTATCCCACCGAGACAGCCAACTACTGCAAATTTTTGCATCGCGCAGAAATACTGCCATAGCCCGAAAAGATATTTTAAAGCAGGTTTGGGGAGATGACTCCTTTTTCAATTCCCGCAACCTAGACGTTTACATCGCCAAACTCCGCGATTATTTGAAGGCCGACCCCAAGGTGCGCATCATTACGCTCAAGGGAGTGGGCTATCATTTTTCGGTAGAGTGATGACTACCTGGATATGGAAAATAAATATTGTGGATATGGGCTTAATGCGATCTTAAATTTGTAGCTTTCGCAATCCTTATCCTTAAAAACGCTTGAATGAAAATCGGTCTTTTGTCCAATAGTAGCCTGTCCATCCCTACTTTACAAATGCTGATGACAGAACAAAAAGTCGAGAAGGTCGGCATCCCCATTCCTCTTCAGATCATCACGGAAAGCATTCAAAAGATGCTGCAACAAATGCAGTTTCCCTTGCATACTTTTGCCAAAGAAACCTTGGAAGAACAACTGCAGGAATGGTGCAAAGGACTGGATGCAGTGATTGTGATGGGATTCCCCTGGAAGATTCCAGCGTCTTGCCTGTCGGTGCCTACCAAGGGCTTTTTCAATTACCATTTTGCACCACTTCCCGAATACCGTGGATCGGCTCCTTTGTTTTGGGTCATCAAAAACAGAGAACCACAAAACAAACTATCCATCCACAAAATGGATGCACATTTTGATCGAGGTCCAATCGTTTTTGAAGCCTCTATTCCTATATTACCCAATGAAACAATGGGACAGCACATGGGCCGCCTTTCCGTCAGCACCGTCAACTGGACCAAGACTTTTTTGTATCGACTGACCAACGACCGCCTGGAAGAATCACCACAGACTTCTGCAAAAGCCAAATACTGGCCCAAGCCAAAAGCCCAAGATTTGCAGATCGATTGGAAGCAACAAAGTGCTGCGCAAATTATGGCGTTGGTCAAAGCATCCAATCCACATTATGGTGGTGCCTTTTGCTGGTATCAGGAATTGCCATTCCGCGTTCTGGAAGTATCCAGTGTCCAAAGCCCCGGCCTGCAGCAGATTCTTCAACCTGGCATCATTTTGAACTCGCCACAAGCGCCCGATCTTTTTGTCTATTGCAAAGGAGGCGGACTGCTTCGGATCGATGTGATCAAATTAGAGGAAGGTTATTTCCCAGGTTGGAAACTATTCGAATTGGGCGTACAAGTAGGTAGTTTTTTCAGCAATGGCTGAACACCCAAAATGGTCAAAAAAGTACGGTAAGCAGTTCCATTTAGTTCCAGTAACTACTTCAGAAAAAATTAATCTAAAAAAATTTATACCTCACCGCAAGTTTTTCCAATCACTCACATCTAAGCTCATATAAACAAAAAGTAAGGAAGAATTGTCAGCACCCATTGGCCTTACTTTTACGAGCAAGCTATCAGTGCCTAGACAGATTAAATAATGACTTAATTTTGAATGACTTTCACCTCAAACTAAGGATAACACAACTTTGTCCAGGCACTTACCTTTTTCAAACCTTTTAAACTTTCGGATATATGAAAAACATCTGTATCTGGAGCAAGCCTCCTATGTCTATCCCTAACCTAAATACAAGCCTTTTATTGTTTTTCTTTTTCCTCATCAGCAGTTCCCTTTTTGCCCAGCGACCCCGTCCCAGACAACTCCGGGTTAACAACCGCGGTTTTCAACACATCCCCCGCACCCCTGCCCCCGTGGGTCCCAGCCAAGCCTGCGACCGGGCGCCCTATCGCAGCATTGATGGTACCTGCAACAACATCAGCCAAAGCGATCGCATCGAATGGGGCGCTTCCGACATTGAGCTACACCGGAAGATGGAAGCCGCCTACGGCCAACCCGATGAGTGGAACGATATGGCGGGCCAAAATCGCCCAAGCCCCCGCGCCATTTCCAATGCCGTGGGTGCGCAATCCGAAGACCTACCCAGTGCCGAAGGGCTGAGTAGCCTCGTATTTAGCTGGGGGCAATTCATCGATCACGACATCGATCTAACGCCGGAGGAGGAAGATGAGTATCACCCAATCATTTTACCCGACGACGAGCCGCTGTTCAACCAAGACATTCCATTTTTTCGCTCGGCCATACACGAAGGAACCGGCGTCCGTAACGACCGCCAGCAAACCAACTTGATCACCTCCTGGCTGGACGCCTCCATGGTCTATGGCTCGGAAGAAACCCGAGCGGCATGGCTGCGCACTTTCTCCGATGGAAAATTAAAAACTTCCAGTGGCAATATGCTGCCCTACAATACGATCGATGGCAACTTCGACAGTCCCATTGATCCCGACGCACCCAGTATGGCTGGCGATGGCGAGGGAACCCATGTCGTATTTGTCGCTGGCGATGTCCGGGCCAATGAACAAGCAGGTTTGACCAGTTTGCATACATTGTTTGTACGAGAGCACAACCGAGTCTGCAATCAATTGCGCGCCCGAGGTATCCGAGGCGATGAGGAATTGTACCAGCGCGCTCGAAAGCAAATCGGCGCCTACATTCAGCACATCACCTACACTCAATTTCTTCCCGCTTTGGGCATCCGCCTTGCCCCCTATCGAGGATACCGCGCCGATGTACAACCCGATATTGCCAATATTTTTACAAGTGCCGCCTATCGCTTGGGGCATACGATGGTAACGGAAGAAATCCTTCTTCGAGACAATAGTTGCGAGGAGGTTGGCCCCGGAAGTCTATCGTTGTTGGAAGCTTTTTTCAACAATGAACCCATACAAACTTATGGGATCGGTCCCATACTGAAAGGCTTATCCGTCCAAACGCAACAGGAGGTCGATCTCAAGATCATCGATAATCTTAGGAATTTTCTTTTTGGTGATCCAAACACTCCCGTCGTTTTTGGTCTGGACTTAGCTTCTCTCAATATCCAAAGGGGGCGCGACCATGGTCTGCCTTCCTACAACGAGGTTCGGGAGCATTATATAGGTAGTCGGGCGCGCAACTTCAACCAGATCAATCCAGATGCACAAATTATTGAAGCCCTTCGGACCGCCTACGATGGCCAGGTCGATCGCATCGATTTATGGGTGGGTTTGTTGGCCGAGCGGCATCTTCCAGGCAGTTCCATTGGTCCCACTTTGCATGCTGTTTTAAGCACCCAATTCGAAAGTCTTAGAGATGGTGATTTTTATTATTACCAAAACGATCCCATGCTGCAACGAAGAGAATTGGACGACATCCGAAGGACAACCCTCACAGATATCATCCGAAGGAATACAGAAATGACCCGCTTAGCCACCAACGTTTTCTACGCCAACCCTTGTGCAAACAGCAATGCGGCCAACAACCGAATTTCTTCTGAAGAAGAAACGAGCCCTGCAATAGAAGACTTGGAAATATTCCCCAACCCAACCAATGGCATGGTCAACATCCAGTTTGGTACACCAAAAGATAGTCAGATCAAATTGGACATTAGGGATTTGGCTGGCCGGTCCATCCTCAAACAAGAGCTCAGTAAAAGCGGCACCTACTACCGACAACAACTCGACCTGTCCTACTTAAGCTCGGGGCTGTACTTTGTCATCATCCGCAATGCGGATCGAACCCAGGTACGAAAATTAATGATTGAATAGAGATTGTCTGTCACAATAGTCAAATTTGTATCGCCTGTCGAAAGCAATTTTCGGCAGGTGTTTTTTATTTGAAATCCTGACCTTGAAACAAAAAAGGAAAAAGAATGTCGTTTCAAGAATGGGAAGCCCGCGGAAAATACTACGATGTATTCGGGCATAAAGTTTTTGCAGTTGAGGCTGGACAAGGGGAAGAAACCATTGTCGTTTTGCATGGCTATCCAACTTGCAGTTATGACTATTTGAAAGTCTTGCCTTTGTTGAGTCAAAATCACCGAGTGGTGGTCCACGATCACTTGGGTTTTGGGCTGTCCGATAAGCCAATCAATTATTCTTACTCTTTGATAGAACAGGCCGACATTGCGTTGGAACTCTGGCGGCAGCTCGGAATTGAAAAGGCGCACGTATTGGCGCATGACTACGGCACCAGCGTTGCCACAGAACTCATCGCTCGCCGAGCCAGGGGTGTGGAGCCAATGAACATACAGAGCAGTATTCTCAGCAATGGGAGCATGCTCATCCATTTGTCCCAACTCCGCCCCATCCAAAAATTGCTTAAAAACCACCGTTGGGGGCCGATCGTGGCACAGCTTAGCACCGAAAAAATATTCCTTCGAAACATGCGGAAAATCTGGGGCGACCCTGATAAGATTGATCTGACGGAGTTGAAAATACTTTGGCAAATGCTGCTGCACAAAGACGGCCGCAAGGTGCTTTCCCAGCTCACGCAGTACATCAATGAACGCTATCGGTTTTGGCACCGATGGGTCGGCAGCCTGTATGCCTGTGACCTGCCGATTCACATCCTTTGGGCTACAGAAGACCCGGTGGCTGTAGTCGCTATGGCCCATGAGTTGCACAAAAATATTGATGGCAGCAGTTGTCAATTATTGGAAGGAGTCGGCCACTATCCCATGATCGAAGCGCCCCAACAATGGGCTGGTGGCGTACTTGATTTTATTGCCTTTATTAACAAAGAAAATCTGAATCATAAAAAGGAGTTATAAAAGAAATACTTTTCATCATCAAGACCTAAAAGTAACATGAAGATTCGATTTTTTATGCCCCTGCCACTCCTATTTGCTTTTTGCCTTTCTGCCATTGCTCAAGACGCACCAACAAAGGCCCAATATGAAAGAGAAACCATTTATCTAAACCTCAGCAAGTACTACAAAAACGGAGAAGAATTTAAGCGAGGAGGGCTTGTAGCCAAAAATCTCAAGCTGGAACTGGCCAAGAGCGAAGCGGCCATGAAATCCTACAGGCAATTTAAAGCCAATCGGGTGGCAGGTCTGATTTTCTCACTCACTGGCTTGGGAATGGCCCTGACGGCTCCGGCCCTTGACAATACCAGCCTCCAAGGCGCTTTCCTCGGTGGTGGGTTGGTGCTGTCAATATTTTCGCTGCCCTTCAGCGGCCGTGCCGAGCGGAATTTGCAGAAAGCTGTTTGGGAGCACAATCGGGACATTTTGTTTTGAAAAACAGTAGGCCCCGATGTGCTGGCTGGCCTATGCGAGTACACCACCTAACTCCCAAGCTCTAATTGGTTCTTGATCAGATTATAGTAGTAACCGTGATTCATGGACAATTCGAAGTGCGAGCCGTATTCCACGACTTCTCCCTTGTCCAATACAATGATTTGATCGGCATCTTGTACTGTACTCAGACGGTGGGCAATCACCACCACTGTTTTTCCTTCCATGAAGGTCTGTAAATTGTCGACAATCATTTTTTCATTGGCCGCATCGAGGGCGCTGGTGGCTTCATCGAAAAATAAGAAATCGGGATTTTTATAGACGGCACGGGCAATGAGGAGACGCTGTTTTTGGCCGCCGCTCAAATCCAGCCCAGCCTGCCCGATTTTTGTATGGTAGTTCAAAACCAAGCCATCGACGAACTCGTTGATACAAGCAATTTTTGCTGCCCAGCGGACGCGTTCTAGATTTGGGACCTTGTCTCCTAGGGCAATGTTGCTGGCAATGGTTCCACTGTAGATAAATCCATCCTGCATGACCACCCCACAATTGCTTCGAAAATAATCTGCGTTGATGGTCGACAAGCCCACTTCGTCTATTTTTATGCTGCCACGGGTGGGGTTGTAAAATTTCAGCAGCAATTTCATCAAGGTTGTTTTACCACTGCCACTGGCACCGACGATGGCCGTTTTCTTACCAATAGGGATGTGGATGTTCAGATTCTTCAGAACGTAAGGACTGTTCATCCCCTGGTACTTGAAATACAGCTTCTTGATTTCGATGGAATCACAGAATTTATTGATCCGCTTCTTCTCGGAATCTTCATCCTCTTTGCGCTGAATTTCGTCCATCCGATCAAAAGACAACTTGGCATCTTGTGCACCCAGGAAAAACATCACCAGATCGTCGACAGGACCGGAAAGCTGGCCGACAATGTAACTGATACTCATCAGTATCCCCAGCGACATCATATCCTGGATGACAAAATAGGAGCATAAAAAGGTTATGAGAATGTTCTTGACCTGCGTAATCATATTGACCCCCAGGAGTTGTTGTTGATTCAAATTGAGCGCCTTGATTTTTAGTTTGTACAGCTTCTCCTGAACGTTCTGCCATTCCTCTACCTTGACATCTTGTGCGCTGTTGATTTTAATTTCTGGCATACCCGTTACCAATTCGTACAAATTATTTTGATCTTGGTATTGAAGGGAAAAGCGGCTGTAGTCCAAAAACTTTCGGCGCTCCAAAAACTGCCACATCCAAGCAACAGAGGCCAATGTCAAGACCAAAAAGATACCAAACACCATACTGTTGTAGTAAAACAAAAGAACGGAAAGTACGATCAAACTCAACATAGAAAAGATGCTACTCAGCACCTTATAGCTGATGAAGTTTTCGATTTTATTTTGGTCTTCCACTCTTTGAAGAATATCCGTATGGAGCTTGGTATCGAAAAAACCTATAGGAAGTCGGATCAATTTCTTGATAAAGTTGGCAATAATATCGATGCTGATTTTCATACTCACCCGAATCAGTACAATGCCCCTGACCCAATCAAGCACCCCTTTTCCGACAAAGAGCATCAGTTGAGCTAATAGAATGACCCAAACAAAATTCATGTCTTTGGCCATTACACCATCGTCGATGAGTTTTTGCATTAGAACAGGAAATACCCAGGTAATGGCAGCCGTGATCAATAGCGTCACAGCGACTCCGCCCAGTGTTCGCTTGTGGCTGGTCAGGTAGTGGACCAAAAAATTCCAACTCCGCTTCCAGTGGGAATGAATGGGTATTTTGGGTTGGATGGCTGTAAAGTCTTCAGACGGCTGGATAATCATGGCGATGCCTCTGCCATCTTGTGGGTTCCAATCTTTGACGAATTGTTCTTCTGTCAATTTGATTTTCCCAAATCCTGGATCGGCAATCAGGAAGGCATCTTTTCTATTTTTTTTAATCTCGTAGAGTACAACAAAATGTTCCTGCCGCCAGTGCAATATACAAGGCAGCGGAACTTCTTCCTTTAAAGTTTGAAGATCAACCTTGACCGTTCCATTGTCCAATCCGATGGCAGACGCTCCCCTGCTGACATCCCGCAAAGATACCCCCAGACGTGTCACGCCACACAATTCCCGCAACTCTTCCAAAGAATAGGGTTTACCAAAGTAAGTACTTACCATTCGAAGGCAGGACGGACCACAATCGGTCTGCTCCAATTGCCGAAAAACAGGAAATTTATTTCTGCGCATATCGTTGACTAATTTTCAGCTCGCATTCTAAATCTTTCCAAAATCAATTCGTCTTTTTTGTGCTCATTAAAACCAAAGACGCAGTAATCTTCCTTTTTGTCTAGATGCTCATAAGCATGCTGCGAACAACCACCATTGCAGATGGGCATGAGTTTGCATTCAAAACAAGGCGCATTGTGAAACTTAGCTGTTTGCCGACGTTCATACTCCTCTTTCCATTGAATGTATCCATCATTGGTTAAGATGCCCAGACTGTTTTCAGTCGTAAAATCCCGAGCTGTACATTTGAAAACTTCACCATTGTAGTTAAAGGTGGCACTGTTGCGTTTATCGGCATAACAAGAGTCACGTACATTGTTCAAATTGGTCGCTTTTGAACGGACCGAAAAACCAGCAGCACTGAATTTCTCCACCCCAGGTCGAGTAGATACATTCTCGTGACCTTCATCTTGCCATACTTGATGAAAGTCTACCAGAATTTTCTTTTTAAACTCAACTTCCAAATCCGCAAAATCATCAGCAATTTCCATGCAGCTGAAAAAATTGTCATTGGTATAGTTGATCCGCATGGTTACGCCTAAGCCATTGCGCACCAATAATTTGATATTCGAGATGATCTTTTCATACGATCCCTTTTCAGTATTGACATAGCGGACTTTATTGTGAAATTCCTTATTACCATCCAGAGTAATCTGCATGCCTCCAACGTGATGATCTTTTAGAAAATCTATTTTTTCCTGATCCAATAAATAGCCATTGGTTGTGAAGCTAGAGCGAAATTGAACATCGGAATCTTGAAATATCTTTTTTGCTCCTTTTAGTAAGGGTACGACTGCCTGGCGATAATAAATAAGAGGTTCACCCCCAAAAAAAGCCATTGAAAAATGCTTCAGTTGAGGATTGTCGTTCTTTTGATTCTCTAGAAATCGCAATATCTTTTCAATGATTGGCTCTTCCATTTTTGAACCAGCAATGTGTGTCTCGTAGCAATACCAACATTTGAAATTACAGCCCATCGTCGGATTGATGGTCAATAAGTAGGTCGAAGCATTGGAGTCTACCTCCAAGCTAAGTTTTTTAAGCTCCTCGATCTCATCTACCTGATTATTTAGAATAAAGCCGTGATCCAATAACTCCTTATAAAATCCAGGATGATAATTGACCAGCCCATTTATATCATTTTCGCCTTCGGCTGCCTCTAGTAATTCTTTCAGCAAGGGATTTACCAAAATAAAGTGATCACTAAAAGAATTATACAGCAAGACATTATCGCCATATGGAAGAGTGGTATTAAATTTACTTGTCTTCATAAGTTAACTTTTTAGATCATAAAACAGCACCGAACACTACTGGTGATCGATGCTGTTGGCATTTTCAATTATCTTCCACCACAACCAGAGACGCAGTTACCGCCATCACAGTTGTTGGTACAACCATCGTTCGATGTATCATCGTGAAAAAGGGAACGGTGTACAGAGGCAAATCCACCTTGCAGTTGTCCCATTTTGTTTTCTTCTACGGATTCGAGTTTGCTCAAGATAGCTTTCAGATCTTTTTTCATCTTACTAAAATTTTGCATTAATGCCTACTCTATTTTAAAAGGCTTTTCGGCATCCGCCTTGAGGAAAAAATATAACACAAAGGAGCTCCATTGACGTTTTGCTACACCCATTTCTCAATCAAAATAGGCATAGGTTGGAATGAGCGAGTGGTGCCATCACACCACCCGATCCAATCAGCATTCTAAAAAAAATCATTACCAGACCTGCAGCGCCGCTTGAATCAACGGTCTGCCAATCGAGTACTTGGGTCTTAAAAAATGGTCACTTCCAATAGCACAAAGCAAAGGTGACCCAGACTCCGGTTTACTGCCGAAGTCTGGATTTCTCTCCACCATCGGTAGAGTATTCCATCCGCTTTTTACGGAAGGATTTCCCCACCTTAAAATTGTAGAATAAAAAGATTTGAAATTTGCGGGATTGAAACAACTCCCGAACAGTAATCTGCTCTTCGGAGTCGACCAATACAGCATTATTATTTTGGGTGCGAAAAATGTCTAAAGCGCCAAGGCTCACTCGTAATTTTTGGTTAAAAAATGTTTGACTGACCTTGGCATCGACTTGCCAGAAAGCGTTGTAAATGCGGTTTCCGTACAATTCTTTGGTACTGTATCGAGCGGATAAGCTGGCTCGTAAGCCGTTTTTCAGACTCAGATTGTTATTCCACTTGAATCCGAGTGTCCCCCTGCTTTCATCAACAATATCAGATACATAACTCTTGTGTAATGCAAACAGATAAAATTGGGTTCTCAGATGTTTTTTCACCAACTGGAATGGCAAGCTCAGGCTTGCGCCATAAATATCTCGCTCTGCTATATTTTGGGTTTGATAGATAGCTGTTTCCTGATCGGGCAGTAAGACCCGATTGATGATGTCTTCTGTATTTCGACGATACAATCTCAAGGAATACTTATTCAAAAAGGTGTAGCCCAGTTCGATCGTACTCGTATATTCTGGCAACAGCAATGGATTGCCTTTGGAGACAGTAAATTCACTGAGCGCATATTCAAATGGATTGAGGGCTTCGTAGCTTGGTCTGCGAATTTTCCGGTTGGCAGCGGCCGACAGAGTATGTCGCTTTTTCTCGTCCACAACCCAACTCAAAAATGCACTGGGAAACCAATTGGTGAACCTCCGCTTGAAATCATTTTCTTGGGTTTGGGTGACGCCCTCAATATCAGATTCCTCCATTCGCAATCCAAACTTATACTGCAGACGCTTAATAGAACCAGCATAATTTAAATAGGCTGCCATGATGGATTCCGTGTATCGAAACTCGTCGGTCCGCTTAGGATTTACAACAAACTCACCATTCAATTTATCCTTTTCTACTAAGTCATTATTGATCTCACTGGAATTGTACTTTACCCCTGCTTGAAAAACCCCACCCGCTGCAAACCGATGCTGATAATCAATTTTTCCTGCAAAGATTTTCGACAATTGTTCTATTTCATTTCGTGTGGTATTGTTTTGTAAAAAACGGCCATCGTCAGCAAAGTAATCCGAAGCATACAAACCTTCGGTTTCATTGTCGTTGTCCACATAATCCAACAAAACTTTCAAATTCGATCCTAGGGAATCTGTCAGCCAACGATAATTGAGGGATGTTCCTTGGTATACATTAATTGATTTACTCTCATACAATCCATCGATTTCGGATTGGGACTTATTTTGCAATAAAGTGGATTGTGCATCGGTATCGAATTCATTGCGATTGTAGGTGCGAACGTATTCGAAGTTGAGGTTGTGTGAGGGGTTAAAATCGTAATCTGCCCCCAGGCGGACCTGGTTGTTGTTTACCTCCCTTTTGGTGTAGGTATCTGTGGCCAGATCAAACTGGGTGGCAGGATTGAGACGGGTTTCCAGGGCATCGGTAAAGTTGTTTCGCTCGAATATGTAGAAATTTGCTGTCGTAGTGAGTTTACCGGTTTTGTAGTTGGAAAAAATACCCGTACTGGTTTCTGGAAATTCTCCTTGCTCATAGCCAGCGAATAACCTGGCGTTGTAGCCGTCCAAAAACTTCTTACGCATGATAATATTGACCAGCCCGGCTTCCGTATCGGCATCGAATTCAGAACCGGGAATGGAAACGACCTCAATACGAGCAATCTGCCGACCGTCCAAACCCGCCAAATAGCTCTGCAATTGTGCGCCACCAAGCTGTAACAACTTGCCATTGACCATCACCCGCGCGCCGCGCCGACCATTGATGCGAATTTCGCCATTGCTCTCAATCCACACGGAGGGCGTCGTTTCCAAAACCTCAAAAGCAGAATGAATCCCTGTCAAAAATGAAGTATCGACATGGTAGATCAGTCGATCGGCTTTTTGCTCGATGGTCGGCCTTTTGCTTGTGACCGTCACCTCATCCAACAATTTAGCAGAAGCGATCAAGGTATATTTTTTCACTCCTGCGGAGGGTGCCGCCACGGCTGCCTCCAAAACCAGTTGCTCGTATCCAACAGAGCTGATCTGGACTTGGTAAAGCTGCTCACAATCGACCGATAACGCGAAATGTCCCCTTGCATCCGTGATGCCTCCTGTTACAAAAGCATCGTCTAGATACACACCTACGTTGACATACTGCATCGGAACGGCCTGCTCGTCTTGTATCTGCCCTTGCAACACACAAACCTTCTGTCCGCTCGCAACGGCCAGATGAAACACAATGGCAAAATAGACTAAGCAGATAGATTTAAAATACATCGATGAACGGCTTTTTGTTTGTTGAATGTCTCTCTTAACAACGAAAGCAAACTGTCGAGCAGATACTTATCGTTTATCCAAAGGGGAGGATCGAGTGAGTTGCCAGGCTAAAAAACGCCTCGCGCTTTTCAAGCATGTGGTTGTCCTGTCGTTTGTGTCAAACAACCTACCTGTAGATGATTTTGTAAGGGCTTGGCTAACAATTCATTCTAAATATAAAGCTCGTTTACAGAAATTCGAGAAGCTAAAACAATTCATCGAAGACATTCTCATTGATAGCCCATCTAAATTAAAAAATTCATAAATCACTAATAATCAGTGATAAATATTTCAAGAATGATCCGCCAGCTGATAGATATCTCCCTTCCTTCTTGTCAATCCATCTACTTCAATTCGTCCAAGATAAAACCCCACAGTCGATCGTACGGGACGATTTCTACACCCAACGACTGGCTCGACCGATGAAGGGGCATTTCAGAGAGCTTGGCCACATACTTCTCGGAGTGACGCAGGACGGCAGGATGGGCAAAACTACCTTTCGATAGAGAAATCAGCATTTTGATAAAGCAATTGCTGCGGTAGGTTTCATTCTTGCGCAGGTAGCGGGTCGAGTAGCGCTCCAAGCTACTGATGAGGTCGATGATCTTGTTGTACTTTTTTCGTTGCAGCAAAATCAAGATTTGAACGATGATGATGGAAATATTCAGTCCTCTCTTGTCCTTAGAGAAAACCGGCACTTCGTTGAGAAACTTGCCAAGCTTAAAATTATTGGTCTTCGTCTCTCCATTGTTGGATGCATTCCAGTGGTTCATCGCATAGGTATAGGCACCATTAATCCTCCAAACTTCCTGGGTCTCCTTGTTTTGGTACTTCATCCGATCGTGTGCACAAACCTTCCGGACCAACACCTCCGCTGCTTTGTATTGTTCGGTATGCATCAGATAAATGAAATGAACTTGGTTGAATTTAAACCAATTGACCGAGCCTTCGTCCAAAGCCATCAAACAAGGCTCTATGTAGGAATGTGCCAGGTCGTACTTTCCCAATTTGGTGTAACTGGAAAATATCTTAAAAGCAAAAGGAAATATCTGCACCTTGAGGTGGAACGCCTTCTGGCTCAATAGCTCGTATGCCTTTTGGCTCTCCCGAATGACATTGTCGTAATCGTTGGCAATCTCGGAACGAGCAACGATGACAGAATAAGCGAAAAAAAGAAACGTATACGAATATACGCGCTCCAGATGAGGCCGGAGCTTTTCAGCATAGACAGAAGCCTTATCCACATACTCGCTTTTGGTAGCCCGCGAAGCAACAAAGTCGATCAACAAATCCCCGTACAACTCCTCAGCAAAAGACTCTGCCTGCAGGATTTGCAATTGTTCTTTGTGCAGCCCATTGTATTTGTCAAATTTTTTCTTGCTGCCTTCCGTCGTCGCAAAGTACAGGCGCAAAACACGGGAAATGTTACAACTCAATTCTGTAAACTCAAACTTAAGGGTGTGCCGGAGCGTCTTTTCTGCAACAGCGATGGCACTGCGTACAGCCCCCTTACCCAACAATACGCGAACGGTCGCCCAATCCTTGTAACAATTGTAGTAAGCTTTCTGAATATCGGTGTAGTTGGGCTTGTTGACATCAATGAAGAGGATGGAATTGAGTAATCTCTGCCGAAAGCGATATTTGAGCTTTTTGTACTTGTGGTTTTCCGGCCCCGAATTGTACAACAAATTGGCTGCATCCGCATCACTTTGGATGCTGCCCTCCTTTATTCCCTTGTAGAAAGTAGAATATTTGTTATTGGTTGCGAAGGGGTTTTGTAGCACCTGTATGTTTTGAGCCTTATAGGAGTCAATGACGTTGATAAGTTCCAAAATCTGTTTCATCCCTTTACCTTTATTTTCATTAGTTTAATACAAACCAACAATATTAAATATTTGTTTTTCAATAACTTATATACTTTCATAAAAAAGCAAAAGTAAAATCAAACCAGTCTTTGATCCATTTTTTCTGCCTGGCATTGGGTTATAAAAATTGATAGATTCCTAAAGAATTCAATTCTCAAAAACCTTTAAATCCCCCTAGCTATGGCAGTTTTAATCGCATTTTTGATGATGATCGGGATTATCACCTCAGAGGAACAATACGATCCCGAGATCCACGATCACTACGCTAAAGAAATTATCATTACCGACGACCTTGGCATTTAGACATCCTTCACACAAGCGTACTTTCCAGACTTCGAAGACCAGCTTTAATTCAACCTTCTATTGTTCCAAACAGATACTCCAATTGGTAAACAAACAGATAAACCACTTTACCTAAACCATTTTAACCCTTGCGATTGTAAATACAGTGATCTTTAAATGATGAGGGACTACCTCTACAGATGAATGCTCGACATTCGATCCATATTCAACACCAATTTGAGCCCTTAACGATAGATTGATTCAGGAGTGTTTTCCCTAAAATAACTCAAGTTGCTATTCTGCCGACAGGCAGAGGACAAAAGATTTTCCAACGAATTGCTCGCCTGGCTTATTGGACGAGCGTCACAGCTTGAATTAAAAAAAGGTTTGATATTCCTAGCAAGCGCTCTTAAACAGTCAGACGGATTGTACGATATGCCTTCAATCCCTTGTACTACCACTGAACTGTGTGTAAATCCTTATGGGAAAGATAGGTATTTATGTTTTCTATTACCAGCCAAGACGTAGTAATCTTCAGCGGATTACGCCATTTTCAACAAAACGGATACTAAAAAAGCCGGGCTTCTGCCCGGCTCTATCCGTTTTTTTACTCATAGAAAACTATATAAAAAACTCAGGTATCTCTATTCATTCTATTCATCGACCCATTATGCAGCCTCTTCCATCTTTTCCTTGACCAAAGGATTTCGGAAAACCAGCTTCCCATCAAAAGCATCCAGCACCGTCTGGCTGTTTGGCGTTACTTTGCCCAACAATATCTGCTTGGATAGGGCATTGAGCACCTTTTTCTGAATAACTCGCTTGACCGGACGAGCGCCGAATTGTGGATCAAAACCCATGTCGGCCAACAAATCCATCGCCTGCGGCGTAACACTGAGCTTGATTTCTTGCTTGGCAATTGTTTTCCGAACGCCCTCCATTTGCAGCTCGACAATCGCTCGGATGTGCTTGTCGGATAAAGGCTCGAACATCATTACCTCGTCGATTCGATTGAGGAATTCTGGCCGGACAGACTGCTTGAGCAACTCAAAAACCATTTCCGTTGTCTGCTCGATAACACTTTCCTTATCCTTCTTTTCCAGGTCCTCAAACTGGCCCCGGATAATATCAGAGCCGATGTTCGAAGTCATAATGATGATTGTATTTTTAAAATTGACCTCCCGGCCCTTGCTATCCGTCAGACGGCCATCGTCCAAAACCTGCAACAAGACATTAAAGACATCCGGATGCGCCTTTTCAATCTCATCCAACAGAATGACGGAGTATGGCTTGCGCCGAACAGCTTCGGTCAATTGCCCCCCTTCATCATAACCCACGTAGCCCGGAGGCGCTCCCATCAAACGGCTGACAGCATGCCGCTCCTGATATTCACTCATATCGATACGGGTCAGCAGATTTTCGTCGTTGAAAAGATATTCTGCCAACGCCTTGGCCAATTCTGTTTTCCCAACCCCGGTCGTTCCCAAAAACAGGAAAGACCCAATTGGTCGCTTTTCGTCGTTCAGCCCCGTCCGACTGCGCCGGATGGCATCAGACACCGCTTCGATGGCCTCCTCCTGGCCGACCACCCGCTTGTGCAGCTCCTGCTCCAACAACAACAGCTTTTCCCGCTCGCTTTGCAACATCCGAACGACAGGTACGCCGGTCCATTTGGCCACAATCTGGGCAATGTCCTCCGCATCTACCTCCTCTTTGACCAATAACTGGCGATCAGTCTGCATTTCCTGCAGCCGCTGGGTATATTCTTCCAATCGAGTCTGTACCTCTGGAATGCGACCATATCGTATTTCAGCCGCCTCACTGAAGTTGCCTTCTCGCTCTGCGCGGGTGCCGTCCTGCTTCAGTTTTTCAATCTCCTGCTTCGAGGTCTGTATGCCCAATACAACCTCCCGCTCACTCTCCCACCTGGCCCGCAAATCGGTCCGTTCTTCCTCCAAATTGGCCAACTCTTCATTCAATTTGCTGAGGGTCGTCTGGTCTTTTTCGCGCTTGATGGCCTCCCGTTCGATCTCCAACTGCCGAATCCGACGCTCTAATTCGTCCAACTCCTCGGGCATAGAGTTCATCTCTAGGCGCAATCTCGCAGCCGCCTCATCGACTAGGTCAATGGCCTTGTCCGGCAGAAAGCGATCATTAATATAGCGATTGGACAGTTGGACGGCAGCCACAATGGCCTCATCCTTTATATTGATCTTGTGGTGTGTCTCGTAGCGGTCCTTGAGCCCCCGCAGGATGGAAATGGCATCCTCCTCCCCTGGTTCATCGACCAGAATGTTCTGGAAGCGACGCTCCAGCGCCTTGTCGGTTTCAAAGTATTTTTGATATTCGTTCAGGGTGGTTGCACCGATGGCCCGAAGGTCACCGCGCGCCAGGGCTGGCTTGAGGATATTGGCCGCATCCATGGCCCCCTGGTTCTTGCCAGCACCAACTAAGGTGTGAATTTCATCAATGAACAAGAAAATTTGCCCCTCTGCTGCTACTACTTCGTTGACAACCGCTTTTAGGCGTTCCTCGAATTCCCCCTGATATTTGGCACCAGCAATCAAAGCGCCCATGTCCAAGGCAAAAATTTGCTTATCCTGCAAATCCTCCGGTACATCACCGCTGATGATTCGATGCGCTAGTCCCTCGATAATGGCCGTCTTCCCGACACCCGGTTCCCCAATCAGGATGGGGTTGTTCTTGGTCCGTCGAGCCAAGATGTGTAAAACCCGTCGAATCTCTTCCTCTCGGCCAATAACGGGGTCCAGCTTACCATTCTGAGCCCTTTCATTGAGGTCTTGAGCGAATTTAGACAACGCATTGTATTGGTTCTCAGCACTGTTGGTGGTCACTTTGCGTCCTTTTCGCAATTCACGGATGGCTACTTTGAGCTCTTTTTCATTGATGCCACTGTCTTTGAGCATCTGTGAAACGGCATCTTTGACCGACAAAATGGCCAACAGAAGATGTTCTACAGCAACAAACTCATCCCCGAATTCCTTGACATAAACACCAGCTTTTTGAATGACCTCTGTTGCACTACGGGTCAAATATTGCTGCGCCCCTCCACTGACCTTGGGATAAGAGCGAACAATGCTGTCCAAAGTCTTCCGGACGATGTCAAAATTTACCCCAAGCTTTTTGATCACAAAGGGCGTCACATTCTCATCGACTTCCAAGAGCCCCTTTAATAGGTGGCCCACTTCAATGGATTGCTGGCCATACCCCATGGCAATCTGCTGCGCTCGCTGCAGCGCCTCTTGTGATTTTATAGTGAAATTGTTAAAGTTCATATGAATAGATTTTGGGTACTCAAGCTGAAAAACATCTTTATCTCCTTCAATCGATATGCCAGCTGCATTTTAAGGCCATTTTGCCATTTATATCTGTAAAGTGCTGACATTCTGACACAAACATCAAACAATACGCAGACAAAACGACAGTCCATTGCTCTAAAAGACTTTCAAAGCGGCAACCTGCACTTGGCCATCAAACTGTAGTGACCAAGACACTAATATCTCCTAATAATCGGCTTGGCAATCAAAAGTTGGGGCTGTGATACATTTGTGATTCTTTCAAGTGTTTTTTGAATTACCTTATCCGCCTAAGCTGAAAACAACAGAATTTACTAACCAAAAACTGAAGCGAATGATGCCAGCCGGACACTTTACATGCTCTCCAATCAAAACTTTACACCTTCCTTCAAATACCCCTGCAGATTTTGCATAAGTGGTACGAATATCGTGTAGGACTAGATAGTCATTTTAAGGCCATTATCTTCTCTGGTTTGCAGAGAGGTTTCATAAAGTAATTTTCACACAACACTTCATTTATGAGAACAATTGTATCCTCCAAAAGATTAGCAGCCTACGGGTTTGTGCTATTCTTTTACTTATTTACTAATTCCGCCACTGCACAAGTGGTTATCAATGAGGTTTTTCCGCCTGAAACGGTGGAGCTCAAAAACCTCGGGACAGACTCTGTCAATGTCTCCACCTACTGGCTGTGCAACTTTCCCAGTTACAGTCAACTCAGCACCCTCAACATCGAATGCGGCCGACTGAACATGGGTCCTGGAGAAATATTGACCGTCAAAGGTTTCAACAACATGAGCAGCGATTCCGAAATGGGACTGTATACCAACAGCAATTTCGGCTCTCCCGTTGGTTTGATCGACTATGTCGAATGGGGCTCAGCCAATCACCAACGTTCATCCGTAGCTGTTGCCGCAGGCGTCTGGACAGCAGGCACTTTTGTGGCAAGCGTTCCCTCGGGCAGCTCTATCGAATTTGATGGTGAAGGCGATGCCGTTAGCGATTGGTTGGTTACCAGCACGACCAGCATTTGCACCAATAACTCCAATGCCAGCACCTGTGGTACGGTTAGCGGTGGTTCTTTGACGCCTTTGACAACAACCGATGTCTGTGCTGGTGATGGTATTGCCGACCCAGTAAACGTACAGCTTTCTGGTAATTTCGGTGAAAACAGCTCATGGGTCATCACCGATGATGCAGGCAACATCCTAGATTTACCAACCACCCCTCCGTTCGACTTCGAAGGTGCAGGAGGTGGCATCTGTCTGATTTGGTATCTCAGCTATCAAGACGGCCTGATGGGATTGAGCGTTGGACAAAATACCAGCGACCTAGATGGTTGTTTCGACTTTTCTGACTCTGTATCAGTCAACCGCACAGCCATCGATGGTGGTACCATTACAACCATGGACCCAACCACCATTTGTGCCGGCAATGGCATCGCCGATATGATTGATGTCACTTTGACCGGGGCCGTAGGTACCAATACATCCTGGATCATCACCAATGGTAATGACATTATCCTCGACTTGCCAGCAAGCCCGCCCTTCAATCTAGATGGTGCCGGAGGAGGACTTTGTCGTATATACAACATCAGTTATGAAGACGGACTAAGCGGTTTGGCAGAGGGCGAAAAGCTTTCTGAACTCAGTGGTGCTTGCTTTGGCTTATCAAATTCCATAGATGTTACCCGCAATGGAGTTTCAGGTGGCAACATCATGGCACTCGACCCAACGACCTTCTGTGCCGGTGACGGCAGTCCAGATACACTGGGTGTCCTATTGGTAGGCGCAGTAGGAGCTAACGCCAACTGGGTTGTTACCGACACCAGCGGAAATATCATTGGCCTACCAACTTCCTTGCCTTTGGATTTTGAAGATGCCGGTCCTGGGATTTGCCTGGTTTGGAACATCAGCTATGAAGACGGCCTAACGGGCCTGATGATGGGGCAAAACACCAGCAACCTGAGTGGTTGTTTCGACTTCTCCAACGCCATCACGGTTATCCGTTATTCCGGTGATACAGATGGTGGACAAATTACAACGACCAGCAGTGGCTTTACCTGTCCTGGCGATGGCATCGATGACATCGTTGAGGTTTCCCTGAATGGAAACAATGGTAGCAATTCTACCTGGGTCATTACCGATCAGGATGGCATCATCTTGGAATTACCAGCTGCCCCACCCTTTAATTTTGAAGGCGCCGGACCTGGCCTGTGCCTGATTTGGCACCTGGCCTACGAAAATGGTTTGGAAGGCTTGGCAGTAGGCATGGACGCCAACGAACTCAGAGGTTGTTTTGATCTTTCCAATGCCATCGCCATTACTCGCAGCGATGTAGATGGCGGACAGATTTCTACCATGGATGTGACAGATATTTGTGTAGGCGAAGGTTCTGACGACTTGATTGATGTCAGTCTCAGCGGAAACGTTGGCAGCAACACCGCTTGGGTCATCACAGATACATCCGGAAACATTCTCGGCCTCCCACTAGCTCCGCCATTCAACTTTGAAGATGCTGGCAGTGGTGTTTGCCTGATTTGGCACCTCAGCTATGCGGATGGCCTGACCGGCTTGATGATGGGACAAAATACCGACGACTTAGATGGTTGTTTTGACTTTTCCAATGCCATTACAGTCATACGTACAGAAGTCAATGGTGGTAATATTTCAACGAGCGATCCAACCACCATCTGTGCCGGCGATGGCACAGCCGATCCAATCAATGTAACACTTAGTGGAAATATTGGCAACAACTCTGCTTGGGTCATTACGGACCAAGGTGGTCTGATCCTTGGCCTACCAAGCGGCTCTCCTTTCGACCTGGAAGGTGCTGGAAGTGGAACTTGCCTAATCTTACACCTCAGCTATGAGGACGGAATAGATGGCCTGGAAACAGGAGGAAACATTAACAGTCTGACAGGTTGTTTCGACTTCTCCAACTCAATTGCAGTTGTGCGCACCGGTGTGGACGGTGGAACCATCAGTACAACAGACCCAACAGTTATCTGCGCCGGCGATGGCACCGCCGACCCGATTGATGTAACACTAGCAGACAACCTAGGTGCAAACTCCGGATGGATCATCACCGATACAGCAGGCTTGATTCTCGGCTTACCCGCAGCACCACCTTTCGATCTCGAAGGCGCAGGCGGCGGCATTTGCCTCATCTGGCACATCAGCTATGCAAACGGCTTGACCGGCTTGACAATGGGACAAAATACCAGTGGCCTCATGGGTTGCTTTGATCTGTCGAACCCCATCAGGGTAGACCGCCAAGAGGGAGCAACCGACGGAGGAACCATTTCGACCACCGACCCAACCACCATTTGTGCGGGCGATGGCGTCGGCGATCCAATTGATGTCAGCCTGACGGGCAATTCCGGGACCAACTCCGGATGGATCATTACAGATGGAGATGGCAACATCCTCGGTCTGCCCATGGCACCACCTTTCGATCTGGAAGGCGCTGGTGGTGGACTCTGCCTCATCTGGCACATCAGTTTCGAAGATGGATTGGTGGGTTTGATGATGGGACAAAATACCAGTGATTTGCAGGGCTGCTTTAGCTTATCTAACTCCATCGCCGTGACACGCAATGGCGTCGCAGGTGGACAAATTACAACTTCCGATCCAACCACCATTTGCGCAGGCGATGGTACGGGTGATCCAATCGACGTAAGCTTGACGGACAATTCAGGCGACAATTCCGCTTGGGTCATTACAGATACAGCAGGAGTCATTCTCGGACTGCCCATGGCACCACCTTTCGATCTGGAAGGCGCCGGTGGCGGCGTTTGCCTCATCTGGCATCTGAGTTATGCAGACGGCCTGACTGGCTTGATGATGGGACAAAATACCAGTGGCTTGGCAGGTTGCTTCGACTTCTCCAACCCCATTACGGTTATCCGCAATGGCGTCAATGGTGGACAAATCACGACTTCCGATCCGACAACCATTTGTGCCGGTGATGGTATGGGTGATCCAATCGACGTAAGCCTATCCGGTAATGAAGGTGCCAATGCTGCCTGGGTCATCACCGATGCAGCAGGCGTCATTCTGGGACTACCTGCCGCACCACCTTTCGATTTGGAAGAAGCTGGTGGTGGCGTTTGCCTCATCTGGCACCTGAGCTTTGACGATGGCCTAACCGGCTTGATGATGGGACAGAATACCAGTGATCTATCGGGCTGTTTCGACTTCTCCAACCCCATTACAGTGGTCCGCAACGGCGTCAATGGTGGAGAAATCAGCACAGACAGTCCAACCATTATTTGTGCAGGTGACGGAACGGACGACCTAATCGACGTATCCTTGACGGGAGCCGAAGGCGACAGCAGCGGCTGGATCATCACCGATACAGTTGGAACCATCCTTGGATTGCCAGCGGCTCCACCCTTTAACCTGGAAGGAGCAGGTGGAGGCGTTTGCCTCATCTGGCACATCAGCTACAGTGGCGACCTGATGGGAGCCGTATTGGACAGCAATGCCAACAACTTGGTTGGTTGCTTCGATTTGTCCAATCCTATTACAGTAGTCCGCTCTGCTGGAATGACAAATGGTGGAACAATCAGTACAGATGACCCCATCAATATTTGTGCAGGCGATGGCAATGGCGACCCGATTGATGTCAGCCTTATGGGCAACATGGGTACCAACTCTGCTTGGGTCATCACCGATACAGCAGGATTGATCTTAGGACTTCCGATGGCGCCACCTTTCGACCTCGAAGATGCAGGAGAAGGGGTTTGCCTGATTTGGCACCTGAGCTTTGAAGACGGCCTGATGGGACTCATGATGGGTGCCAATGCCAATGACCTACAGGGTTGCTTTAGCTTCTCCAACCCCATCACAGTCAACAGAACAGAAGTCAATGGTGGACAAATTACGACCAGCGATCCGACAACCATCTGCGCTGGTGACGGCGAGGGCGACCCCATCGATGTAAGCTTGTCCGGCAATATTGGAACGAACTCTGCTTGGGTGATTACCGATACAGCAGGATTGATTCTAGGGCTGCCAATGGCACCACCTTTCGACCTCGAAGGAGCTGGTGGAGGCGTTTGCCTGATTTGGCACCTGAGCCACGAAGATGGCCTGATGGGACTGGCAATGGGCGAAAATGCCAATAACTTAGTTGGTTGCTTCGAACTATCCAATCCAATCACCGTTATTCGCAACGGCGTAGATGGCGGTAGCATCTCAACCGCAGACCCAACCGATATTTGCGCAGGCGATGGCGTACCCAACCCCATTGACGTGACCTTAATGGATGCTGAAGGGGACAGTAGTGCCTGGATCATCACCGATACAGCTGGATTGATCCTAGGACTTCCGATGGCACCACCTTTCGACCTCGAAGATGCAGGAGCAGGTGTTTGCCTCATCTGGCACTTGAGTTACCATGGCGACATCAGCGGATTGATGATGGGTGAAAATGCCAGCAACTTATCTGGCTGCTTCGACCTCTCAGACCCCATTACCGTTACGCGCAACGGCATAGAGGCCGGTAGCATTTCGACCGACGATCCGACAACGATTTGTGCAGGCGATGGTCAAGACGACCTCATAGACGTCACCCTCACGGGAGGTACTGGCGACAGTAGTGCCTGGGTGATCACAGATTCTTCAGGTGTGATTTTGGGACTACCAGCTGCCCCACCCTTCAACTTCGAAGGAGCAGGCGGAGGCGTTTGCCTCATCTGGCATGTGAGCTATACAGGTGATTTGATTGGTGCTGTTTTGGATAGCAATGCCAATAACATCATCGGTTGCTTTGCCCTTTCCGACCCAATCACCGTCAACCGCGTCACCAGTGGGCCTGAGTGTGTGACTTCGACCTTCGATGTCAATCCTTCTGGTATCCAGTTCGACCTCAGACCAAACCCAGTTAGTAATCGTTTGTTCATCGATCTTCAGTTGGAAGACATTACGGCTGAAAAAACAACGATCCGCATCACAACAGCTGCCGGACAGTTGGTTCGTAACTACGAATACCAATCTGTGGATCGCTTACAAGAGTATTTAGACCTTGAAGCCATTCCGGGAGGTCTGTATCTGATCTCGGTTCAAAACGACCGACGGATATTGACCAAGCGCTTTGTGAAAGAATAGGCTGAAAATATTTAATGTCTTAAGAAAAATCCCGAATTTTCGCTTGTCGAAGGTTCGGGATTTTCTTTAAAAATACTCAAATGCCACAAGGGCCAGCTTTACAAATCATCTACCGAGATGCGCACCTAGTTGCCATCAATAAGCCACACGGCTTGCTGGTACACCGCAGTCGCATAGCTGCTTCAGCGGAGGTATTTGCCTTACAGTTGCTCCGCGATCAAATCGAGCAATACGTCTACCCCATCCATCGCCTCGATCGCAAAACATCTGGTCTATTACTTTTTGCACTGGACGCGCCAACTGCTGCTGCCATACAAAACGCCATCATCCAGCAGGAAATACATAAAGAGTACCTGGCCATTGTCAGGGGCTACTTTCCAGATAGCATCTTGGTAGACCATCCACTCCAAAACGACCGAATGAAAATCCAGGAGGCCGTAACGGCCTTTCAATTGCTTCAAACAACAGAGCTGCCCATCCCTTTCGGCAAGCACGCCACTTCTCGGTATTCCCTCATCAGAGCTTTCCCCAAAACGGGCAGGATGCATCAAATCCGCAAGCATTGCAATCACCTTAGGCACCCCATCATTGGAGAC
>JBCCSZ010000007.1:0-51236 GCA_039199225.1 Bacteroidota bacterium
ATTTCTATAACAACCAATCAGAAAAAAGAAGAAATTGTAGGAGCTGTCTATCGCACTTTTTCCAATGATGGTGATGTCATAGATAATCGTTATAGACTCTATGATCCAGTCAATAATACTATCAAAATTTCTATTGCAGATCCAGAAAAAAATATTCTCAAAGGAGAAATTACTGCCACTTTTCTGGTTGATCCATATGATGTCGAAGATACGGATGTGGATACCATTCGAATAGAGAATGGTGTATTTGAAATTACATTGAGAAGTTGACAGGGAAGTCATTGCATCCTTGCTTGATCTCAATAAAGATTTTAACCTTATCAGGATATAAAATAGTTGAATTATGAAAAGGTATTTGATTCTTTTATTTATTTCTCCTTTTTTTCTCAGCAGCTCCTGCCAAAAAGATGATTTAGGAATCAGCCGAAGTATCAATGGCTTATTGAACGGGAATCAATGGCAGGCTGAAGGTAATTTTACGTACAATTTACCTCATAATATTGGCTTAGATATTAGGTTTGAAGTATACAGCAGCCAAGGAATACGAAGGGAAAAGCTGCTTCTGTATAAGGTACCTTTTGAGGTAGGCGTATATCCAATCTTAGTGACTACCAAACAAATAAATGAAGCTGTTACAGGGGCTGTTTATCGTACGTTTTCCCATGATGGTGACGTCATCAAAGATACTTATCGTCTTTACACATCTGCTGATAATGCTATTAAAATTGCGGAAGTAGACGCTGAGAAAAATATCATCAAAGGAGAGGTCAATGCTACTTTTCTGGTTGACCCATATGATGTCGAAGATACGGATGTGGATACTATTCGAATAGAGAATGGCATATTTGAAATTACATTGAGAGATTAATAAGAAGGATATTGCATGCTTGCTTGATCTCAATAAAGATTTCAACTTTATCAAGATAGAAAATAGTTGAATTATGAAAAGATATTTAATATGCCTATTGCTTATCCCTCTTCTATTAAACAACTCCTGTCAGAAAGACGACTTGGGTATTAGCCATAAAATGCGCGGTTTACTGAATGCTCAAACCTGGGAAGCCGAAGGTGAGTTTACTTTTAATTTACCCCATGCTATTGGTATAGATTTAGGGTTTGCCAAATATAGTAGCAATGGAGAACTCAGAGAGAGGTTGATCGTATATAAAGTACCATTTGAAATAGGGGTTTATTCCATCAGAATGACCACAAGTCAAATAAATGAAGCTATTACAGGGGCTGTTTACCGTACGTTTTCCCATGATGGTGATGTTATCAAAGATACTTATCGTCTCCACACATCTGCTCATAACGTTATTAAAATTACAGAGGCAGATGCTGAGAAAAATATTGTTAAAGGTGAAGTTAACGCGACCTTTTTGGTTGATCCACTTGATAGGGACAATGTGAGTATTGATACGATCCAAATTGAAAATGGGTTATTTGAGATTACACTCAGGGATTAAATACTTTTGTAATGGACTTTTTACAATTTGATTGCGATGACAGTGTTTGGCATGCATAGGTCGAAAAAACGAATAAATGATACCTTACTAATCGTGTTGTTTATTGTCTGTTCAATTTTTTCGAATAAATCCTTTTCGCAAAACCATCAAAAGCAAAGCTTTCAAATACAGGATACTTCGCTCTATGCCCAAGATATAATACTGGTAGACGGTGATGTCTTTGTGTTGGCAAATATGAATAAATTTGAAGCAATTCCTCCAATTGAAGGAATGCTCAATACAGGGTCGGCGATTGTTAAATTGAATGAGGATTTAGACATTCAATGGAGTGCCACTTATCAGACAGCAATTTCCCCCGGTAGTATATTGGATGGTGGAGCCAACGGAAGGATTAGTGCAGGTTCAATGCTACCCCTTTCACAAGAATCCATTTTACTTCCTTATGATATATATTTTGGCGTAACAGCCTGCGATTCGTCAAGTACCCAAATAAGTCCAACCAATCGAATTGGATTAATGCAAATTGCGACTCAAAATGGTAGTATTGAAGCCAACGCTATTTTGGAGCAACCTCAGTTTTGTAATGCTCCAACTTTGGCAGGAAGTTTTTTTTAAAGACGATTCGACACCACAGCTTTTGCGGTTTTATACCAATGACAGGCGAGAGGAATTGATTCAGAGAAATGGGGATGGTCGATTGAATATAGTATTTACATCTGAAAATATGCCACTCTGGACACGTACTTATGATAAGGTACTTAGAGATGGAAACAATCTGTTTTTGCTTGGAGTCGGACTTGATAATCAATCTGTCGTAATTGCAAAATACTCGGATCAATTGGTTCTTCAGGACGTATTTTCCATATCTGATTCTTATTTTATTGTTCCGACAAAACTCATTTTTTCAAGTGGGGGAGATAAACTGTTATTGTTGGCAGCATTTGAGGATCAAAGCTCGAGGATGTTAAAATCGCGCTTGATTGAAATGGATATAGAAGGGAATATATTTTGGTCCAAAAATGCTGAAAACTACTATATTGATATTGTAGCAGTACCCGATAAAGGATATTTAGCTTTATCCCAACAAGATTCTGTTACAAAGGTAAGTTTATTGAATAACAGAG
The DNA here is from genome assembly GCA_039199225.1 of Bacteroidota bacterium. Lineage (GTDB taxonomy): Bacteria > Bacteroidota > Bacteroidia > Chitinophagales > Saprospiraceae > JBCCSZ01. The sequence continues at coordinate 2,591 of JBCCSZ010000007.1, forward strand.
GTGAGCAGATGGAGGCCAAAGAATACATCCATCAATATGACCAGGCCCGAAAAATCCAACTAGATGAGAGTTCTCTGGATTACTATATTTTAGGGGATTATCAAGTACTTGCGAACTTGGGGTGGGAGATGCCAAGGGAGGTTTACATTATTAAGGATCGTTTTGATATTACTTCGGTAGAAACTCTTTTTAGGCAAGATGATGGCATAAAAATATATCCTAACCCTGTAAGAGATTGGTTAACAGTAAGTGTAATAGGAAGTAGTTTATCTAATAATATGTTGCAAAAGAAAATTGTAATTAGAAGTGTCAATGGAAAGATCGTCTTTACAACGTATTCAGAAAGTAATTGGGTCAATTTAAACTTAGTAGATATTCCTTCGGGTATTTATTTTTTAAACATTCCATTCGGAGAAAATAGGCTCGTACGAAGAATGATAAAATATTGATCAGAGCCCTGCCTCCTCCCAAAATACTCCAAATACATCTTGGTCGCATGCCCCAAACCATGCTGTGCCACCTGCCTCAAGCAGTACATTCTCTTACCTCAAACCACCATTCATCTAGTTGTCGACCTGTTTTGGTCTTATGAGCCTTATCCTACCTTTATGCACTCGGTTTGTTTCAGGAGTAGGCGCATAGCCAAAGGGAGGTACCAATAAATCAGGCTATAACAATGTGAAGACAAGGGGGCGAGCCTTTAGCCTACGAAATTTTTTCGTTAAGCCAGAAACACAGGTGGGGCCGGAGCATCGACGAGTGTTTTTACAAACTGCTGCAACCCAACCACCCATATTCCCCCCACAATGGCGCACACACCAATTGGCAGTTAATTAGCATAAGTGAAAAATAAATTACGCCAAATTAGATATTATGAAAAAAAAGAATAACCTTACACATATAAGTGTATTACAAATCTACGGCTTAGGATAAATCAAACAGATCATTTTCTCAACAGTCAAGATTGTCTTGATGTAGCTAACCTATTTGGTCGGTCATCTGCACAGGGATGGACCACAGGCTACAAGAAGACTGCAAAGGAAGTATTGTAAAGCTATTGCCCGCTCCAAAACATTTACGATTGTTACAAAACGTTCTTTCATCTCACGCCCCAGCTTTTGCTGCTTGGCAAGGCAGGTTTCTGGTCTGGTAGCTTTTAGCGGTGGACTTTAGGGGGTGTTTTACCCAAAAAAGAGCGTAGTTGTTTACCTAAATCTTGAATTTGGAGGGGCATCATGGTCTTGAATACCATGAATGGCTCAGCTTGATGTACTGTGCTTGCTCTTATCTGTCAAATGATCTGCTTTGTGTGACGAATCACTTATTTTTTTCCTTATTAAATGATAAATCATGAAAAAAGCCGTAGCAATTGCTATTCTGTTGATTGGTCTTTTTGCCTACTCAAAGCAGGCGGTCGCCCAAGAAAGTACCCATTTCATTGAGGTGCAATCTGAAGCATCCCTGACTTTTACGGAAGAACAACAGACCATTATCAACAACCTTACTGCCATCCCGGAGGTGGATGGCCACTATTTTGCGGAAATAGGAAATCTGATGGACTTTCAGGACAGTGGACGAATTGTCATCAATTTTTCCAATCAATCCGAGCGGTCTTATTTGACATTGCCCATGTGGGTCGATTTTCAGGATGCCTCCAACTATACCTGGATGGGCAACACTTCGGACAATGGGTTTGGCGCAGTCTTGCACAAAGACGGAGATGGTTACTCTGGATTTATGCATGAAACGGGGGACGTATCCAAATTTACGCGCATTGTAGCCCTCAGCGGTACACTTTCTATTTTTGTAGAATTTGACCTTGCCAATCCAGCAGATTCTGTTTATCCATCCTTCGAGGAAAGTGAAGTTTCTGCTGATAGTTTTGCATGTGGCCAACCTTGTCCTGGAAGCCTTCACATTTTATTTCTGTTGACACCTGATGCAGAAGACCACATCATCAGCAATGGAGGTACCCAAAAGCAGTTGAATGATTTGGTCAATGAGTTGAGATATACTTGGCGCAATAGTGAGATCCATCACAATGTAACTTATGATTGGGATTTTTTTGATTGGAATAGGTATTCCTTTAGCAATTGTGAAGTGGATGCAGATAGCCTATCTACCAACCCGGTTGTTGGCAATCTGAGGGATGCTTACAATGCAGATATTGTCATCTTAATACCGGGGCCGGACGTTATGTGGTTTGATGGGTTTGCCTGTGCAGCGGACATTGGTCCCAGTGAGGACCAAGCATTTATCATTTTTCCAATCAACCAGACTATTCTGCCCAATTACACCTTCTCCCATGAAATTGGCCACTTATATGGTGTGCAACATACTCCTGCTGGGTCAGGTGATATTGGTGACTGTGCATTTGCCAATGTCTTTCGTGCGGACGATAATAATTTTTACGCTACCGTTATGTCAACAACAAATATAGACGATCGGATACCATATTTTTCTGATCCTGATATTTTCTACCGCGGTGCTCCCACTGGTATACTCCCTTCTTCCTCTGTAAGCAAAGGTGCCATGAATGCTCATGCGATTCGAGCGAGAGGCTGTATCGTCGGGGCCTTTAGGGTGGGTAATCGGACCAATGCTTTTTTTGATATTGAAAAAGACCGATCCACTTGTCAATTAGAGTTGACGGCAAATGTTCTACCCAACAATGCAAATTATACCTATGAATGGTATTGGAGTTTTGATGGCTTTTTCTCTGCTAATTATCCGGGGCAGTATTTGGGCGCAGGGGCAACAGCCAGCTTTGATGATCCGACACTATCGCGCTGCAAGCGCTACTTTATCCAACTTGTTGTGAAGCTAAACGGAGTTGTGGTTGCCAAAACATCCAAAAGTACAGTCGGAGGCATCTGTGACACTAGCCAATTGGACTGCAGTAGGGCCAACTTGGCCAGTAGTAAAACAATTCAGGTGCCAATCAATAACTTAAATAACAATGCGTTTCCTGTTGATTTGATCAATATATACGACATCAATGGCAGGTTGATTAAAACCATAACAAAAGAATACGATTTTCCTACTTCGTCGATTATGTATGGGGAAGGACTAAATCCAGGTATGTACTTCATCCAGCGGCAAGGAGAACAAGGAGACATCCGTGTAGATAAACTCATTGTGTTGTAGGAACGCAACGCCTTGACTTTACACACTTTTAAGGACCTTCCCGTTGTGGAAGGCTTTTTTGGGTCGTTAATAAAATCTCTGTGCATCGGTCTAATTCCGTCGGCAGCTACTTTTGTCTAAGCACTTACCTTGCTTTTCGTTAATGGCCACACTATACAACGCGCTAAAGAGACGCATGTGAAAAAGTATGGCCGTATCAGCCGATTAAAAAAGTCATCAGCTCCTCGGGTTTGATGACTTTTTTTGTATGAATGATTCAATAATGGAGGTCATATGAGTATTTTGTATGGGCAAGTGAGCTTTAGAAGTCCATCTTGGCTAATTAAGACTAAAATTGACATTTCATTCTCTTTCTTTTCAGTTTGAATGTTGTACTTTTGAAGTAATTAAGAAATCATGGTTTTCGTTTTATTTTAAAACCTGCTTAATTTTTTGCTGAAATAATTTTCAGTTTTTTCTGCCCGATATAAAATTCTACATACGCTTTCGATACTTGAACACTTATAGTAGTGCTGTATTTACACGGTAGTACTCACCACCTTGTGTTCCACTTATTAAACCTTAATGTATTAGATGATACCAACATACTGTCTTTGACTTATTGTCAACAGATGGTCTGACAGCTCTATGTCTGCTCACTGGGTATAACTTGTCAACCGTCAAGTGGCAGAGGGTAATTTTTATGCCTTGATGAAATGGATGCTTCCATTTTATCTGTGGCGGAGCTTTACCTACTTCAATCCTTTCTGCTGGGTGCTAGCGCACTCAAGCGGCCAGAGCTTTTATTGGATTTTTTTACTGTCTAAAATATCAAATGCATGAGAAAGTTTATCTTATTTTTTTTCCTAATTAGCTGCTCTGCATTGTCGGCACAACTTACGCCCATAAATAGCTGTGGGATTAGTTTTGACTATGACAATGCAGGCAATCGCGTCAAGCGATACATTTGCTTGGAAAACCGCCCGATGCGCTACACAGATGCGACAGCGGACGAGCAAGCGACCCAACGCTTGGACCTGCAAGCAACAATGGCGGAGGAAGACATCGAAAAGGAAATCCTACAGTTGGAGGCCCTCCTGAGTCAACCCGGTGCATTGGATTTGCAATCCTCCGACCAGCCCAAGGAACAGCCGATCGCGCTGACCAACCAAAACTTTTCCGATCTGTCGGCCATGCTTGTTTTTCCCAATCCAACCATGAACAGCTTTTCCATCTCGGGAGACCGTATCGATCCGACCTCTACTCTGAGCATCGTCAGTATGAGTGGGCAAGTGGTCTTGCAACGGCTGATTGGCGACGGTAGAGACATTGACGTGTCTTCGCTACCAGTGGGCGCCTACATGGTCACCTTGGTTGACAAAGAGGAGCGTCGGGTCAGTATGCTCATCAAATCCGATCAACCCTAACACGCCTAATTGATTCTACATAGCTAGCCTAACGAATTTTCATTTCACCAAAAATGCTATTAAAAGTTATGAGTTTATTTTTTAGAAATTGTTTAGCACTTGGCTTATTTGTATGCTGTTATTGTCTTTTGGGACAGATGCTGCAAGCGCAAAATGTTAGTTATGTTCCCCTCAATACTTATCCAGATATTGCCAATAAACCAATTAATACAGCCTTATCAGTTGGAGCAATTCCCGCTGAGGCATCTACCGGCGCTACCGGAGGTTTTTCCTACAGCATACCCATCGCCGTGCCGCCAGGTACCAATGAGATCGTTCCCGATTTAGCGATAGAATACAATTCCTACACGGGGGATGGCATCCTTGGAAAAGGTTGGAACCTTTCTGGTTTATCTGTCATCACCCGTGGCAATCACAATATTTATTTTGATGGTAAAGCCGATCCTGTCAAGCTCAAGTCTTCCGACCGATTTTATTTGGATGGCATGCGCCTGACCTTGCGGGGAGGTTCATACGGTAGCAATGGCGCCACCTACCGTAAGGAGGCAGATGATTTTTCTGTTATTACCTCTTATGGAAGTACCGGCAATGGACCCCTGCGCTTCGAATTGCAAACCAAAGAGGGGGCTATTTTGGAATATGGCGGAACGAACAGCTCGCGATTTGAAACCAATGATGGGGAAGATATACTGTATTGGAAGCTCAGTAAAATCCGCTATCCCGATGGCAACTACATCGAGTTCAACTATATTGATTCGTACCGTCATCATCGAATCAGCGAAATCAGATACACGGGTAACTCCTTTACAGGACAAGCCCCCTATAACCGCATCCTATTTTACTACAAGGTCAGAACAGATCAGAATACCGTTTACGAGGGAGGTTCAAGCATGGTAGACCGCTACCTGCTGGATCGCATTGCTGTACGGGCAGAAAGCAAAACTTTTAAAAATTACGATTTCCGTTACAGCTTTAATGGCTACAACTCTTTGCTCAATTCTGTAAAAGAATCAGGAGAGGGTGGCATTTCCATGAATACGACCATTTTTAAATATGGTCTTTCTACCGTTGATCTGACCGATGAAAGACTGAACACCTTTCAAAATCAAAATGTAGATTTCTTCTCTGGTGATTTTGATGGAGATGGATATACCGATATCCTTGCCGCCCCCATTACCTATAGTGGTCGCAACAAATTCAACTCGGCCTTGAAGGTGTACAAGCGAACTGCCAACAACACCAATTATTCCCTGACCTACAGTCGGAACCTACCTGTTGAAACTTCTGTATACTACGGTTCTACCTTTTCCAACTTTAGCAACTTGAGTACAGATGATTTCAATGGCGATGGTCGCGACGACATTATGACCATGCAACTGACTGTTCCCTCGACCTTAAACCTTCAAAGATTGCGCAGCCTCACGATGTACACAAGTACGGGCAACTCCTTCACTACCTCTACACCCAACTTGCCAGGACTCTTAAACTACATCGATCGGTCTTTGAAGTTTTACTATTCAGGTGATTTCAATGGCGATGGCAAGACGGATTACATTTTGTTCCTGAGCCAAGGTAGTGGCTACATCGGATATATGACCCTGGGGGGAACCAACATCAAAAATGTGCAAGTCTCAGGCTTGGGAACAGGGAGCTATCCGGCCAATAGTTGGGTAGCAGCTGATGACATCAAGGTGTTGGACGTAGATGGTGATGGAAAGATGGAATTGATGAAGGTCACTGGCGGCAATTCAAGCATCTACAGATTTATCCAATTTGGCAACAGCATTCGCGCCGAGGGTATATCTACCATTGCGCCCTCTGGAGACGATAGAATGTACTTTGGCGATTTCAATGGCGATCGCAAAACAGATATTTTGCTGCGCACCAGCAAGACCGACAACAGCAGTGCATGGTACAAATATACCAGCACCGGGAGAGGTGGCTACATCGGTCAGCTATTTTCTTTCAACAGAAGACCCAACCTACGCAACAGAAGCGATGACGACAAATTGGAACTCGGAGATTTCAACGGCGATGGCAAAACAGATATAATGCATGGCTGGAACAATGGTGGTGGTTCATCACTGGGCATCTACTACAGTACGGGGAATTCATTTACTTATGAGACAGAATACTTTGGTGGCCAGCTGGGGTCCATCCCGCTGATTCAAAATGACCTCAACGGGGATGGGCGAACCGACTTCATCATCAATCGCTCCGGCACTTCTCTGTCACCCACCGTGCTGTACATCAAGAGAAATGGAAAGGAATCTCTGCTGCACCATATTGCAGATGGGCATGGTAAGCAGATCAATATCACTTATCGCCGCATGACACAGACCTTTAATTTCTACAGCCGATCATCCAGTACCAGCTATCCTCGAAATACGGTAACAGCTCCCATCTATCTGACACAGAAAATGGAGGAAGCTGATGGCAATGGTGGCTTTTTTACCAAGACTTACAAATACGAGGATGCCTATGTACATCGGGGCGGAAAAGGATTTATGGGATTTCGGGAGTTCCATGTCATCGACTCGGACAACAACCTGCGAACAGAGTCCGAGTATTTCAATCCAAATAACATTTACTTGATGACCATCAATCGCGTCAAAAGATATGTCAACTCAACGAACTATCTGTTTGAGCAAACCGCCTACAATCAAGCATTCATATCGCGGCCAGGCAAGAGTTATTGGCTGCGTACCAATAACATGACGGAGAACAAATATCTGGAGACTCAGACCAGAAATACAACTTATACTTATGACGATTATGGCAATGTGACTACAAAGGTTGAAGCCAATGGCGTAGAAAATATTACGACCTCAACTTCCTATGGCCGCTACGCTGGTCCCGTCCCCAATCGACCTACCGGGGTGAGCGTTTCCCGCTATCGAATTGGCTATCAGGGATACAATACTAGGACCTTGTTTACCTACAACAGCAAGGGACAGATCGTGACCAAAAAACTGTATGCCTACCTTCCAAGACAACTTACCATTACCTATGCTTACAACAGCCTTGGAAATGTCATCAGTGAAACCACCGCTACGGCTGGACAAAGCTCCCGTCAGATTTCGCAGACCTACGACAGCAGAGGGCGATTCATCACCCGAACAGTCAATCCACTCGGACAAGCCAGCTCGGCCAGTTACGATATTAAGTGGGGCAAACCTACCTTGACAACTGGTGTGGATGGATTGACCACCCGCTACCAATACGATGTCTTTGGACGCTTGATCAAAACAACTCTTCCAACGGGTTCGGTGATCAATGAAAATTATGGCTTTAATCTCAGTTCGAGCTATGGTAGCACCTACTACCACCAAACAAGCCAGATTGGTCAGCCCACCCAATGGGTATACTACGACAAATTGGATCGGAAAATCCGGCACCACCGAAAAGGACATCAAAATAAGACCATCTATCAGATTTGGACCTTTGATTCTCGTGGTCGACTCAAAACGGAGCGGGACCCCTACAAGTCAGGCGAAAGTACCTTTACAACTACCTACTACTACGATACCTACAATCGACCAACCAGGGAGATCAATCCATTTGGGACCACCAGCTATTCTTATTCTTACGCATCTGGCAAAACCAAGCTGACAAAGACGGACCCTGCCGGTCAGGTAAGCACCATAGAATTGGATGCCAGTGGTCTTAAGACGAAGACGACCGACAGCGGCGGAACTTTGAATTTTACGTACAACAGCCAAGGCAATGTAACGGAGGTCAAACTGGGCAATACCGTATTGGTCAGCAATCAACACGATGGCTATGGCAACAAAAAGCAAATGATAGATAAGAACGGTGGAACCTTTACCTACGAATACAACGCCTTCAAGGAGCTGGTGACGACCACCAATAGCAATGGTCATCGCTACACCATGCAGTACGATAAAATGGGCAAAATCACGCGGCGGCAAGGTCCTGGGGAGGACATCCGATATTTCTACAATTCTTTCGGTGCAGCCAGAAATAAAATCAACAGAATCGTCAACAACGTGTCGCAGGATCAGGAGTATTTTTACTATGACAGCTATGGTCGTATGAACCAGAAAAGAGACCGAATCAGCGGTACTACTCTGACGTCTTACTACACCTACGACAATTCTAATAAGATGACTTCCAAGACTTATCCTTCGGGCTTGAAGTTGGATTACGACTACGATTTCAATGGGTATCTGACGGGCATTCGGCGGCCAGGGTCGATGCTGTCGCTCTTCTACGTTCAATCCACCAATGGACGTGGGCAGCACACTTCCTACAGGTTGGGCAACAACAGGACGACTTCCATTACCTACAACAATGGCGTGCCGACTCGCTACTACACATCCGGCATTCAGGATTTGCGCATGGGCTGGAATTACGCCAATGGCAATCTCAACTACCGTCAGGATGTCATCAAGGGACGCTACGAGAGTTTTACTTACGACAACCTCAACCGCTTGAAAACGGCGCGCGTCACAGGCCAGCCTACCAAGTCAGTCAACTATGCCTCCAATGGCAACATCACTTCTAAGACGGATGTCGGTTCGTATACCTATCCCACCAATACCAGGGTCAATGCTGTTGTCAAGGTGAGCAACCCCAATAATACCATTCCGGCCACCACACAGGATGTGACTTACAATGGATTTGATCAGCCTTCAAAAGTGAAGGAAGGCAGCTTTGAATTGGATTATACCTACGGTCACAATCGCAATCGGAACAAGAGTGTGTTGAAGCAAAATGGTTCGGTGAAAACCACCAGATTGTACCTCGGAGATTTTGAGCGGCAGACCAAGCAGGGCGTAACCAAAGACATTCACTACGTGGATGCAGGGCAAGGGACAATTGCCATCATTGTCAAGGTAAACAACAACTATCAGTATTACTACACTTACACGGATCATCTAGGCTCCATCGTACGAGTGACCAACGGACTTGGTATAACGGTGGCAGAGCAAAACTTTGATCCATGGGGGCGCAAGCGAAATGCAAACACCTGGGCATATTCCAATGTCAACAGTGTGCCGGATTGGTTGCATCGCGGATACACGGGACATGAAGACTTGCCAGAGTTCGGCTTGATCAATATGAACGGTCGGATGTACGATCCCGTCGTTGGGCGCATGTTGAGTGTGGACAACTACGTACAATCGCCGAACAACTCCCAGAGCTACAACCGCTACTCTTACGTGTTCAACAACCCACTGTCTTACACAGACCCCGACGGCGAGCTTGCCTGGTTTGTACCTGTGATCATTGGAGCGGTCGTTGGTGCCTACGCCGGTGCATCGATCGTGTCCAGGAGTTGGGACTTTACCCAGTGGACCAATGACGCGTGGCAGGGGGCTATCATTGGGGCATTTGCCGGAGCTGCACTAGGAGCCATCGTTGCTCCCAAGATTGCGGCGACGGGGATAAAGGCTGGTATAAAGGGGTCCCTCAAAGGATTTAAGTTTACCGTCAAAGCAATTAAGGGTGCCAATTTAAAAATGGCTATGACCGGTATTGCAACAGGGGGCGACATAGAGGCGATGTATAAGGCAGCGCTGATAGGTGCCGGTCTGAAGGCTTTTGTCGGTGCTGAAAAACTTGGAGTTAAGCTATTTAAAAATACGATACTCAGCAATGCTATAGTGAAGAGAGGAGCTTATCTGATACTTAACTCTGCCGGGAAAAACTGGTTGGGTGGCGACCCGGTCTTTTCGAAATTTACTGCAGATATTGCGCTGCTTAGAGTAACCTTCGACTCCAAGACAAGAGAGTGGTTTTCTTGGCAAAACAACATCGAAAAATTCACAGAATCTACCTTCAAGCTCATTGATGATCTGTTGCAGGGAGATGCGAAATCTAATTTCAGCTTTTACTACTTGACTCCTTTCTTCTACTTTGGATCAGACCTGGTGGAATGATGATGATCAATGTAGCATACAGCTTTCAGACGCTGCTTTACGGCCGTCGATGGTATGGAAGCCAGCGCAGCACGAACAAAGAAAAATAGTACTAGAAACTATAAAGTAGATTTTTTTTCTAATTGAGAAATGGGTCGCCAGGCTTTCGGGTCTGGTGGCCTTTTTTTGGAGTATACGTCAACCTTCATTTTCAGAATGACGATGGATTGCTGCATGCAGGATGGCTGGGAAACAGGTGTTCGATGTGGCCATCCATCTGGTGCTTACAGATTGCGTCCTTAACTTATCCCTCTTGAAAAGTTTACTGTTTTTTTTAGCCTTAGAATTTGATGATTTTTTTATGGATGCTCCCATTTTCTGTTTGGAGACGGATCCAGTATACGCCAGCTGGAAAGCCCGTCAAATCAATGGACGCTAAGGTTTCGTAATGGTTGGAAGAGACGGTCAAACCGCTGCTATTTATTATCTGGACGCTTGCATTTTTAAGGGGGTAGGATAATTGAAGAAGGCTTGTTGCAGCGGAAATGGGATTGGGGAACAATTGCAATTCAAGTGTTTCTTTTTTGATTGCTGGGGTTGATGTGATGAGGTAATTGTTGAGCGTGATGAAATATTGAGGGGTATTGTCTTGGGTCGCATAGCCGGAGGCGATAAAAGAGGTGTTGCCCACAGGCTTTATGTCGTATCCAATGCCGACGCCAGGGTTTTCATAGTACTGCCGCCGCAGCTCATTTCCGAGTGGGTCGAGTTGGCTGATTACAATATCGGTATCGTCTGTGGATTCATTGTGGCTGTAACCTGTGACTAAGTATCCGCTGCCATCGGTTAATTCCATGATGCCAAAGCCAGCATCGCTTTTTGGGGAGGCTTCTACAAAGCGCTGCCAGGCTATTTCGCCGTCGGTGCTAACTTCTGCCACAAAGATGTCGAATGCAAATTGGTTGGGTGGTGTGGCCTCACCGACGATGACGAGCTTGCCAGCCCTATTTCGGATCATGGATTTACAGCCACCATTGGCAAAGTCATTGATGTCTTTTTGCCATCGAATATTGCCACTGGCATCAATGCTTGTCAGCTCTATGCCATAAGGACCTTGTTCCGATTGTTGTTTGTCTCCGACGAAAATGTAAGAACCATCCTCTAAAACTTCTACTGCGACTCCAATTTCGTTGTTTGGTCCACCATATGCTCGATCCCATTCTACGTTGCCGTCCACATCCATTTTTACCAGATAATAGTCGTTGCCAAAGCCTTGGCCAGAGGTAAAGCCGCAAACGATGTATCCTCCATCGGCTGTCTGTTTGATGTTGTTGAAAAAGGTATTCCCAGAATCGTTGTCATATATTTCTGCCCATTTCTGTGTTCCACTGGTATCAAACTTAAAGACGAAGGCGTTGACCTGTGACGCACCACTGATTTGTGTTTCTCCAACGACGATGAGTTCTCCCTGATCGTTGAGCAGTATGTCGCGAGGTATGTCGTCATTTCTTGTTCCAAAGTCGGCTGTCCAGAGTAGCTGGCCCTGAAAGTCGAGTTTGCTCAAAGTCCCCTCGGTATCGGTTTCGGTACTGGATTCGTAGCCGAGCAAATAGATGTACTCCTCATTGAGCTGGACGGATGCAACGCCGAATTCTCTCTTTTCAGCTTGACCAAATATTTTTTGAAAGCCTGGCATCTGCGCAAAGCTCAGCGGAGCAAGCAAAGAAATGAAAACAGCCAGCAGGATGATTTTTCTTGGATCAATCATGGTAATGTTTGATTGGTCAATAATAAATGAAATCAGTTGAAAAGGAAAGCTTTATCTCCAATGGTAAATAGCCTACGCTAAGGAGTTGTGATCTGCCTTACGATTCTCCATCGGCCGCACCAATATCTCCATTACCCTTTAAAATTTCGATGTATTGATCCGCATTCATGACACCTTTGGCAAGCTCAAGAAATTGGTCTTTGCTCAACCGACATTGCTTGGCCATCTTGTTGATCTGGTGGCTGCTGGTGTCTTTGATACTGACATCGGAGACTTTGACGTACAGGATGAAGTTGCCTTCGTAATAGTAGTCCAAGTAGCAGTGGTCGTCGTTTTTGTTTTGTGCGTCTGTAAAGCCGATGGCCTTTAGGTGCTCAAGCGTTTTTTCTTTGTCGATGGTAGCCATGTTTATACGATAGATTCGATGAGGACGGTGAAAAATATTTTGTTGTTTTTCATTTTGGGTGACAGTTGGTCCCGCTTCAGTTTGCGCAGTTTGTTGTAGAGGTAGTCAAACTCCTGGCAGAAGTCTTCGATGGCCTCTTGGCGCGTCGTGCCGCTGCCTACAACGCCCACCATGGAGGACTCAATGGTGAAGCTGTCTTTTTCCTTTTCTAGCGTACACATCAAGGGGGTTGTCAGTTGGTAGATTTTTTCACCGGTTTTGATGTACTCGAACACGTGAGAGATGGTGGTGGCTTCGGCATTGTATATTTCTTTGATGGTCTTTCGTTCTTTGCCGTTGCTCGTGGTGATTCTCACCTTGCCATATTTGATTTCTTCGAATTCTTTTTTCTCCTGGATGACGTCGACGAGCAGCGTGTCTCTGGTCGATTTTTTGAATTTTCGGAGCTTGTACAGCGGGGTGATTTCGCTGCTTTGAAAATCGACGAATGCCGCCTGCGGAGTTTTCAAACTGTCGACAAATCCGAAGAGAGAATTCACAATTTCATTTCTTCGCTTGTAATCGGGGTATAGGTTTTTGAGTTCTAGGTAGTTGCCTGTGTCGGCTAGTTTTAGCAGACTTTCAAATTTTTCGCTGACTTGCTCCCGCTGTTTCACCGGGTCGGCACCGATGATCATATTGGTGTTTTGGGTGAATCTGAAGCCAGGAACCGCACTGCCCGTTTTGAAATCTACCAGTTCGATCTTGAAGTTGGTCATGTCGAGCGCCTCATTGGTAGACAGGTCGTTTTCAACAATTTTGTAAACCAGCTTTTGAAATTGCTTGGCCAGGTCTGCAAAATAATCCAATTGTAAAGAGTTGTTTTTTCCAATTTCTCCACCAATCTGAAGGTATACGACCTTATTGAAATCTATCTTCATTCTCGTACTTGTATTGTTAATTTGGCAATGTCCTATGAGGTTCAATAATACAAAAATTCTATTTCAATGCGCACAACTTCCCTGTTTAAGCGAATTTTATCGCCTCGGGGGGCTTATATGCCCGGAATGCATGGGGAATATTTGTCTTGTGTGTTAGTAGCAGTCCATCAGGATTTGTCCTCGATCCACAAAGACATCCAGAGGCTGGTGAAGGTGCTGCTGACTGATTTGCTCTAGCAATTCTAGTACGTCATTTTGCATGCTGATGGAGCCACAAATCATAACGACGCCTCCTGACTGTAGCCGCTCGGCCACTTGGGTACCATCTTTCTTTAGCAAATCCTGAACGTACTTATCCGCATTGTCTTCCTTTGAAAAGGCAGTCTTAATGGCTCGGGTTGCACCATGGTTTGCCGAGGTCTCAAGCAGCGGCTGGTAAAGCTCGTACGACTGGAAGCTCCGCCCGCCCCAGTAGAGATAGGTAGGGATGTTGTCTACTTCTTGCAGCATTCCCAGGAAGGGAGCGATCCCGGTTCCGTTGGAAATGAGGGTGAGCGAGGATGCCTTTTTGGGTGGATGAAAAGAAGGATTCGTGCGAAGGGCCGCTTGGAGAAGGGCATTGTGCTGCTGATCGTTTAAGTAATTGGAACAAACGCCGAGCTCATGCTTTTTGATGCTCAATAGGATTTGGCCGGATGAACTTTTGCCAATGGAATACAAACGCTCTACAGGGTCCGTGGGTGGATAAACGGCCAGCAGGTCTCCGGAACGAAACTTGAGGTGGCGGGGAGGCTGTAACTTCAACACAAAGGTTTCGTCGTAATCGTCTATGACCGTTGTTTTTTCAACGACCTGAAAAGGGTATTCCTTCTCTTTCTTCTGCTTCATCTCGGCCGGCAACTGCAGCTTTGGCGCAGCAACTGCTCCCCAATCTTGCGCCCATTGTTTGAAGCTTTCGTAAGACTTGTTGTTGACCAGGGCGATCGGAGCGGCTTGATTGGCATTGGGGGTGGTAGAAAGAGCGGCGTCTACGTCTAGGGCAAATTGACAAAAATGGGGATAGGCCATAGAACCAAAACCCACAACGGAATATTGGAAAGTCTTAGCAGGTGGATTTTCTGTCAACAACTTCAAAAATCGAGTGGCATTGGCCGGTGGGTCGCCATCGCCATAAGTGGATGTCAACACGACCAAATGCTTCAAACGAGGGTAGGCTTGGTAGTGGTTCAGATCGTCGATGAATACTTTTTTGCGGAGGCGAAACAAGGCTTTCTGTAATACGCCGGCAAATGCTCGGGTACTGCCGTTCTCCGTACCAATGAGGACAACGATTTCTGCCTCTTCTTTGCCGTATTTATTTTTGATCTTAGAGCGAATCCGTCTATACGAAATCACGCTTCCCGAATACAAAAAGAACAAGATATTGAAGGAGGCAATGGCGAGAACAATCGACCACCAAAAGCTTCCGGTGCCTGTGTGCAAATTAAAATTCCAACGGGTCAACAATTCCACAAAGGGCGATTTGACCTCAGATACAATCGCTCCTGTTTTTTGGTGGATGGACAAGGTTTTGTCTTGAAGGGTCAAGGTGAAAAACTCTTCTGCATCATCGGAGAAGGGGAATTCTAGCTTTCGAATGTCCTTTAATTGAGTTGTTTGAAATATTGCAAATTCGGAAAAAGGGCGTTCCGGCAGGGGGGTAGCAGGAGCTTCAAAAGTGTTGGACTGGCCAGTCGATTCGGGGATCAAGGAGAAGCGGAAGAGGGATAGGTAAACCCCCGTGAGGGTAATGATCAAGATGGGGAGTAAGCTCAGTCGACCCAAGATGATGTGGTAGTATTGGGCAAAGTCTTCCTTCACGATTTTGGCAAAAAAATGTCGGATGCCACTTTGTCGTTTGATCAATAGGATGGAGCCAGTCAAGGCGATCAAAAAGAGCAGGAAGGAGGTGATGCCTACAAAGATGCGTCCCCAGGTTTTTAGAAAAAGGGAGCGGTGCAAATTGGTGACCCACTCGAAGAAGGGATTTTTGTCGGGAATGTCTGCTAGTTTTTCCCCCGTGCTGGGATTGATGTAAAAGTCGCCATCCGTTGCCTCGTCCATGCTGATGACAGAGGCTTTGACAAAGTAGTTGGCATCGACTGCCAATTCCAAAACTTCATCGTACCGATTTTCCAACGAATCAATCAGCTCGGATAGAGGGGTTTGCTCTCCATTCGCTACCTGGAAAGGCTGCAGCTTTTCTTGGATGGGTTCGAAGGCCAAAATCAAACCCGTCACGGCTGCCAGAAGTACGAATAAACTAGAAGATACAGCCAATGCGAAGTGGCTGTATCTCCAAATATTAACAATCATATTTTACATCGAATTATCGGGCGACAGCGCTCGGCTTGCCTAGGCTACTTATTTGGAATCATCCGCACATATCGAATGTAGCCATTACCCTCAAATTTATTTTTTACATTTTCTGTCGTTAACGGAAACTGTAAATCTTTCTCGTGGTATTCCTGATCTTCGACAGCTGTTTCAAATCTGATTTGATTGCCTGCGTCGAGCATCGAATCTTCTATTTCTACGACAAAGACGGAGCGTTCTCCTCCCGCAATGGTGGCACCGGTGATGCCATCGATGGCTGGCTTTTGTGCCGCCCGATAATACTTCCACCACTTTGGTAAGTCGGGATACCACTCCTCGTCATCGCCCAACACTCTGACGGTTTTCAGGTATTTTCCTTCGCTGTCCAGCAGAGAAACGATGATGTAGGCTCCTTCCCCGGTGTAGTTGACCAACTGTACCATGCACTTGTATTTTGTCGTGTCTTCCTCCTGCCTAGGCACTAGGAAGGAACACAACACAACTGCAATGAGAAGTACGCCTGCATATTTTATGTACTTGAACATCTTTAAATTTTAGGATTTCTACTTTAAAAAATCAATGCTTACCTGATCCTCTTTCAGCAATTCATTTTCGGAAGCCAGGTCGAAAGCACTTTCTTCAAAATCTGTAACAATGGTTTTGTCAGCGCCGTGCTCAATCAATAACAAGAGCAACTCATTATTTGTTGCTTTCATCGCTGCAAGATGTAGCGGCGTGAGCCCTTTTTTATTTTTGCCATTGATGTCAACACCAAGCTTGATGGCTTTTTCGATGAGATAAGTTTCTCCTTTGTCCACTGCCAAGTGGAGCAGGTTATTGTCATCCGATTGCTTTTTGGAAAAGTCGATGCCCTTGTCTTTTAACAGCGTCACATGCTTTTCGAAGGCATCTGAATTTTTTGCACTGTAGCCATCGAATACATGATAAGCCAAGTTGTTACCTTCTTTGTCTTCTACGTCAGTCATAGCGCCTTTTTCCAACAAGAGGTCTACAATGTCTGATGCATTTCTTCTCAGGGCATATGTCATGGCAGAATGTCCGTCGGTATTTTTGTGGTTGATGTTTTTAACCATCGGAGCGATCTTCTGAGCCACTTCGAAATTGCGTCCATTCACGGCGTTCAGAAAGGCTGTATTGCCCTTGCTGTCGGCCAGGTTGACATCGACACCTTTGTTCATAAAAAATTCAAAAACACCAAAGTCTTTTGTGCGATAGGCAATCGAATGCAGTGGGGTCTGGCCGTCTTTTGTAACGACATTGGCCTTTACGCCCTTGCCTTCTAAGTACTCATACACACTCAGCGGATTGGTGTATCTCCGAAAGCCAAGGCTTGCAAAAGTCATAGCATTGCCACCAACCTTGTTAATATTCTTATAGTCGACGCCCATCGCAATCAACTTATCCATCATTTCAACATTGCCCATCTTGGCAGCATAGTTGAACATGCCGTTGCCATCGTGGTCTTTGGCGTGTACATCCAGTCCCTTTTTCTGAAAATACTCGATCATTTCGTCGTCTTTTGAATGCCCCGCCAGTAGTAACAAA
The DNA here is from genome assembly GCA_039199225.1 of Bacteroidota bacterium. Lineage (GTDB taxonomy): Bacteria > Bacteroidota > Bacteroidia > Chitinophagales > Saprospiraceae > JBCCSZ01. The sequence continues at coordinate 20,044 of JBCCSZ010000007.1, forward strand.
GCATTGGCACCTTCTCTGTTGGTTTCGTCTGCTTTGCCGCCATTTTGCAAGAGGAGGTCGTACATCTTTGGATCGGTTTGGCCAGCGACAGCTGTAAAGGTAACCAGGCCATAGCCGTGGTCATCGATGATGTCTGTCTTTGAGCCCTTGTCAATCAGGAACTGGGTTAATTCCAAGTTGCCCTTGTAAGCTGCCCACATCAAGTAATTTCTGCCATCGTGGGTATATTTGTCTACTTCATTGCCTTCAATGGTCAGCAGGTATTGGATGGTCTCCATTGGAACATTTTCTAAAATCGCATAGGTGATGGCATCGAAAGCATAGCGGTTGTGCGCGACTGGGTCATGGCCTTCCGCAATTTTTTCCTTCACCTTATCGACATCCGGAGCTGTTTTCCAAAAGTCGCGGTTGTGGAAAATGTTCCCCTCCGTGTCAGCGCCGCTTGGTGCAACGGCAGAGCGGTGCTTGTGGATGATCTCCCGCATTTTTTCTCTAGCTTCATCTTCTGTCTTAAAGTCCGTACTGGCGAATTTTTTCATCTTTCGAGGCATGTAGTCACCATCCTCATGTCTTCTTTCGATTTTGTAGGTACCTGCCTCCATCAGCACTTCATCCCATACATAGCGAACCGCTTTCCAGTTCTTTTTATTCTTTTCCCACCATTCTGCTCCTTTTTGGCAGCGCTCAGGGTCCACTCTGGTGTAAGAGTTTTTGCCCTTTTCTTCAACGATGATCCGCTCCTTTCCATCTTCACCGACGGCAACCTTTTCGTTGTCTTGTTCATGCATCCAGCCCCAATCCGTAATGTGCAGGCTATTGGTGCGGCGCATGATCTGATAATCTTTGCGCTTTTTGTACTCCCGGCGTGGCAGTGGGGCATCGGCTGTGTTGACCCATATCTTTTTGCCATCGGCCATGAACCAAGTGGATGTACCTGAATATCTAGGCTGGTCATAGACACCATAGACCTCCTGAGACCATTGGCCATGACTCTGGCCATTAGACATCAAAGAAGTCGCCCAGGTTTCACCGCCTTCAAAAGTGAAAAGGTGGTTGGCTTGGTATTCCCAGTCTTCTCGCCAATGCTTGATGAAAAAGCTGTCACTGATGACCAAAATATGTTGCATGACCATCTTGGTGGGTGTCTCTTCTTCCATAACGACCAATTCGAGGGCCTTGGCCTGAAAGGGTTCGTGGAATTCGTAGCCTTCTTCGTGTGCAAAAGTTTCAGCATACTTGAATTCTACTTCAAAACAGCCACAAAAACTCTTGACAGCTTCTATCTCGGCTGCACTTTGTGAAAATCCGGCACTTGCAAGCAATAACAGTGCAAATAAAAGGGTATTTTTTTTCATGATTTGAGTTCTTATTTAGAATGAGTCTTAAGATAAATATAAATAAGAATACTTTGCACAAATAGCAAAATTTCGGTATGTATCAGCGGGGATAAATACCTACTGTTAGGTAGTTTTTCGGTAGGACTACCAAACAGCCCTCTGGAAGTAATCTCCCAAAGGGCTGCATATGCTGATTGCGACTTTTTTCCAGACAAATCATTGACCGGAAGGGCTACAATCTTATAATAAAGGCTGTGTTTAGGATTCGTATCTCTATAAAACGATAAGCTTTTGGGTCATTGAGAACTTCTCTGTGGGGACACTCAACGAAATGTAATAAATCCCGCTCGGGAGGTTATCTGTGTTTATGGCGAAGTTGTTTTTGCCAGCTGTAATCTGCATCGGATAGTTTTTCAGTTCAGCGCCACATAGGTCGAAGACCTGAATGATGCCCATGCTGTTGACGTGGCTGTCGAACAGTAAACTTACCCGAGCGCTTGCCGGATTAGGGACCAGCGATACCTCGGATAGCTTTTCTGCGTTGGGCTTGTCAAGGCTGGTCGTGAAGTCTGTTGTGAATGAGAGGAAGGCTTCCTCAGAGCGATCTTCTTCGCACTCTGCAAATACAATGACTTCGTATTCGGTATTTTCTGTTAGGTCTGAAACATAAAGCTCGGGTTCTTCCACTTCGTACTCCAACTCGCCCCCAGGGAAAATAAGTAGGACGATGTAAACTTCTGCGCCTTCTACCTCATCCCAAGTGATGGCAACTTCTGTTTCATCTTCCTGATATATTGTCAGGCCCGTGGGGGTGGGGCAGGCGCTGTTTTCAACATCACAGGGTTCTTCCTCGCAAGCCTCAGCTTCGGACCATAAGTTGAATTTTACCTCTGCCAGGCCGTAGCATTCTCCCCCCCAATTGGAGGAGGCAGTGATGACAACATATTTGGCGGAATCCTTTTGGAAGTCAAACCCTTCGAAGCCTCCGTAGACTGCTTCTTCGGTCCCCTTCGAAAATTCAAAGCTGCCAAGTTCTTTCCACTCGGTCCCATCCGTAGAATAATCGACCACCACATTTTTGAAGCCATTTTGTGACTGGCCCGATTCATTGGTGTTCCAGATGTGTGCTTTGGTCAATCGCTGTACTTCGCTGAATTCATACTGTATCCAATGGCCGGAGCCTCGGTCCGGATTCGGGTTGGGGGAGGTCAGGCAAGAGGTCCAGGTATTTTCCCAAATGCTCATTGAAGGCGTGCCGCATTGTGCGTGTAACTGAAAACTGGTCAATACCGATGCTATGATGACTATGAATACTCTCATTTTTTGAAATTTGTGATCTTATTTTTTTGAAATTAGATGGATGGCCATATGGATTAAGCCTTAGGGGATTTGCAGCGCCCAGGTCCATCAATGGCGGCCTGTGGCTTTTGCTACATTTGCATAAATCCAATCGGAGGGTTGTTCCCTGGCGTATAGAAATTGAGGATGTTGGGAAAAATGTTCTGAAGGTCCGTATTCGTTACACCAAACCACTGAGCCAATTCGGCAAAGTATTCATCCGTAGAAGTGGTTGGGATCAAGACGCCGTTTCCGACGTCCAGGGAGCTGTTCAAGGCCAGGCTGGGGTAGGTACCAAAAATTTGTCCACCATTCACGCCGCCCCCCATTACCATGACGTTGCCGCCCCAAGCATGGTCGGTGCCATTGCCATTAGATGTCAGCGTTCGGGCAAAATCGGAGATCGTGAAAGTGGTTACTTCATTTGCTAAGCCCAATTCATCCATTGCACTATTGAATTCGTTGAGTGCCTGGCTGACCACCTTCAACATAGCATTCTGATTGTTTAGTAGCTCATCGTGGTGGTCCCAACCACCGAAGGTTACAAAAAAGGTTTGGCGACAAACATTGAGGGTATCCTTGGCAGCAATCGTTCTGGCGATCATCTGCATACTCTGCGAAAGGTAGCTTGGAGAAAAGGTCGTGTTCAAGTTGATGCCTCCAACGGCAGTACTAAAGAGCTCGTGGGTATCTTGGGCATTGCTGATGACATCGGCATAGGTCTTTTTGAATATGTCAGTATACTGATGCTCCATCAAACTGTTGACCGCCGTTTGTTTGATTTGATCGATGGCCGACTGACCGTTGTAGCCCGTAATGCCGGTACTGCCCGTCCCCGTTGGTTTGATGGTGTATTCAGCCGTTGTATTACCCGATTGAAAGACATTTCTGCCCGACAGGGAAATACTCATGGAGATGTCTTGGTTGTTGTTCATGCTCCGCAGAATATCTGCCATGCGGCCGCCCCAGCCATAAGCCGAGCGGCTCTGTGGCACAGAGGTCTGCCATTGCTGAATTTGATCCGAGTGGGAAAACAACCCCAGTGGCAAACTGACCGCACCGTTCTGGTACTGGCTCAAATTGGTGGGTTGAACGAGGGTGCCAACGTTCGAGATGAAAGACAGACGACCGGCATCGAAGAGTTGTTGGACTTCTGACATGGCGGGGTGTACGCCCAGCGCTGGTGGACTGCCTGCCAGCGGGCTGAGCTTCAGTAGGCTGTTTTGGGCAAGGGCCTGGTTGGAGCGAGTGGTGGCATAGTCCCTGTAGGCGGCATTGTCCGTGGGTACAAGCATGTTGAAAGAGTCGTTTCCACCTGCCAGCAGAATACAAACCAGGGCCTTGTAGTTGCCATTTGTATTGGCTGATTTTGCTGTGCGAGCCGCCGCCGCATTGGCCATTCCAAGGTTGAAAAGGGTAGAGAAGAAAGTTGTTGTACCAATAGCTGCACAACTCGCCGTTCCTAAAAATTTGCGACGATTCATTTTACTTTTATGATTGCACATATTATTTTTTTTATCAATGAAAAATTGAGGATCAGGTTCTTGGAGGCTCCTATTTTAAAAAAGCAAAATCTGGTGAAATCAGAATCAGATAGACGGCCATCCGGACCCTGTCCTCCGGCGCACTTAGCTGTGAAACGGCTTGGATTATCGTCGTCTTGGCGTGGGTGGAAAGTTGGCCAGCCGCCAGGAGTAAATCCAGGTGATCGACCAGTTCGGTTGGACTGTCTGCTATGGCGAGTTCTGTCGATAGGTCGAGTAGGGTATCGGCACCTGCATCGTCCAAAAATATCATTGGCTCATTGGAGAATGTCCAATTGTCTACTTCATTGATAAAGCCAACGGAAGTGGAGGAGTTGTGGATTTGAAAGACCGGAGCGAAGAGTCCTTGGTTGGCAACTGGTCCGTTGGGTTGAAATTCGGGTTGGTAGAAATTGAACACACTGGATGAATACATGGGAACCTGCCCGGTGGCGCTGTACCAATTTTCCATATCCGTAGTGAATATGGGTCGGTAGGCGTGGAATGCTTGCAAAACGTGGCTGTAGCGCACGATAGGCTCTCGGAGCTTTCCAGCGGTCGGGTTGGCCAGGGCATTGCAATCGCGGGCCTCTGGGTCCAGCAAAATTGCCTTGATGACCGCCTGCAGGTCTCCTCTCACGCCAGCACCATTGTTGTTGAAGCTGTTGGTCACCCGTCCGATGTAGGCAGGGCTGGGGTTGGCGCTAACCAAAAACTGGATGAGGGCTTTTCCGATAAAAGGGCCGATGTTTGGATGGTTGTGTAGGTTGTCCATCGCATCGTTGAAGTCTTGCAAGCCTGTTTGTCCGGCGGGTACTGTCTGCCCATTGAGCAACACCTTGGGGCCAGACTCATGCCACTCCTCGTACATCTTCATTGGGGTGTTGGCCGAAAGGGCGATGTCGTGTTCTCCAAAGGGCTCACCCCAAAGGCTCTCCGGATGTCCGTCTCCAAAGCCTGTGAATATCTTGGCGAACTCCCGAATGTCGTCATTGTTGTAGGTGGGAATGAATTTTCCGTTGCCATCCAATTTCCTGGAACCATCGGGGTTGAGTTCGTAAAGACCAATGGAAAACAACTGCATGACCTCTCGTGCGTAGTTCTCGTCGGGGTGAATATTTTGTGCTGGATTCGATTTGGGATTGTTCAGATGATTGAGGTAGAGTCCCATTGAAACATGCCGGCTGACATCGTTGAGCAACTTCCGGTAGTTGCCAAAGGTATTCTGTCCAAGCATATCGTAGTAAGAGGAGCTTAGGTATCCAATGTCTTCAAAAAGGTCGCTGCCAAAGGCTGAGACAACAAATATTTGGCTGAAAATATAATTGATTTTATGCCGCAACAAATCGGAATTTTTCATGCTGTTTTCCCACCAGGCACTTCTAAATTCCCGCATCGAGGCGGTCGGTATGCCTTCTTCACCTGGATCGGCGTAGTAGGAGGCTATCACCAACATTTGCTCCGTTATGCTTTGCTGTGGCAGCGTGAACTGCTCGTCCAACCAGGCTTCATAACCCATGGCTGCTGTCATTTGGATCATCTCATAATCGTAGCCCAGAGACGCTTGGGCCAAGAAGCGGGAGGCATCTGCCAATAGCTCCACATCTGTCACTGGAAAACCATCGGCAGATTTGTTACCGGTCATGTCTGCGCTTTGGTTGTGACTGGTCGTGATTACAAGTCCCTCATTATGCCCTGCACCAATGTAGTCGGTATAGTTTTGAGCAAAGAGGCCATTTAGAAAAAACAGTAAAAAAAGACAGAAAGTCGTATTCTTCATAATGGTAAAACTTAAGATATTTGAAATGTGCTTTTACCTTAGATTGAACCAACTTCAAAATACCCTACCACAGAGAGAAAAATATTTTCCATAAAAATTCAACTTGCTATTTGTGGAAAGGAGAACAGCCCTGCGACGCATCGAAGAGATGCGGCCAGCGAAGCAAATTTATTGCAGATGGTGGCGTCGTTTATTTCCAGGAAAGGCGTAAAACCAGGTTGGGGGTGAACCGCAACATCGAGCGATCTAAGTCGCCAAGCTCGTGTATTTCTTCTTCGTCATTGTAAAACGTAAAATACTCTCTACTCAGGATGTTGTGCCGATTGTAGAGATTCAATACAGAAAGGCCGATCATTCCTTCCATGCGCTTGGGTTTGGGATAAAAGCGGTACAGGACAGAGGCGTCGAGGCGGTGAAAAACAGGGAGCCGATTTGCGTTTGCTCTATCGTAGGCGTATTCGGGAAAAACCTCCATATCCTCCATGTACAAGTCATCGGCTTGGGTGTAGGCTTTGCCAGAGGCAAATTTCCAGCTCAGAGAAAAATTCCAGTTTTTGCACTTCAGCTGGTGCATGGAAGTGAGGTTGTGTGGCCGATCGTTCGGAGCGGGAAAAGGATTGTCTTCGTTGTAGATGTCGAAGTTGTAAAAGACGCGCCCATAGGAATAGGAAATCCAACTTTCGTAGTTTTTCCATTTTTTCTTCAGCAGCAGGTCGATGCCCCAGGCCCTGCCGGTTCCTTCTGCGTCTATGTCCAAACGGAAGCTGTTGATGAATACTGGTGAAAAGGAGGTCAGTCCGGATAATCGTTTGTAGTAGCCTTCCAATTCTAGTTGAAATGTTCCGGCAGTGTACAGAAAGCCACTGGAATAATGTAGACTTTTGGTAATGGGTGCATTGCGATCGCTGCCAGCTAGTATCCACATTTCTTGGTTTAGGCCCAAATCATTTAGCTCGATGGCCTGGCTGATGAACTGGAAATAGCGGCCTGCGGAGGTTCTGAATTGCCACTTTTTACTGGGCTGATAGACCAGCGAAAGACGAGGTTCGGAGACCGCTTGGTTTTGCTCTTTGGCCAGGGTCAACCTGATGCCGGGCTGAATGCGCAAGGTGGAGCCAAGGTGAAAGTTCATCGTAAAATGTCCGGAATAGATATTGGCGTAGCTGTCTATTTTTTCACCCTCTTCCCCTACATCGGCCCAATGTTGGCTGACTTGCAAGGCAGAGCGCAGAAATCCAAATTGGAGGTCGAAATTTTTGTGGACGGAAAGCTTATTTTCCAATCGAAAGGTAAAGTCTCGAATGTTATTTGCTTGGATAAAGTCGTGGGAAAAGACATCCTGGTTGCGTTCATCGAAAAGGAATCGCAAAGTGTTTTTGACCTTTGTGTAGCTCATCGAAGCAGAAGTGGAGAAATTCGAATTCCAATTTTTCAGCCACTTGGCACTTCCGCCAAAATTGTCTAAGTCTACTTTGTCTCTGACTTGGATGTTGTCATTTGAATCGTCGAATCGAAAATTTAGCTGGTCAAAAATTCCGAAGCCACTTAAGGCAAATTGGTTGTTTTTGTCTGGCTTCCAAAGCCACTTGGCATGTAAGTCGGTAAAGTTGAAATCAACGGCTGCATCCAATCCGTCTTCCTGCTTGATGGCGCCCTGTGCGTCGTCGATTTTGCCATGTTGAAAGATGCGTTGCGACAGCTTTTTATAAGTCGGACTTTCTATTAGGTCGGTATAAGCTCTTCGCGCAGACAAAACAAGGGCAGCCTTTTTATTGGCAAGCGGCTGAACCAGCGAGACATCTGCATGGGTGAAATTGATGCCAGCATTGACATTCGTCCGATCTGGAATTGTCTCTACGCTGTGGATGTCGATTACGCTCGAAACCCGCCCGCCGTACTCCGCGCCAAATCCGTTTCTGTACACCTGCACCCGATCGACGATGTAGGGATTGAAAGCTGAGATCATCCCGAAGAAATGGCCGCTGTTGTAAATCGGGATGCCATCCCAAAGAATCAGGTTTTGATCTGGTGTTCCGCCCCGGATGTGCAGGCCGGTGGCAGATTCGTCGATGCTTTGAACGCCGGGCAGCAATTGGATCATTTGCAAAACATCGGCCTCGGTCAAACCCGGAACTACATTTATCTTATTGGGTCGGAGGATCACATGGTCCAGCTCGTTTGCCTGTTCAATGCCAGTGGTGATGTAGCCTTTCACAAGAACTTCGGGGAAGGAATGGGCCTGAGATTTTAGGCGAATACTTGGAGCCTCAGCCAGTTGCTCTACGCTAATCAGCACAGACTCATAGCCCACATAGCTAATGAGCAAGCTATCGAATGCTGTAATTGCATTTTCCCACCGGAAGGAGCCATTCTCATCCGTGGTTGTACCTTTCAGCGTTTTTTTGGAGAGGATGCTTGCAAATGGAAGTGGATGCCCTTGTTCATCCAAAACAATGCCCTGCAGTGAAACAGCGGTAGCTTCTTCGAGCGTCAAAACGATGTAGTGCTCTTGGACAATCTCAAAGGAGAGGTCCGTCTTTTCGAGTAGTAGCTCCAATCCTTGTTGAAGGGGAAGTTGCTTAAAGGAGGCAGTGATTTTTTGATTGTCGACAACATCTTCGGTGTAGGAAAAAACCAAGGGGTGTTGGGTTTGCAACTGTTGGATGACCTCTGTCAATGGGGCAGCCTGAAAGTCGCCGCTAATGCTCACCTGGGAGAAAAGAAGGAGCGGATGGAGGAAAACGATAACGGCTATCAGGTGTTTCAGCATGAATAAATTATTTAGAGCTGAATGAATGCCTAGAACAGAACATTCCTGTCTCAAGACATTTTAAAATTTCGATCCCCCTATGTGATGATGCATTTTTTTTTAAAATTATGGACCTTTACTTGGACAGTACAACCTTATTGCCATTTATGCTGTATCGATATCCTGCAGATGAAAATACAATCTGTAGGGCTGCTTCGAGGTCATTTATTGGAAATCCACCCGTGTAAGCCGGATATTCCAGCAGTTCAGAGGGGTATTCGATTTCGATGTCGAATTGCCTTTTGAACTCTTCGATTACCTCAATGAAGGCTGCTTGTACAAACTTTGCTTCGCCCTGCGCCCAACCTGGTTGGAGGCTGCTCCGTTCTGCGGTACTTTTCTGGACAATCTGTTGGTCTTTGGCCACCACCCGGTCGCCCGGCTGAATGAGTTCCATTGCTTGGAATCCATCAAAACTCAAGCCGACTTTCCCGGTGAAGCAAGCTACTTCGATTTTATTTTCCCTGGAACGCACATTGAAGCTGGTACCCAACACCCTGACCTCTCCATTGGGGGTTTTTACAGTAAACTCCGCTCCTGGGATGACCTCAAAGAACACCTCGCCTTGTAAATCTATTGTTCTCCTTTGTTCGTAAGTTTTGCGATTGAAACGGATGTCAGAACCGGCATTCAGTAGGGCTTTTGATCCGTCGGGAAGCACCACGGATGTCTGTTGGGCATAGGCTGCTGAATGGGTTTCCCAGTCGTTGGACGGGAAAAAGGCAAAGTAGCCTACGAGGCAGACAATAGCTGCGGCTGCGGCATATTTCCACCAGGTATTCAGCCTTCTGGTCTTTGCTGTCCGCTGGTCCATTTTCTGGTGCAATGCCTCCCAGCCAGCCTCCTTATCTCTCTTGGGCATTTCCAGTTCGTCGGTGGCGTCCACAATTTTCTTGTAGGTCTGAAAGTCCTCATACGATTCAAATTCAGCCAACTCCTCTTCTGTCAGTTGTCCGTTCAGCCACCTGGCCAAAAAGGTGTCATCCATCGGATTTTTCTTCATGATACATTAACATTGTTTGTCCCTGTTGTAGATCGTCCGTCATCTTTATAACTGCTAAGCCCTTAAAAACCCTACCTTTTTCAGACCTTGCCAATCTTTTCTCTCATCCACAAAAGGGCCTTGTGCATCCTTTTTTCTACGGCTTTTTGGGAAATATCCAGTGCTTGGGCAATTTCTTTGTACTTCATCTTGTCGATCCTGCTCATCAGAAAGACAACCCTCTGAGGTTCGGGCAATTCGCTGATGACGCTTTCCAGCTTTTGCTTAAATTCTTGTTCTTCTAGCAGAAATTCTGGTGTTTCATTTGTCGTCTGCTTCTGTTTGCGGCTAAAAAACTTAAGCTTTACCTTTTGGTGCTTGAATTTGTCCAACATCAAATTATTGGAGACGGCAAACAGGAAGCTTTTGGCTTTTTCAAAGGGGACGTCGGCGCATTTTTTCCAAAGTTGCAAGTAGGATTCCTGAACAGCATCTTCTGCAAAACCCGAATCTCCCGTTTTGTAATAGAGGAAATTGCGAATGACATCCGAATGTCTTTCGTACAACTTGCGAAAAGAGGATTGCTGGCAGGTCGAGTCTTTGTTATCCATTGAGCCAGGAAAATAGATGTTTTTTTCTAATATTTCAAAGCCAATCCTAATTCCACGTATCTACCAGTTGAGCATATGCAGCTTTCTTGATGGCGATGGCACATAGGTTTGGCTACTCGGTATTGGAAGTGCTACCTGCTTGAAAAATGTAATCGCGCAAATCCTCTGCTATGGCCAATTCTAGCTTTTTGTAGACTGTTTCGTAGCCCTCATCATTGTTTACGAAAGGGTTAATGATTACCCCCATTCGGTCCAGCCGCTCGATGTTGCCGGAAATGGCCCCTTTTTCATGGAACAGCATCACCTTTTTGCAGTTGGCCATGGCCCATCCCAGCTGCACCAAGCAAAGCGAGCCCTTGTCCGTGGCCGTGTAGACCAAAACGAAAAAACGGGCCTTTTTCAATATCTCAAAGCTGGGAGGTGGAGTGATCCGCTGTCGCAAGGAGTCGTATTTTTTATTGACATACTCGATGTCGCACTTGTTGGAAAAGGTCTCGTCCAATTTTTGCTTCAAAGCTTTCATCCTGGCTTCATTGGTAAGAAAGACTTCATCCTTGATCGAAGAGTTGGGGAAAGACAAGTACACCTTTGGTCGGAGCGTTTCAATAAACCTCAGTTCAGGTTTTTCTTTGGCGTTTTCTTTTATGTACCTGTCCAATAAGTCTTGGGAATGGATGTAATTCGGGATGGTTTGATAGCTGTACTTTTTTACAGATAGATAGGCTCTGATGGTATCGGGTACAGCTTCGAATGCTTCCCTATTTTGTGTGAAGGATAAAATTTGGGGCTCGAATGAAGGAGTTGTCGGGATAGGGGTCATCGCCACGGTGCCTTGTACAATGTGGTTGTTTTCGTAAGTTAGGTAAGCACCTAGAAAGATGCCATCCTCGTTCAAGTCCGAGCAGTATGCCTTGAGGTGTAGTTGGCGGTTTTGAACTGCGGCATTTAACTCCAGGGTCAACACCCTGGATTCTGATAGGTGGTATTTTCCGTTGTAATTTTTGCGGATTCCATCTGGAACATTAAGGAGTTCGGCGGTCTCGTTGCTGAAGAGTTCGACTACTGCGCGTCCCAATTTTGGTTCGCTGGGTTCATGCTCCAAGTAGAAAAAATAGAGGTACAGTCTTTTGACCAAAGTGACTTCTGCTGCCTTTTCTTTGGAGTGTAAGAAATCTGCGACCTTTGCTTCCAGAAATTTTATATTTCTGATGTGTTTATTGAGTTTATCTTCATTCTTGCCCGAGAGTTTTTTCTCTCTTTTCGCAAGCAATCGGAGTTCTTGAAGTTTTTCTATCCAGTTTTGTAAGGTCGATTTTCCGATGCCGGGTTTACCAGGTTTTTTGGGTCCTACGAAATCTCTGAATTCATTCGGTCCACCCTCATTTTTTATATTTATTTTGCATTTCTCTATTCGATCGATTAGATCGGTGATCTCTTTGACTAGTTGCTCCATTAAGTATTTTTTGGATTTTATTGACTCCAGTTATTTCCAACAATATAATAAAATCCAATTGGAACCCAAATTTTCTAAAATTGGATAAATGTAACTTACTAAAAAACAGTATTTTACGTATTTGGTATTCATTTTTTTGTAACTTTGTGTAGAGTTCTATTTGTTCAATTTTGTATTGATCATCAGAACACAATGAAGCTATACGACTGCGATTTACTGTTGGAGAATACTAAATTTTAAAAATCACCTCCGTTCAGCAATCAGTAGTCAGACCACAACAAAACCTATTTGTAAAAGCCCACACGCTGCGTAAAAATTTGAGAAAACGCTTCCCGGCATCGAATGACCCATTCGTGTCGCTAGGATATCATTATCTGCACTTCGAGTTAAAAGCTTTCTGTCAAACTATTTTCCTGTCTGATCGAATGGGAATGACAAGCTGAGCAAGTTCTAATGATATTGGATAAACCGATAACACCCATATAATGAGAAAAAATCTACTGCACTTACCGACTCTTTTTTCTATTACCCAAACCTACTTGTGCATTTCTTTCTTGGTGCATTCGTCTAGCGCACGCTAAGCAGTGCCACAGCCATCAAGGCATCGTCGGTGCATCTCTAAATTCCAAGAAAGAAGTGGTCTTTGTCAAAGAACGCTTCCTCCACGAGTAGTGACATCCTAAGGGTATAGATTCCTAGTTTACCATTTTTTCAGAGGCTCTCTCGTAGAGCCTCATTTTCGGTTTTTTGAACGACACGATCTTGTAAAGTAAGGACTACCGCTGATTGCACTTTATCCCTTGACCAAAACTCTACAAACACCGCTCTCATGAAAAACTCAAAATTACACCCAACATGCTTATACCTATTTTTCGGGTTATTACTTTTTACAGCTTGCAACAATGACTACAAGCAGGCATTCACGCCACCTTCGCAGTTGGTAAAATTGGATGACGAAGGTTACTACAATGCAACTGAAAACCCCATACAACTAGACAAAATGGATGTTGAAGTTTCCATCGACCATCAAGTGCGCAATGCCACAAGGAAGGACAGCGAAACAGATTTGGATGATATGAGGAACACTGATACGATTGGCCAGGAGGTCCGTCCGTATCCATTGGCGCCCGGTTGCTCGAGCCTCGATTGTACAACAGCTTTTTTGAGAGAATTTGTACTAAACAATGTTCAATTTCCCAGGATGGCTGCTGAAAATGAGTTTATTGGGACCTTCAACATTAAGATTAGGGTGCTGAAAGACGGTTGTATTGCACCGGATTTTGAGATCAGAGAAAACGAGAATACACCACGGATATTACACAACGAAATTGATCGGATTTGCCAACTCTTGGTCACATACACCAGTGGAAAGTGGTCGCCCATGATTTCTACTTATAATCCACAGACCAAGGAGCCGATTTACAATCCCAGAGAATTGAGCTTTCGCATCACCTTCAAAAACAGGGATGTGTCTGCCTACTTTGAGGGCCTGGGTAATCGGTTGGTAATCGACAAGCCAGTGATCGATAGAAGTACCGTTGGAAAATTCAATGGCGAGATAAGAATTAAAATTACCATAGACAATGCCGGTAAAGTGAAAGAGGGGGACATAAAGATCAAATTCAAGGATTTCTATGCCCTGGATGATGGCTACAGTCCTGTGATGTCCCGCAGCCGGATGATAAAGAATCTGAAAAAGGCCGTCACCCAATTTCAATTTATTGAGGGGATAGAACAGCAAGTAACCATCATTTATTACCCTAGCTTTAACTATAAAATGAGAATCCTGTAGGGCATCAGCTGCAGTCTTCCTTGTTAAACTGTACATTTGTTGGGCTACAAATGCTTCGCAAATGAATATTTATCTCCGCCAACTTGAGCTGGATGACCTGGATGCCTATCTATCAGCGCAGCTGCCCCACAGAGCTTACCATCGCATGAACGGGCCGTATTTCCCTAAAGCAAGCCAAGCTGAATTAAAAGAGCAAATGGCTTGCTTTCGGGAGATGCTATCCAGCGGAAAAGACCCTTTGCCACATAAAAAGATCATTGCCAGCAGAACCTCTGACGTACTCATCGGAGAGGTTAACTGGTATTGGAAGTCCAAAGAAACCAATTGGTTAGAAATTGGAATTGTCATTTTTGATGAAAACTTCTGGGGCAAAGGCATTGGCTGCATTGCACTAAAACAGTGGATTGATCACCTTTTTACGGAAAAACCTGCACTGGTTCGCATCGGTTTGACTACTTGGTCGGGAAATACGGCCATGATGCGGCTGGCCGAAAAGCTGCAAATGCGCAAGGAAGCTCAATATCGCAAGGCTCGAATCGTCGATGGACAATACCATGATTCTGTCAGTTATGGTATATTAAAAGAAGAATGGGAGGCAATATCATCAAGTCTAAAAGGAAATTAGTAGAAAACAGTGATAAAACTTGCAATTTCAATAGTATTGCTATTATATTTACACGAAATAGATGATAATGCATAATCTATTATCAAAAGTCAGCATACAGGTAAATAAATGCATTTTCCTCAAGGACCCACAATCTAGTGATCTGGGACGTAGGATAATTGCAGGTAGTATAGACATGATCGATGAGATGGGCTTCGAAGGTTTTACATTTCGAAAACTCGGAAAAGCCATCAAATCTACGGAAGCGTCAGTATACCGTTACTTCGAAAGCAAGCACAAGTTATTGTTGTACCTAACTTCTTGGTACTGGGGATGGATGGAATATCAGTTGGTCTTCAAGTTGACCAACATCGATAGTGCCAAAGAACGCTTGGAGCGATCCATCGTTTTGCTAACGGAAAAGGTGCAGGAGGACCGAAATTACACGCACGTCAATGAGATCAAACTCAACCGTATTGTAATTGCGGAGTCTTCAAAGGCTTACTTGACGAAAGAAGTGGATCGTGAAAACAAGGAAGGTGTTTTTGCCGGCTACAAAAAGTTGGTTGCCCGCATAAGTGACATCATCCTCGAGATCGATCCAGCCTACAAATATTCACATATGTTGGTATCCACAGTGATCGAAGGAGCACACCACCAGCGGTACTTTGCAGAGCATTTGCCTCGCTTAACAGATGTTGTTCAAGGAGAGGATGCCATAATTGAATTTTACAAGGAAATGGTTTTTAAAGCCATTAACGGTGGTAATGGTCAGACTGTCTGACAGAACCGAACCAATTACGAAATAATATGTTTTCACTTGTACTTGAGTAAATTTTTTCTTTTCAAAGAACTTATTCAAGTAAAATATTTAAGAATTTTCGACTTTGGTTAACGCCATTGTCTTTCAATAGAAAATCTCTTTCTTTTAATAAAGTAGCTGTATTGGCACTTTCATGTTGCACTCAGAAAGGAGCCAAACACTAGCAACAGCTACAGAACAGCACATTCTATTTATTTAGAGGTCGCACTGAGCTTTGGTATTTTAGGCTAACCACAACGTTTTTTAATTTTTATATACGGATTTAATGTCTGCATAATAAGCTACTTATGAGCTTGTTGAGACGATTATCTCCGACAACTGTCAGCAGCATTTGCAGGCTGAAAGATTATAAGACATTTTCTTTACAAAATACCCTGTCAGCGGGGTGCAAACATTTAGTGCAATGAGTTCTCAAAAGAAAGAAGGATTATTTTCAAACTTGCAATACGACTTGCCTGCTAGTATCGTCGTATTCTTGGTAGCGGTTCCCCTCTGTTTGGGTATCGCTTTGGCATCGGGCGCGCCCCTCTTTTCCGGTATTATCGCCGGTATGGTCGGTGGTATCGTTGTTGCCTTACTCAGTGGATCGCCCCTTGGGGTGAGTGGACCAGCCGCCGGTTTGGCTGTCATCGTATTGACATCCATTCAAGAATTGGGGGCATTCGAAACGTTTTTGCTAGCGGTCGTTTTGGCTGGTATCATTCAGTTGATCCTCGGCTTTCTGAAGGCCGGTGTTATTGGATATTACTTTCCATCCTCTGTCATCAAAGGTATGTTATCAGGGATTGGAATCATCATCATACTAAAGCAGATTCCTCATGCTTTTGGTTATGACAAAGACCCGGAGGGCGATTTTGCCTTCAATCAGGTCGACGGTCACAATACCTTTAGCGAGTTGAGTTACATGGTGGACTATATCAGTCCGGGCGCGTTGATCATCGCCGCAGTATCTCTGGGAATTCTGATCCTGTGGGAGCAGCCCTTTATGAAGAAGTTGCCGACTTCCCGACTTATTCAGGGACCGTTGGTAGCTGTGATCGCAGGAATTACAATGGGTGTTGTGTTTGCTGGAATGGATGGCTACGCACTTAAGCCAGACCAGATGGTGAGCATCCCTGTGGCGGATTCTCTTGCAGGATTCTTCGGTCAGTTCACCCTGCCCGACTTTACCCAGCTGGGTAATCCACGGGTCTATGTGATTGCAATGACCATCGCGGTTGTTGCCAGTTTGGAAACATTACTTTGCGTAGAGGCAACCGATAAACTCGATCCACAAAAGCGCATAACACCTACGAATCGAGAGCTAACCGCCCAAGGAGTTGGTAACATCATATCTGGACTTATTGGTGGACTTCCACTGACACAAGTAATTGTACGTAGTTCTGCGAATATCCAGTCTGGTGGTAAAACAAAGGCTTCTGCCTTTTTCCACGGAATTTTGATCCTGGTTTGTGCCATGGCCATTCCAAGTTTCTTAAACATGATTCCGTTGGCGAGTTTGGCAGCCATCCTGCTACTTGTTGGCTACAAATTGGCTAAGCCAGCATTGTTCCGCCAAATGTACGGCAAGGGTCGGGCTCAGTTTATCCCATTCATTGTAACCATCTTGGGGATTGTATTTACAGACCTTTTAACAGGTATTGGTTTGGGTATGGTCGTGGCAGTTTTCCACATCCTATGGAACAATTACAAAGTACCTTACCACTTCAATCCGGAGGATTATGTAAAGGGACAACCTGTACGTATCGAGCTGTCAGAAGATGTGAGTTTCCTCAACAAGGCGAGCATCCAGCGTACGTTGGATCAGTTGCCAGACGACTCTCATGTAATCATTGATGCAGCCAAAGCGCGTACAATTCATCCCGATATCATGGACATTTTCGAGGATTTTGAAGAAAATGCTAAAACGCGCAACATAAAAGTAGAGTTGCTGGGTCTCAACGATGGTGAGGCAGTCGCCTACGATCCGGTCAACCAGTTCCGACAAGTTGTGATGGGTGTTCCGATCAAGGATAAAAAGTCCTCTATTGAAGTTCTAGCCAACGGCAAACAGCCCTAAGAGCGGCTGTGGCTGAAAAGATATAAACCTGTAGATGCGGTGTCCTTATTTGTCAGCGCCGCTCTCCAGAAAGAAGTACAGAAAGTCTTATTTTCTTAATGCTGACAATTCCGTTCCCGCCCTCCAGCCGCCCGGCAAGGAGAGGCGGGAAACTTTTTTTAATTTTGCGCTGGATCAAACCTGCCATACATGCAACAGCCTCAGCTGTTTTACGAATCGTTAGTAGAGTTGGAATTGTTGACCTTTTTTGGTTATTGGCAAATTCTAACAGGCTTCTTTGCTTTTGTCGCATTGCTGGGGATTTGGTGGCACATCGGGCGCAAGCAAAAAGACTTTGGACAGGTCTGGCTGGCCCTGTCTGTTTTGTGTTGGAGTTTTTCTGGCAGTGTAGAGGTGTATTTTGCCAATCAGACAAATCAGGAGGTGGAGGTTGTTCAAAAGGCGCTGGACGCCGAGTTGGCAAACATGGATGGTGCTCGCCTGGAAGATGGAGGCTTTACAGCTGCTCTCGACAAACTAGAAGCCCGCAAAGCAAAGCAGAAAACCCTACTGGATGGTCTGCGGAGTATTCTTTCTCTGCTCAATAGCCTATTCATTTTGATGGCCTTGCCAACCTTTCGGCACATCCCCAAACCCATTGAATTTCTCTTGCAATCCAAGGCGTGGTTTCCCTTTATTTTCCTGGCTTTTCTCATCTGCTTCTTAGCCATCCTAAGCACTTTTGCTGCTGGGCCATCGCATTTTACTGTCGTATTGGATGTCATTTATGCACTAGTGCCAACGCTGCCATTTTTGGGCTGGATACTTTGGGAGTCCTTCGATAAGCGAGGTTTGAAAATCCTGGCCTGGCTGTCCGTGCTGTGCATCGCTTTTACGACAGTGGCTCAACTGTATAAGCTTTATGCGGACGATCCCATATTGATTTTGATGGCTGCGGTTTTCAAGACCTCTCTCATTATGATCTTCTTTGCGTTGGCCTTGAGTTGGGTCAAGGAGTTATCGGAGTTTGTCGTACCTCAGCCTGGTCATTTGTATCTGTATTTCGACCGCCACAAATCGGCCAGCGGTAAAGTGGTTCATATCATTCGACTCAAAGGCTTGCCTTGGCCGGCTGAATTGCCGCTCACCTTGACCCGTAGCCCTTTTAATTTGCTCCTAAAATTTGCGCAACACAAGCAACAGGAGGCGGATGGCTGGTTGGAGATAAAGCCGAAGAAGGGCAGCCGGAATGGCAAGGAATACGACATCCAGGATCACAACCAACTCATCCGATTGTTGAGTAGTCTGCTGGACGAAGTTGCTCGGCAACAAGGAGGCACCTCCCTGGATAGAAAGCAGCTCAAGGAAGTCCTTTTTGAATCTTCGCCCGAGCGTGAGCGCCTCATTCGCCTACGCATCCCTCCCGTAAACCTCCACATCCCCAATGCCTTGAAGGATTTGTAAGTTCTTGTAAATCAGTGATGTCGCTTACCGACCATTTTTTGTCAGTAGTATTTTGAATCCCTTTTTCCGACTTTTTTGGGATTCCTTCTGACCCCATTTTGGGCTTGTTTTATCGAAAGACACTTTTGTCGGGTAAATCTTTTTGATCGCTCCCACAAATCCTTTCTAACGATGGAACAATTGATACTTCTTTTTCTTGATCCCTTTCGCAATGTACTCGAATACGTCCTTATGATCAGCCTTTTGGGGGCAGGGCTCTGGTTGAGTATTCGACTGGGCTTCTTGCAATTCAGGCGCCTGCGGCATGGCATTGCGGTGGTCAGAGGAGATTTTGACGATCCGGATGCGCCGGGGGATATGACCCATTTTCAGGCTTTGACGACGGCCCTTTCAGCCACTGTTGGGATTGGCAATATTGCGGGTGTGGCTTTGGCCATTCACTGGGGTGGCCCGGGCGCCATTTTCTGGATGTGGGTAACGGCCATACTTGGGATGGCGACCAAATTTTCGGAGGTTAGCCTGGCGCAGCGCTTTCGGGTCGAGATGCCAGATACCGATGGGAAATCTGGGACGGTATCGGGTGGCCCAATGCACTACATTGAGCAAGGGCTGGGAAAGAAGTGGCGGCCATTGGCTTTGTTTTTTGCCTTTGCCCTTATTTTGGCTGCCTTTGTTTCGGGAAATGCCATACAAGCCAATACCATTTCCGATCTGATGCATACCGTCTTTGGATTGTCGCCTTGGATCAGTGGTTGTGTTACAGCGGCTGTTGTCGGCTTGGTTATCATCGGAGGTATCTCGCGCATTGGTCGGGTGACCAGCTACTTGGCACCTTCCATGGCTGCCATTTACGTTTTGGGAGGAATCACCGTCATTGTTCTGAATGCTGGAGAAATTTTGCCATCGATTCAGCTTATTTTTACAGAAGCTTTCAATCCAACTGCTGGCGTGGCTGGGACTGGAACAGGCGTATTTCTGCAAACCCTGCTTTGGGGTGTCCGCAGGGGCTTGTTTTCCAATGAGGCTGGACAAGGCTCTGCGCCCATTGCCCACTCAGCTGCTAAGACCGATGAGCCCGTTTCGGAAGGGGTTGTCGCCCTGTTGGAACCCTTTATTGATACCATCTTGATTTGTAGCATCACTGCCTTGGTCATTTTAACGACAGGGGTATGGAAGCAAACGACCCCCACTACGCTGGCGCTATCTTCCGGCGACATCAGCTTTGTGCAACAAACCGATCAAGGCTTCGAAGCTGTTGATCCTGACTTTCCCTTGGAGCTAAACATTCAAAATGGGATACAACAAGAGGGGGCTACAGTTTTATTGGCCTGGCACGAAGTGGCGATTGAAACTTTTTACGTGGATGCGGCTCGCACGGAATTGTTCAGTGGTAAAATCCGCTTCCCGGAGAGCGGGGGAGTGGCTGTTGCTATGGGAGCGGATGGAAAAGAGACAACGCAACTGCATGGTCAGGCAGTGGAAAACGGCGCTCCACTGACCATGTGGGCTTATGCAGAGGGCCTGGGATCGTTTGGAATTTATTTGGTGGTCTTCTGTGTACTGCTTTTTGGCATCTCCACAGCCATCTCCTGGAGCTATTATGGCGACCGTTGTGCAATTTATCTGTTTGGCACAAAGGCGATTTTACCCTACCGAGTCATCTACGTTGGGATGCATTTCTTGGGGGCTATTCTTTCTTTGGAAGTTGTTTGGGACCTGGGGGATATGGCCATGTCATTGGGAACCATCCCTAATGTTATAGCCCTTATATTGTTATCGGGAGTTGTCCGCAAGATGAGCCAGGAATATTTTTCGAAGCTACCCAAGAAGAAGGCATAAATTTTAAGAGCGTGAATCACAATAGAGAGGTAATGGCGAAAAGCTATTGCCTTTTTTTAATGTAATAACAGACGCCTTCGCATCATCTCAGTACCCTTTTGTACCAGTAGACAATGTTGCTTAGGTGTTGGTGGCCATACAGCTCGATAAATTTTCGCGTTTCAGGATGATTCATATTTTCATAGACACCCAATCTTTCTTTGGCAAACGACTTCGTCAACTTGATTTTGCAATCGTTGACAATACAATTTTTCCATTCTTCAAAAGTTTGTGGCACCATTTCCAAAGATTTAGAGTTTAAGGAGCGACTGTTTTAGTGATTCAGTCATCGTTATTGCAAAGATAAGCAAATTCGCCATAAGCGCAACCAAGTTGCAATAAGCGTTTAGGTGGAAGGTCGCTTAGTGCAAGGGATTGGTCAAAGGCCAGCGCTACAGGGCAGTTGACAAGTGGCTTATCTTGCCGCGGAGAGGGTTGAAAAAAATTATAAAAAAACTTAGGAAACTGCAGAACTTATTAAAGTTTCCGGCGTTTTTGGTGGAGATGGAAGCAAGAAAAAAAGTATTGAACCAAGCAGAAATGATGTTCATGCGCTATGGTATCAAAAGTGTTACCATGGATGATATAGCGCGAGATTTAGGTATGTCAAAAAAGACATTGTATCAATTTGTTAGCAACAAAGCTGATTTGATTCAACAAATTTTTGCCAAGCTCATCGAGTCGGAGAAGGAAGCCATTCATTCGATTGTTGAGAATGCAGGAAATGCCGTTGAGGAAATCCTTAACATTGGTAAGTACATCTTACAGCAACTTCGTTCGATATCCCCACGAACGCTATACGATTTACATAAGTATTATCGCGACAGTTGGGAGTTGATCCAAGCCTTGCACCAGAAACATGTCTACTTTGTCATTAAAAACAACCTAGATCGAGGTATCGAAGAGGGTTTGTATCGCTCAGATATAGACTCGGATATCGTCGCGAAGCTGTATATCGGCAAAACATCCTCGGTGGTAGATGAAGATCTATTTCCGTTGCGCAAGTACAACAAAGAAACACTCTTTAAGGAGTTTATTAAGTATCACTTACATGGGGTTGCCTCCCAAAAAGGACTAAAGCTATTAGATAAGTATTCTGGTAAATGAGTCGTTATGAGAAACTTCGTTTTTATTTTTGCGCTCCTGTCGTGCTGGCAGGGCAATGGTCTGCTGGCCCAAGAGGATAAGACCACGCTCAGCCTGGCGGAAGCCTTCAATTACGCAAAGGAACACGATCTGACCCTGGCCAACGCCCGGATGAACATCGACGATGCCGAAGAGCAGATCATTGAAAGCCGTGCCATCGGCCTACCCAAACTGGATGGATCGGTCAAGTATCAACACTTTTTTGAGGTACCTACCTCCGTACTGCCGGAAGCATTTGACGAGATTGTCAAGGCAGGAAACAACGGCATGTTGCCGGAGGGTTACACCCGCCAAGCACAATTTGCCCTCCGAAACAATTTCGACATGGGGCTCAACCTGAACAGCTTGATTGTCGATGGGTCCTACCTCAAGGCGCTCAAAGCTGCTAGGGTTTACCGCGACTATGTGGGTCAGGAATTAATCACCGAAGAAAGAAAGCTATACAACAAGGTTCGCGAAGCTTATCTGCCACCTTTGATTGTCCAGGAGAGTATGAAAATGCTTGATAAGAATATTACAAATCTGGAAAAAATGCTCGATGAAACCCAGAAGACCTATGATGCCGGCTTTGTGGAGCAATTGGATGTCGATCGCCTCGAACTGTCGCTGGCCAACCTTCGGACCGAACGCAAAAATCTGAGCCGCCAGCTGCAACTGACCCTCAACTTTTTGGAATTTACCATTGGCTTTCCACAGGATGAAGAATTGGTGATTTCCGATAACATCGAGTCATTGCTCCAAGAGGCGACTGGCGAGGAGCTTACAGAAGCACCAAACTACTACAACCGTCCCGAGTATAAACTTGCAGAGATGGGCATCCAACTCAACGAAATCAATGTGGATGTCATCAAAGCTGGTTACCTGCCCAGTTTGAATGGTTTTGCTTCTTACAGCTATTCCTATCAGGGCAATCAACTTTTTCACGAAGATGGTTTTTGGTTTCCAACCGCTTTGGTTGGCGTTCAGCTCAACGTGCCGATATTCGATGGCTTTGAAAAAAAGGCCAAAGCACAGCGGGCTCGACTCCAATTGGCGATGGCTCGCAACCAAAAACGCATGCTCGAACAGGCCATCGACCTGGAAGTGACCAACGCCCGGGAAAGCTATCTCAATGCCAAAGACCAAGTAGCCAGCCAAGATAAAAATGTTGCCTTGGCAGAGCGAATTTTCAGTACCACCCAGATCAAGTACCGCGAAGGGGTAGGCTCCAGTATTGAAGTGACACAAGCGGAACAAAGCCTCTATCAGGCTCAACAAAATCGTATACAAGCCCTATACGACTTATTGAATGCCAAGGCCCAACTGGATGAAGCACTTGGCAATTAATCGAAATAACCACCATAACAAAATATTCGTCATGAGAAATCTCATTACTTTTTTCGCCATCGCATTCCTCCTGGCAGCTTGCAGTGCGCCCCAGGCTGAGCCAACCGACCTGGCTGGAATGAAAAAAAGCCTGCGGGAAAAAAGGGCCGAATTGAAAGAATTGGAAGCGGCAATCGGAAAATTACAAAAGGACATCGCCAAGCTGGATACCACCAAAAAAGAAGAAGTTCGGCAACTGGTCACTACAACAGCTGTCGATAAAAGGAACTTCAGCCGCTTTGTTGAAATTCAATCCAACGTACAAACAGTCGACGCCGTCATGGCCAGCTCCGAAACCGGTGGCCGCATTTTGAAGCTCAATGTAGATGAAGGCAGCTATGTCAAAAAAGGTCAATTGATCGCCCGAGTTGATTTGGAGTCCATCGACAAGCAGATCGAAGAAGTTAAAAAATCAAAGGAATTAGCCGTACAGCTGTACGACCGTCAAAAGCGCCTTTGGGATCAGAATATTGGCTCGGAAGTGCAATATCTACAGGCCAAGAACAATGTAGAAAGACTGGATAAGAGCTTGGAAAGTCTTGACCATCAATTGACGAAGGCCAATGTATATGCTCCAATTTCAGGGGTTGTCAACATGGTTATGATCGAATCCGGAGAGACTGCCCCTCCCGGCGGTCCCATCGTGGAGATCATCAACACCAGCCGAGTGAAGGTGGTGGCAGATGTGCCGGAGCGCTACCTGCGGGCTGTCCGCAAAGGAGAAAGGGTAAAAGTGAGCTTTCCGGCCATCGAAGAAGAAAAAGAGGCGCGGGTGAGCATGATCGGTCGCACCATCGACCCGGCCAACCGGACATTTGCCGTCGAGGTGGAACTGTCCAATCCAAAGGGCTTGTTAAAACCCAACCTATTGGCTATTATGTTCATCAATGATTTTTCGGAGGACAATGCAGTAACCGTTCCGGTAGAAGTTGTTCAGCAAGATGTGAGTGGACGCGATTTTGTTTTTGTTGCTGAGAAAGGTACAGCAGGTCTGTTTGCCAAAAAAGTTTTCATCGAAGTGGGCGAGAGCTACGAGGGGGAAGTCATCATCAAGGATGGTTTGCAAGGAGGAGAATCCCTAATTGTAGATGGTGCAAGGGGATTATCAGATCGCGAGCCCATCAAAATATAGTTTTGGACCATAAATGTTATTGCCAAAACCCTAAAGTCAATTACTCAACATGAAGAAAGTCGTAGATTCTATAAAGGAAGGTTTGAGGGAATTCTCTCTCAGTACGTTGGCGGTCGATAACCGGACCAGTGTTTTCATTTTGGCTTTTATGATCCTGTTGTTCGGGGTAGGGTCTTACAATTCAATGCCCAAAGAGAGTTATCCCGAGATTCCATGGCCAAAGGTCTACATCAATACCGTCTACTTTGGAAACTCTGCCGAGGATATGGAAAACCTCGTGACCCGTCCTCTCGAAAAGGAGATCGCAACCCTTTCTGAGGTCAAAACCATTACCTCTTCCTCTCTGCAGGATTATTCGATCATCACCGCAGAATTCAATTCCGACGTCGATCTGGACGATGCGACTCGCAAGATCAAGGACGCCGTCGATAAGGCCAAGCCAGAATTGCCCGATGATCTGACCAAGGAGCCGGAGGTATTGGACATCAACCTTTCAGAGCTGCCCATTATGACGGTCAACCTCTCCGGACCTTTTACCAATGACGAGCTGGACCGCTACTCTGAGTATCTCAAGGATAAAATAAAGGACCTCAAAGAGATTTCCGATGTGGATGTCAAGGGGGTAATGGACAAAGAAATTGCCATCGAAGTGGACCTACCCAAGATGGAAGCGATGGAGGTTTCTTTCAATGATATTGAGAATGCCATTCGAGCGGAGAACATTACGATGTCCGGAGGAGAGATCGTTACCAATGATTTTCGTCGTTCTATTCGCATCATCGGTGAGTTGAAATCTGTGAAGCAGTTTGAAGAACTCATCGTCAAAAGTGAGAACCAACGGGCGATTCCACTCAAAGAGATTGCTAGGGTCACTTTTGGGTTTCAAGACCCTACGAGTATTGCGCGGGCTGATCTCAGCCCTGTCGTATCGCTGGATGTTATCAAAAAGAGTGGTGAAAACTTGCTCGACGCCTCCGACAAGATCAAGTTGGTAGTGGATGAGGCCAAGGAAAAAGCATTTCCGGAGGAAGTATCCATCACGCTTTTCAACGACTTATCGGTACAGACGCGGATGATGGTTTCCAATTTGCAAAACAGCATCATCTCCGGGGTTATCCTGGTGGTTTTGGTACTCTTGTTTTTCCTCGGTATTCGCAACTCTCTTTTTGTTGGACTGGCGATTCCGCTGTCGATGCTGATGGGTATTCTGATCCTCAATGTGATCGGTTATACTATGAACATGGTTTTGCTCTTCTCGCTCATTCTTTCGCTGGGGCTTCTGGTGGACAATGCCATTGTGATCGTGGAGAATATTTATCGGTATATGCAAAACGGATATTCTGGCCTTGAGGCGGCGAAGTATGGAGCGGGCGAAGTTGCTTTGCCAATCATCGCTTCCACGGCTACAACCCTGGCTGCTTTCTTACCATTGGCTTTTTGGCCTGGTCTGATGGGAGAGTTTATGCGCTATTTGCCGATTACCTTAATTGTTGTTTTGACTTCTTCTCTTTTCATTGCCTTGGTGATCAATCCGGTTTTGACGTCGGCCCTGATGAAGGTAGACGAAAAGGCCGATGATGTGAAAATCCGCAATCGCAAGCGTCGCAACATCCTGATTTTTTCTGCCACAGCCCTGGCCATTGCTGCAATGGCCCATGTCAATGGTGTTGTATGGCTGAGAAATATTTTGGCGATCGTAGCAGGTATTACGCTGCTGAATTTCTTTTTCTTGCGCTCAGCTTCGCTCTTCTTCCAAAATAAGGTACTGCCCGTCCTGGAAAATATTTACGATCGATTCATTCGTTTTGCCCTGAATAAGTATAACCCAATGTTGCTTTTCTTAGGCACTTTCGTTTTGTTGATTGGAACCATTATGTTGTTGGGGGCTAACATGCCGAAGGTCATTCTCTTTCCTTCTCCCGATCCGCTCTATGTCAATGCCTTTGTGGAATTGCCAATGGGAAAAGACATAGCTGCGACGGATAAAGTACTGAAGAAAATCGAGCGCAAAGTGGTTGAAGTTGTAGAGGAAAATAAGGCCATTGTCGAGGCAGTTTTGACCCAGATCGGTGAAAATACCAGCGATCCGAATGCCGGTCCGCAATTTGGTGCATCTCCCAATAAATCTCGTCTGACCGTATCTTTTGTACCAAGTGAAGAGCGCATCGGAATTTCTACTTATGCGATCATGGAAAAAATTCGGGAAGAATTAAAAGATGTTGCGCCGGGTGTAAAAATTGTCGTGGATAAAAACAACGATGGACCACCCCAGGAAAAGCCGATCAACATCGAAATTACCGGAGAGGAAGTGGAGACATTGGCAGATATTTCTGAAAAAATGATTTCTTTCATTGAGAGTAGAAACATTGGTGGAATCGAAGAATTGAACAAGGATGTCAAGATTGGTAAGCCGGAAATGGTTGTTCACATCGACCGGGAGGCGGCTCGCCGTTATGGGGTGTCTACTTTTGCCATTGCCGATGCCATTCGAACATCGGTCTTCGGAAAGGAAGTTTCCAAATTCAAAGAAGACGATGAGGATTATCCCATCAACATTCGATTGAGTGAGGAATACCGCTACGACCTGGGCAATTTGCTCAATCAGAAAATTACTTTCCGTAATCCAGCCAACGGACGAATCAGTCAAGTGCCGATTGCCTCAGTTGCAGAGGTGAGCTTTTCGTCTACCTACAGCTCCATCAATCGGAAAGATCAGGAGCGAATGATTACTATCTACAGCAATGTATTGGAGGACTTCAACCCCAACGAAGTGGTGGCTGAGATCAAGGATGCCTTGGTCGACTTTGAAATGCCGGAAGACTACAAATGGGCCTTTACCGGCGGACAGGAGCAACAGGCCGAGGAGGCAGCCTTTTTGGTTACAGCCCTGGGGATCGCCGTTTTTATGATCCTAATCATCATCGTAGCGCAGTTCAACTCCTTGACATCCCCCTTGATCATTATGCTTTCAGTACTGTTTAGTACCATTGGTGTTTTCTTAGGATATGTCTTCACTGGGATGAACATCGAGATTGTTATGACAGGGGTCGGTATCATATCGCTTGCTGGTATTGTGGTGAACAACGCCATTGTATTGATTGATTACACCAATTTGTTGGTCAAGCGAAAGCTGACAGAAACGGGGGTTGACCGGATGGAGCAACTCTCCTTTTCAGCCATGAAAGAAGCCATCGTCGAGGGAGGTGCAACCCGTTTGCGTCCAGTTCTTCTGACGGCCATCACAACAGTACTCGGATTGATCCCCTTGGCCATCGGATTCAATTTTGATTTCTTCTCCCTGATTGCAACAGGAAATCCCAATTATTATATCGGTGGAGACAATGCTGCTTTTTGGGGAACAATGGCTTGGACAGTTATCTACGGTTTGATATTCGCCACCTTCCTGACGCTGATTGTCGTGCCGGTGATGTACTGGTTGGCTTTCCGCCTCAAGGTCGTTGTCAAGCGGGTGTTTAGTCCGCGCAATCGCATGCCGGATATGGAGCCTGCCGAAGAATAAAAATCAGCTTGAATACACATTTTTTTATCAGAGGGTTTCTTTCCAATAATAGCGGAAAAAAACCCTCTGTCCTTTTTATAATGCTTCATTCTTGAAAGACCCTGTCACATTTATTTCACTATGTTCATCGCTTAATTGGTATGCAATTTGCTTATTTGGATAGCAGAATTGAAAGAGTAACATGCTACAGTAAATTGTTCGATGAGCGTCACCATTAAAAATATTACCATCCGATTTTTGTTGCTATCTGGTTTATGCCTTAGTGCGGCTTCGATTTCGGCAACGGCTTATCCAAAAACGGATAAAGATGAAATTGGAGCTTCTGGCGACGCGCTGTCTGCTTATAAGCAGAGTAAGTACAGAAAAGATGCTACTCGTCTGGCATTGCGTTTGCTCTCTAAAGGTGGAAGTTACAGCGATCTGGAAGCAAAGGCACCAGAGGATGTAGTGGAATCGATCTACCGCGCATTAATTGCTGTTCATCGCAGTGATCACAAAATGGCGAAGGTTGTAACAGAGACACACAAGTTGCATACTTTTCCGGTTCCAACAGTCGATAGATTCTTCGTCGTTTACAAGAGAGAGGCCAGCTGGGCAACACCTTTGCGCCTTGGAGATAATACGACAAATAGCGATGCCATCAACACTTTATTGGAAGAATATGGCTTGGTTATTGATAGACATGTAGAGTGGGACGAGGAACACAATTCCTTCAACATAAGAGCAACCCAGTCTCTTAATATAGCGCCCATAGCTCAATCATTTTCAACATTAGATGACATTGTTTTGGTAGACTTGCTAAGCCCCGATGGCGACGGCAATGATATAGAGGTAAAGAAGTTAGCTGATGGCTGGGAATTGAAATACATGGTCAAGTTTGAATCTTGTATAACTGGATGTCTTAAGCGACATGTTTGGACTTTTGAAGTGAATAAGACTGGCAAGGTGAATTTTATGGGAGAGAGTGGAGATGACCTGCCAGACTGGATGACAGATTAAGAGGCGTTTGGGTGAAACACGGAATGAGGAATTCCCGTTTCACAAAATAACAGAAGAAAAATACAGATCTATTTTTAGATCGTATAAGATATTTAGGGTGAGTGTTTGTTCATAGTTTTTGTTTTTTGTTTTGTCCCCCGCGATATTGTCGGGGGAATTTTTCTCCCCTCTCCGCACCCTAACAATATCCCCCAATTTTGCCTGGTATATAAATTGTACATGCTTAATTCACTCGAGTTACCCCTGTAAACCTCCCTGGTAGTGAATTACCGCGACGAAGACTAAAAGTCTACTGTCGCCTGGAGTTTCGAAAGGGTAGAGTGTTTTTTATATGTTTAATTAATCGATTCCTCCTGGCCTTGGCCGGGAGGATTTTTCCCAAGAATTGTCAAAGCCACATGCTCTTTGGGTATGTGTGAAAGATAGTGTTTGTTCATAGTGTTTGTTTTTTGTTTTGTCCCTGTCAATGCCAGTTGACAGGGTTTTTTATTTTATCTTTGTGCGAGCTACGTAAGTGTTTTTAAATTTTCTCTAACCCACTAAAACCTTTCTCATGTCTCAGAAATCACTGGCCGATTTGCGCGAAGATTATCGTCTCAGTACCCTTGACATCTCAGATGTTTTGACCGATCCTGTGGCTCAATTCCGGCAATGGTTTGAAGAAGCTCAGCAGTCGAAAGTTCCAGAACCCAACGCGCTGACGCTGGCTACGGCCACCTCGGATGGACGCCCATCTGCCAGAGTTGTTTTGCTGAAAGGTTTGTTAGAGGGTGGTTTTGTCTTTTACACAAATTTTGAAAGCCAAAAGGGGCGCGAGATGGATGCCAACCCCAGGGCGGCTATGGTGTTCAACTGGCTGGACTTGCAACGGCAGGTACGAATCGAAGGGCAGGTTCGGCGGCTTTCAGAAGAACAGTCCATTGCCTACTTTCAGAGCCGCCCCAAAGGAAGTCAGATTGGTGCGTGGGCCTCACCTCAAAGCCAGGTCATCGATGGCCGGCAGTTGTTGGAAGAAAACGTCCAGCAGTTGAAAGAAAAGTATGCTTCCGAAGAAGTCCTACCCAAGCCGCCACATTGGGGAGGATATGTACTGTTGCCTGAGATGCTTGAGTTTTGGCAAGGACGCAGCAGTCGACTACACGATCGCATTCGCTACGATCAACAAAAGGACGGTCAGTGGAAAATCAAACGCCTTGCTCCATGACATTTGGTATATAGTCCTTCCCTATAATGTATAAAAAAGTCCTCACTTAGGCTGTCAAAGAGAATATTCTTTGATGGCCTCCCGTTTTTGGAGTGTCTTGACCTGATAGACATTACAACCCTTTCAAAATTCCCGCTATACAGAAAATCCAACGACTCGTTGCTCAAGGTGACGAGATTCATTTACAATAACTGGACGGAACCTCAGTGAGCTATGTTCTCAGGAACTTTCCTGAAAGCTTCTACTAACTTCCCCTTGGGTCAGTTGGCCCCTCGGTTGATTAGAAAAGAAATAGCTCCTCAAAAACCTTGTTCCGCCACTTAATTTTTTAACCAAAAACCATTTAACTATGTACGCGACGAAGTATGTGGTCACAGGATTGTTTGTTTCTATTCTTTCATTCATGGGTTTCCAAGGACTCCAAACGCAGCCCAGTGCCACGAAATCATTTGTAGCTGAAATCAAAACAGCAGAGTTGTTGACCTATTTTGCAGACGAGGTAACGGAAATGAGCCAAGTAGAGCTGATCCGGCTTTATCAATCAGACGACCAGCTGATCTACGAATTAGACGGTTTGAATACCAACGGTGCGGCTATGACCAAAGAGGCCGTAGTTGATAAAGCACTCTTAGGGCCGGATTTCGACCATCAGACAACAGCTCCTTGCGGTTGTGAGAAATGGGGGAAAGCTTGGAAAAGTGGACCTTCCTACGAATGCTCGGATGTGTGTGAAAAGAAAGAGTAATGCCAAAAGCATATCCATGAGAATACACCATTTATTTGATAGCCAATTACCATCAGCCAAAACCAGCTGACTTTAAACAGGATTATCCCAAAAGCCCGTAGCCAGTCCGTCTCTGTTCTTTCAACAGCAGATGGACTGGCTTTTTAAAGGCTTACTGCTCAATGTTTCTCTGCCTGGTTGCCGTCTACGCTTGCTTTTGTCGCCTGGCCACTGGGCAACTCCTGATCTTCATCCTGATAAACCAGGTCCACCCGCAAAGCGCGCAAGCCAGAGGCACCCTGCAATTCTTCCAACTCCAAATCCTCGATAACCGGACCGATCTTTCCGATGGCCTGTAAGTATTCCAAATAGCGGCGATACTCTTGTGCATCCTTATCCTGGGAGTACACAATAGCAATTTTACCAGGGATGGTCAGTCTTTGGTTGGTACCCTTGATGTGCGCCTTATCGATGCGCTTTTTGATGATGGCGTAGCGAATATTGTAAGCCCCATCCACATCGAACTGCTTCTCATCCATCCGGAAGCGAATGGCCAAGGGGCTGCTGTGTACCAAGATGAGCGAGGCAATATCCAGTTGTGTATTCATCGTTGGCTTGAGGCGATGCATTAGGTTTTCGATGCCGCAGGTGATCAGCAACTGCCACAGACG
>JBCCSZ010000008.1:0-50571 GCA_039199225.1 Bacteroidota bacterium
CGCGTTTGCTTCTATATGCCCATGGTCCCAGAGTTGGCCATCGGGGTTTTGGCCTGTGCGCGCATCGGAGCCATCCACTCCGTTGTTTTTGCTGGCTTTTCCGCCACAGCACTCGCCGATCGCATCAAGGATGCCAGTTGCAAAATGGTGATCTGCTCTGATTTTAACCAGAGAGGCAGCAAGGTCATACCGGTCAAAGCAGTGGTAGACGAAGCCTTGAAAAAGCGTTGTCGATCTGTCGAAACGGTCATCGTTCACCGAAACAGTGGAGAAAAGGTCAAGATGAAGAAGGGACGTGACAAGTGGTGGCACGAAGAAATTGCCGGTCGACGCAAAAGCTGCAAGGCCGAAGTGATGGATTCTGAAGACCTCCTGTTTATCCTTTACACTTCCGGCTCTACTGGCAAACCCAAAGGAGTCGTCCACACCTGTGGTGGTTACATGGTTTATACCTGCTTCAGCTTCCGCAATGTTTTTCAATACCAAGATGGAGATGTTTACTGGTGTACAGCCGATATTGGCTGGATTACCGGGCATTCCTACATCATCTACGGTCCACTACTGGCTGGCGCCACGACCATGATGTTCGAAGGCGTACCAACCTATCCAGATGCCGGCCGCTTTTGGCACATTTGCGAAAAACACCGGGTCAACCAGTTTTACACCGCTCCCACTGCCATCCGCGCTTTGATGGCCAAGGGCGACCAGTGGCCTTCCCACTACGATTTGAATAGCCTCAAAGTACTAGGAACGGTCGGCGAACCGATTAATGAGGAAGCTTGGCATTGGTACGACGAGAAAATTGGTAAGGGCAAATCGCCCATTGTTGATACTTGGTGGCAAACCGAGACGGGGGGCATACTCATCACTTCGATAGCGGGCGTGACGCCGCAGAAGCCCACCTACGCGACTCTGCCGATGCCTGGCATCCAACCATGCCTGGTCAATGCCGATGGAGAAGAGATCAAAGAAAATGGTGTGGAAGGGCTCCTGTGCATCAAGTTCCCTTGGCCCAGCATGATCCGGACGACTTATGGTGACCACGATCGGTGCAGACAGGTGTATTTCTCGGCCTTCGAAGACAAATATTTCACTGGCGACGGCGCTCGCCGCGACGAAGATGGCTTGTACCGAATCATCGGTCGGGTCGACGATGTCATCAACGTATCTGGCCACCGGATGGGTACGGCCGAGGTTGAAAATGCCATCAACGAACATCCAAACGTCATCGAGTCTGCCGTTGTGGGTTATCCCCACGACATCAAGGGGCAAGGCATCTACGCCTATGTGATCGTAGACGATGTCGGAAAAGACAATGCTGCCTTTCACAAGGACATCCATAAAACCGTCAGCAAGGTCATCGGCCCAATTGCCAAACCGGATAAAATCCAGTTGGTACCGGGCTTACCAAAGACTCGTTCGGGCAAGATCATGCGACGCATTCTTCGAAAAATAGCCTCCGGCGATACATCCAATCTCGGCGATGTCTCTACACTGCTGAACCCAGACATTGTTGAGGTGTTAAAAGAGGGAAAAAAATAGAAAGCCATTTCCTCTTATTACTATTTACTGCTGCTGACGATCTGTGAGCGTTTCACCTATTATGGGATTCGATCTACGTTGACGATTTTCCTGATGAGTGAACAAGGCATGAATCTGGAATTGGAGGAGGCATTGGCCTACTTCAATCAGTTTACCCTTATTTTCAGCCTCAGCCTCTTACCGATGGGCTTCCTGACCGATGTCTTCTTTGGCCATCGCAGGTCACTCATTTTGAGCGGTGCGGCCATCGCTTTCGGTTGTTTGCTGGCCATCTTATTGGACTTTGAATGGCTGCGCTACAGCCTTGGCCTCATCGCTGTCGGGATGGGGTGGATGCATTCCAATCTGGTCGTAGGCATCGGCAACCACTACACGCAATCCGGCGGCAATAGAAGGCTGGGCTTTTTGTTTTACATTCTCGCCGTCAACCTAGGATCTTTTTTGGGTGCTTTGGGTACCACTTGGGTGTATGATTCCTATGGTTTTGAATGGAGCTACCTTGTGATGATGGTCATTATCCTGCAAGGGACAGCCCTTTACGCCTTTTTCTCCCATTCCAAGCAGCAAAGTACTTCTGACGAAACCATACTGACCGAAAGGGCGCTCGAAATGGCCAATCTGCAGATTTTGGATGCCCCCGAAGGTCCCCAAGGCCAGCAAGAAGAGCGTCCAGCACCAGATCGAACAGATTGGCAATTTCAACTGAGCCTCGTCATTTTCGCTAGTCTGATGTTCATCACCTCCCAAGGTTTGTATGATTTTAGCCTGACCAACCGCCTACGGGACTTTTCCAGTTTGGAGTTGCTCGGGAGGGCTTCCTATTTCACGGCCTATCTTTATGTACCGATCACAATCCTGCTAGGGCTTTACTTATACTATCGCCCCAAGGCCAATTCTCTTCGCTTATTTGGCAGCAATTTTCTGTTTTTGGCCATTGGCAGCAGTCTGCTTTTACTCATCTTGACCTGGGTCAACGGTAGAAGTAGCGGCATCCTTTGGTTGATATTCTTACCAGCCATATTTACCAACACAGCCGAAAACATCTACTCTGTTCTGGCGCCTTCATTGCTCACTCGCCTGGCTCCCGTAGCTTGGGCAGCAACCATCGTCGGATTTTTCAGTGCCGCCTTGAGGCTGTGCCGCTTTGTCGTCAACTGGGTCACAACGCGCGTACCTGGCGCAACCTCCCTCCTACTGATCGTCATCGTTTTGGGCATTCTCATGGCCCTAGTGCTGTCCCTCTACCAGCGATCGGAGCAAATCGAGGCTTCCCAACAAAATTGACCATCGAATCGTAGGCTTACACAAAAAAGAAGACCCTTTCTGAGGGCCTTCCAAAGGAATTGAAAAAAACATATTAATCAACTATAATATGAACAGCTTTTCAGGCGCCTTCGCCAAACATAATCAGGATGGCTTCGGTGGCTTCATCGGTTTCATTCCACCATTTGTGGTGTACATTGGGCGGAATAAAAATGGTGTTGCCTTCCGATAGAGAAACTTCCTGACCGTCTACAATCCCCTTGGTGGTGCCTTTGATGGCCACGATGAGCATGGGAAAAGGCATGGCCTGTTCTCTGGGGTCTTCCCTTACGCGCTCCTGCGGCAAGACTCTGAACCAGCCGGTACGCAGACCAGGTTGATAGTAAAAAACGACAAAATTAGAGCCGTGGGCTCTGCGAGTCATCCCCTCCTTGAAAGGAATGGTCTCCGGGAATCCCTTGGTGAAAAAATGAAAGGAAAACATATTGATCTTCCCATAGTCCTCCATCTTGGGTTGATAGCCTTCCATTAATTTGACACTCATGGGGGTATAATCCCCAGAAAAGGCTTTCCCCTGGGCTGTCAAGGCATTGATTTGGCCCTCGTAAATGCCTTGGAGGGTTTCATATTCAATGTTGTAAATAAAGGTCGGTGTCTCGGGAAGACCTTCTCGGACTAATACTTCCCAGGAATCCTCCAACTTCTTGCCGGTCACATGTACAGTCCATTCGGCCAAATCAGGTACTTGGATGCCAAATTTCATCTCGTCGGATGCAAAGCGGTCGTTTCGATAGTCGGCTACGAAAGACGCCACCATTTCAGCAGCCTGCTCCATCCGCTCTTTGTGGTTTACAGGCATTTCTTTTGAAGGGGAATGGTCTGAGGCCGATGGCTGTGAAAATACCGGTGGCAAAATGGCCATACAAAGCCATAGGACGAAGAAAGATTTCAGTAGATTCATCTTTGTTGATATTTAAGGATGATAAAATAAGATGCAAACCCTAGCCGCACCGCCCCATGCTAAAAGCTCGGTGGATTCCATTGGTTTTTAGGCTCCCAACATGCACTTATTGGCATGGGAGAAGAGTGGCGAATAGGGATTTGATTAAAGAAATAAGAACAAGACAAAGGAATCCAAAAATCTGCTAAGATGCTGGCTTTCAAAGGGGAATGTGGGGAAATGACAGCTTTTAGGGGCGAATTTGCAGCAGTTGTTTGATGTCCTCTGCGTATTGCTTGGAAACCGGCACCTCATCGGAATAGTTGTCCAGGCACAGGGTCATACTTCGGCTGGTCATTTTGCGGATTTTGAAGCATTCCACATTGATTAAATACCCCCTATGGCAACGGTAAATGGGGGAAAGTGGATGGACGAGTTGGGATTCAATGTTTTTTAAGCTCGACCGAAAGAGGACCTTTTTACGCGCTCCTTCTTCCAACAGGTGGATGTCTACGTAATTGTCATCACTTTGGATGTACAGCACATCTTTTGGATTGAGGCGTATGGATTTTCCACCAGGCGCATTTATCACATATTCCTCTTTCTGGGTCAGCAAGGAGATTTTCTTGCGATTGAAAAACGGATAGATACCTAGGATGAAAAAGGAGACGGTAATGGTGATGACGACGATGCGTCCAACCACAAAGAAATACTCCATCAGTGTGAAATCCCGGAAGCCCCCCATGTAGCTTTTGTAAAAAAAATTGACGGCCCCGATAAAGAGAATCACAGAAGTATACCACAAAATGGCTTTGCCCAAGGTCCACTTTTGAAAAAACCTCGGAAACAAGCTTGGGATGCTCCATTCCAATAGTAGGACAGATAAGATAAACAGCAGGCCCAAACCGAAGATGAAGAAATTGTAGTACCATTGGCCATGGACGTTTTTAATGCCAAATGGTTCGTACAATATGATGAACAAGCTACAGGACAGCCCGGTCAATATGAGCCAAAACAAATTCTTTCGGGATTTTTCCGGTCTGGGAAAGGGCGTATTTAGAAGAGCGAAAAAATTCATACTGTGATCAATCCATTTGAAGCCAAAAACCAATAGTTACACCATAGCGAACTTCTAACTTAGCTAATATTTTCTATTTTAAGGAAATGGAAAAGTTAAAAATCATAGAAGATCAAATCCCGATCAAAATCTATCAAAATTTGAGGGTGAGCAGCGGATTGTCCGCCAAGACTGATGAAGCCTGCGAGATTGGACTAAGAAACGCTGTCCACTCCATTATGGTAGAGTTGGAGGGCCAAATCATCGGTATGGGCAGGATCATCGGAGATGGTGGCTGCTTTTGCCAAGTGGTAGATATTTGTGTACTTCCCGAGCTGCAGGGCCGAGGAGTCGGCAAGCTCATCATGGAAAACCTGACCAAATTCATTCGTGAAAAGCTACCCACTTCCTGTTATACCAGCCTGATTGCCGACGGCGATGCCTCCTACCTATATGAAAAGTTTGGCTTCAAAGCGACGATGCCCGTGTCTAAGGGGATGTATTTACAAAACGATGGCTGAACATCGCTCCTAGTGCATCCGATCGCCCCTCAGCTCCAAGTTGTCCATAATCCCAGCTTCGTGGGCAAGGTATTCCTTCCAACGCACCCGAACAGCATCCGGATCGCCATACTGCTTGGCCAGATCGATGAACAGACGGTAGTGGCCCGCTTCGGAAACCATGAACTTATGATAGAATTCTTTCAGCTGATCGTCGTTGATGTGTAGCGACAAAAGGCGAAAGCGCTCACAGCTTCGTGCTTCGATGAGTGCGCAGACCAGCAGGCGCTCGATGAGGCGCTCGTCTCGGCTACCGCCCTTCTTTTGGAACTTCAGCAACTCGTTGACATACTCGTCCTTGCGCTGTCGCCCCAGTTGGAGGTCCCGCTTTTCCAGCTCCGCCAGCACCAGGCGAAAATGGCCCCATTCCTCGGTCACGATCGGTGCCAAAGCTTTGACCATGTCCGCCTTGTCGGGATATTGCTGAATGAGAGAGATGACAGAAGTCGCTGCTTTTTGCTCACAATAGGCGTGATCCGTTAGAATGTCGCCCAGGTCTTTTTCGGCCAGATTTACCCAACGCGGGTCGGTAGGCAATTGGAGTCCGAGCATACTGAGTGTGGTAGGTTGTGGCATATTGTCAGTTGTTTGGTGATGGCAGCGGAGCTGCGGGTGGTTTTGTGGTTTTGTGATTTGGTGATCAGTGGTTTGGTGATCGGTGATTTTGTGGTTTTTTAGTTGAGGCATTTTAGTTGATCGGAGAAGAAATCTAGTTCGTAGACTTCGTAATCTTCGTAGCCGGTCCCCCAGACAACGCGGATGCGGTCGACTTCCTCCTTTCGCAAACTCTTCTCTTGGCTGCCGCTGATGGTGTACTGTCCTTTGTAGGTGACTCGCTTGTTGACTTTGTCAAGCACACCGATGTCGGTTTGGGTGTTGACAAGGCGAACGGTGGCACCGCTGATGAATTTTATGATGATGCTGCTCCCTTTGTCCAATACTCCAAATTCGCGCTGAGCCATATCGGAGGCAATGGTAAATTCTAAGTCGAGGTATTTACCAGCGCCGGACACTGCGGATACTGCTCCGATACAGGTGATGTAGTCCCGTTCCTTGAGGTAGGGCTTTAGTTCGTCCCGCGTGTGGGCGAAGAGCAACTGGGCCTCCAATTCTTTGCGGCGGCGGCCAGTGAATTCATCCACCCCCTCGCTGGCGATTTTGCAAGGCGAGCCAGGGGGATGCAGCATCACGTCATCGTCTTTATCCATCTTCCAGCCTCCTTTTTCTTCACTGAATGAATTGGCGAAGCGATCTTCCTCCATGTCGGTGATGGATTTCTTGCGCTTCTTGCTTTTATCCGACTTTTTGGGTCCTATTCGCTCGATTTTCTCCCCATTGAGGCGGGCCATGTACTTGTCGCGTTTCTCCTTGGTCATAGGGATCATCCGCTCGGCCTGTTTGACACTCTTGCGGGCCTCCTTCACCTTGGCGTTGATGCTTTGCTCTCGGGATTTGGCCAGCTTGAACTCCTCCTCCAAGGCGATGAGATCCTCCACACTGGTGTTGACATCTGTTTGCGCCACTTTGAGTTTGCTTTCCAACTCATCCTTTTGCAGACGAGCTTGGCTCTGTTCGTCCTCCAATCGACTCAACTCCGCCTTGGCCCGTTCGGCATAGAGGATCGCTTGCTGGCGGGCCTGTTCCTCCACTTCGGGATTCAACTGATTGCTATTGGACAAGCCGATACTACTCGAGCTCTTGCGCTTTTTCTTCCGCTTTTTGCGCTTTTTACCCTTCTTACCTTCCTCCCCAATCCACTCAGAACCATCGGCAGGATCCGTGATGAGTTCCTCTTCTCCTTCGTAATAGCGCCAGGAACCATCTGCGTAGATAATGATCTTATCGCCATTCTGATTGGTGACCACTTTCTGTGCATTCAATGGCAGAGCAGCAAACAAGCTCAGGACAGATACTAAACAAACAAAAAAATGTCTAAATTGCATATTTTCGATTTTGGCCCGTATTTGCAAAATTACATAAATTCCTTTCAAAATGAACCGGTATCTATTTATACTAACCTTGGTCTTTTGCTTGCCAGCCTGCGAACAAATGACAGAACAGCAAAACGGGCAGACATCTTCCCAAAAACTATCTTTCAAATCAATCAATGTGAATTACCCAGAAACTTTTAGGGATACTTCTGTTGTCGACGACTATTTCGGCAAGAAGATATCCGACCCTTACCGATGGCTTGAAGATGACAATTCCTCCCAAACCAAGAAGTGGGTACAGGCTGAAAACCAGGCAACCGATGCCTATCTCAGCCAAATCCCCTTCCGACAGCAGCTGACCAAACGCCTGGAACAGCTTTGGAATTATGAACGCTTTTCTACGCCATTCGAGGAAGGTGATCGTTATTACTATTTCAAAAACGATGGCTTGCAGAACCAAAGTGTCCTCTACGCCCAAAATACCTTGGACGGACCAGCCGAAGAAATCCTAAATCCCAATCTCTTTTCAGAGGATGGCACCTCTTCCATGGGACAGCTTGCTTTTTCGCGCAGTGGACGCTACCTAGCCTACGAAATATCAGAGGGCGGTTCGGATTGGCGCAGCATCCGCGTAAGAGACTTGCAGGAGGGCAAAACCTTGGCCGACCAGGTCGATTGGGTCAAATTTTCCGGCATTGCATGGCACAAAGATGGCTTTTTCTACAGCCGCTACCCAGAGCCACAGGAGGGCGACGAATTGTCTGGGAAAAGCGAATTCCAACAGGTGTATTACCACAAGTTGGGCGACCCGCAGTCCAAAGACAAGCTCATTTTTGCTGATCGCTCCAATCCGTATCGCGGCTTTGTGGCCAGCACAACGGAGGATGAACGCTTCCTAGTGTTGACCATCTGGGAATCTACCAGCGGCAATGCCCTCTATTTTCGCGACCTCGACAAATCTGAGAATGAGTTCATCCCAGTAATCGAAAACTTCCACAGCGATTTCCAACTGATCGATAGCGAGGGAGATAATTTGCTGATTCTCACCAACTATAAGGCGCCCAACAAACGGTTGGTGTCCATCAATGCCAACAAGCCCGAAGAGAATTTTTGGGAAAATATTCTACCGGAGAGCGAGGATGTACTGCGCTCCGTCCGCATACTGGGTGGAAAAATTGTCGCGACCTACATTCACAATGCTTCTAGTACGGTCAGAATATCGGATATGTCTGGAAAGTTAATTCGCGAATTGGAATTGCCAGGTATCGGCACGGTTGGCAATATTTCCGGGAAGAAAGAGAAAAAAAGTGCTTTCTATTCTTTTTCCTCCTTCACAACGCCCTCCACCATTTACTCACTGGATTTGGAGACTTTCCAGTCAAAGGTGTTCAAAACACCAGCCATCGATTTCAAATCCGAAGACTATGTCACCAAGCAGATTTGGTACAAGAGTTACGATGGCACCAAGGTTCCTATGTTTGTTACCCACAAGAAAGGCTTGGAATTGGACGGAAAGCGCCCGACCCTACTGTATGGCTACGGCGGGTTTGATATTTCCATTTTGCCTGGCTTCAATATTACCGGCCTCAACCTAGGCCCTATTTTCATGGAAAATGGTGGTGTTTTGGCCATTGCCAACATTCGGGGCGGTGGCGAGTTTGGCAAAAAGTGGCATGAGGCCGGAACGCGTGAAAAAAAGCAAAATGTCTTCAATGACTTTCAGGCAGCCGCCGAACACCTAATCGAAAAACGCTACACCTCTAGTGACAAGCTGGCCATCTACGGTCGCTCCAACGGCGGATTACTGGTCGGCGCTTGCATGACCCAACGACCCGACTTGTACGCCGTGGCCCTACCGGCCGTCGGTGTTTTGGATATGCTGCGCTACCAGGAGTTTACCATCGGACGGGCCTGGGCAGCCGATTATGGTTTGAGTGAATCAGAAAAAGGCTTTGATTACCTGTTGCAATATTCTCCATTGCACAACATCGGTCAGACCAAGTATCCTGCAACGATGATCACCACGGCAGATCACGACGATCGGGTGGTTCCAGCTCATTCCTTCAAGTTTGCAGCCAGCCTACAGGAAAATCAACAAGGCGACAATCCAGTGGTCATTCGGATAGAGACCAGCGCAGGCCATGGCGCAGGTAAGCCAACCTCCAAGCGGATTGCCGAAGCAGCCGATATCCTGGCTTTTACCTTTTACAACCTGGAAGAAAACGTCCGTTATTTGAAGAATTAACCCAAATTGTGGGTAACGAATGAGTAAGGCTTGTGAGTGGATCACTGTTTGAAATAGGATTTTTACCCATACGCATTTGGGACATACTCGACATTGTCATTGTCGGCTATTTGTTCTATCAGTTGTACAAACTGTTGAGGGGCTCCATTGCTTTCAACATATTCATTGGCGTCATGCTGCTGTTTGCTCTGTGGTGGCTGGTGGGAGTGCTGCAAATGGATTTGCTTTCTTCCTTGCTCAACCAAATTGTCAGCGTGGGTGTGTTGATGCTTTTGATTGTATTTCAGCCAGAGGTGCGGCGATTTCTGCTCATCCTGGGAAACAATACCCTTCGACAACGCTCCAATTTCCTCAAACGCTTGATCGACCGCAACCTGCCCAAGCAAGAACGGGTGCAGGCCCACGTGGATGCTGTTCGCAAGGCCATTCTTCGCATGAGTCAACAAAAAACCGGGGCGCTGATCGTGTTTGCAGAAAGTCAGGACCTCGGCTTTCTCAGCAGCCAGAATGTTTCCCTGGATGCCAACATCAGCCAACCACTGATTGAAAGCGTCTTCAATAAAAGCAGCCCCTTACACGATGGCGCGATGGTCATCAGCGGCAATAAGATACTGGCTGCTAGCTCGGTTCTCCCCCTTTCATCGAACCCAGACCTCCCCAAGAGCCTGGGGCTGCGGCATCGGGCCGCACTGGGCATCACAGAACACAGCAATGTGGCCGTAGTAATCGTCTCAGAAGAAAGTGGCCGCATCGCCTTTGCCAGCAAGGGAAAGCTGGAATTGAAGCTAACAGAAGCACAATTAGCTGAAAAACTAAAAACACTACTCTGATGAAAATCATCCGCCAGGAAGAATATTCCATTGCGATGGAAGTCCACGCCCAGATACACGATTTGTTTGTAAGCTGCTTTGCGGATTATCCAGAGGACAGAACCTTCTTCAAACAACTGCCCAGCTTCCGCTACCTGGCTTTCGAGGGTAAGCAGTTGATCGGTCACATGGCAGTCGATCATCGGGTTATGAACATCGATGGGACGCCCTGCCGCATCTTGGGAGTTGCCGACCTATGCGTGCATCCTCAGCACCAATCCAATCGACTCGGAACGCAGTTGTTGCAGCAACTCGAACAGTTGGGGCGGGACAATGGAATAGATTTCATCGTTTTGATGGCCAAAGACTATGGTGTTTATGAAAACAATGGCTATCAACTGGTCGACAACAGCTGCAAATGGCTGCTGATCCAGAATTTCCAAACCCTGGGGGTCGCCAAGCGGCGCTTGGAAGGCTGCCTGATGTACAAGGCATTGGGAGACGAAAAATGGGGAGCCGGCACCATAGATTTCCTGGGATGGATTTTTTAAAGTGGGTAAAATCTTTTAGCTTCGCATCAAATTTTTCAGTTATATGAAAGTTGTTGAATCAATCACTCAACACCTTCTACTCTTTCAACTCAGGTTAAAATCAACACGCATATGAAACCCACCCTCTTGATATTAGCAGCCGGTATGGGTAGCCGCTATGGTAGCCTCAAACAGATGGACGGCGTCGGCCCAGCCAATGAAACCATTATCGACTATTCGGTCTACGATGCCATTCAGGCTGGCTTCGGCAAGGTGGTCTTTGTGATTCGGGAATTTTTTGCAGAGGACTTCCGCAATCATGTCGTCAACAAATTCAGTGATCAAATAGAGGTGGTTTTCGCTTTCCAGGAAGTCAACACGCCCATCGAGGGCATCGATGAGTTGCCGGAGCGCAGCAAGCCCTGGGGAACAGCCCATGCAGTACTGGTGGCCCGCGATGTCATCAACGAGCCTTTTGCCGTCATCAATGCCGACGATTTTTATGGCAGTGATTCTTTTCAGCAAATCAGCCAGTTTCTCCAAAACGATGTGACGACCAAGGATCATGCGATGGTGGGCTTCCGCTTGGCCAAGACCTTGTCGCCCAATGGATCGGTTTCCAGGGGTGTTTGTGAGATGGATGTTGCCAATATGCTTCAAACGGTGGTGGAGCGGACCAAAATTCAGCGGGAAGACGGTACGATTTACTACTACGAAAATGATCAGCCACATGCGTTGGCCGAAACATCGCTGGTATCCATGAATTTCTGGGGCTTCCACCCGAGCATTTTCGATCATATGCACCGGATGTTTTTGGACTTTGTCCGCGACAATAAAGAAAACCCCAAGGCAGAATTCTACATTCCATTGGTTGTCAATCAAATCATTGTCGATGGGACGGATACTGTAAAAGTGCTGGATTCTTCGGAACAGTGGTATGGTGTAACCTATAAAGAAGACAAGCAAAGTGTGCAAGATGCGCTACAGGGCATGACCGTAGCAGGGCGCTACCCGAACCCATTGTGGCAATCTGTCTCTGTCTAGGGAAGTTGAATGGCGGAGAGAGGAATCATGCGAAGGGTGTAACTTTGATAGTAGGCATAAAAAAAAAGCATAAGCTCTACACTTTTGTAGAGCTTAATGCGTTCCCTCATAAGTGATAATTAATTGTGTATAGTACACACCCTTTCTACAATCTTTAGTTCATTTTCGGTTTTGAATTCTGTTTTCGGATGATGTAGCCCGCAGGCTCACCAGGGTTTATATTTGTTAATAGATCAGTTTTTGGAACGAGAAAAAAAGACCGGACATCCTGGCCGAGGCGCTCATGCCACGGTCTTTTTGTTTTTGGAACCTAAAGACGTATACAACTTTTTTTAAACACGGTTTTTCGGTCACCTATACCGAAATTTTAACGGTTTTGGTTTTTATATATCGGCCCCGCGAACGGGGAAGAATTTTAAAAGAACCAGAAGCGGAAGAATAGATAATTGAGCATTATGGATCTTAGGTACAACAATTGGGGAGGTAGGAAGTGATCCGCTTCTGGCTAACTGATTTAAACTTGAATGAAACAAAAGGTGTCTGTAATCCCTGAACTTTATCTGAAACTTAATTTGAATCCCTTTGTACAATTACAAATGTATAGGGTTTTTCAATACCCGGTGGGCTTCTTATACTTTTGGTCGATTTGAGTATACTTTTGGTCCCTTTCTTTATACTTGCCCTACTGCGCCGTCTTAAATCTTTGCGTAACTTTGAATTGTAATTACGTATCCAATGCAAACGGAAAGATATAACAAGATTCTTGAGTGGGTTCTGAGCGATCGCTATCGAATCCATTTTCACATCCTCTTTTGGCTTTTCGTCTATTCGGACGAAGTGCTTTCGCTGGCAGGTGTCACGGATAGTAAGAGCATTACAGCTGTCTATGTCCTCATCAAATTGACGGTTGATCTCATCTTTGTGTACATCAATTTGTATTACCTCCTTCCCAAGTTCTTGCTGAACAACCAGATTTGGTACTACATCTTCTTTACCATCATCAGCATCTTCATCAGCCTGGAATTGCGCTTTACGCTCACCTTCCCGATGATTTGCACAGCTTGCCCAAACACCTCCTGGTCCTCGCCCCTCACCATGCTGGTCCAGGATGTCATCCATTCTACCTTAGTATTGGGAATGGCCTTGGGGATGCACATTGTCCGGCGCTTTTTGCGCAACCAGGAAAAAATGCAAGAGCTGCAAACTGCTGGCCTGAAGTCGGAATTGGCTTTTCTAAAGCAACAGATCAACCCGCATTTCCTTTTCAATTCCCTCAATAATATATATGTATTGAATAAGCGAAATCCGGGCGATGCTTCCGAATCCATTCTTTTGCTGTCCGATTTGCTGCGCTACCAGCTCTACGATTGTGCCAAGGACGAGGTTTATCTGAAGGGAGAAATCGATTATTTGAAGAATTACCTGCAGCTGGATAAAATCCGAAAGAGCAATGCCAAGGTGGATTTTAAGGTCAATGGAGTGGCCAATGGCACCAAGATCGCCCCGTTTTTATTCATTCCCTTCGTGGAAAACGCCGTTAAGCATGGACTGAGCCTCGATAGCGGCTCTTTTATCAGCATCTTCTTCGACATACAGCCGGAGACACTTCACTTTTCCATTGAAAACTCCAAACCGCCCAAACCACTCAATGTACTCAAGGGCGGCATCGGTTTGACCAACGTGGAAAGGCGGCTGAAACTGCTCTACCCAGAAAGGCATACCTTGGCCATACACAATACCAAAGAAAGCTTTAAAGTCGAATTGAGCCTGGAAATGGCCAACTAAGCGACTTTAT
This sequence comes from Bacteroidota bacterium, assembly GCA_039199225.1. Taxonomy (GTDB): domain Bacteria; phylum Bacteroidota; class Bacteroidia; order Chitinophagales; family Saprospiraceae; genus JBCCSZ01. Next base: position 13,717 of record JBCCSZ010000008.1, read on the forward strand.
ATTTAATACAATACCAACTTACACACATCATCACAAACCAAAGAAAACTATATGAAGTGCATCATCGTAGACGACGAACCACTTGCAAGAGAAGGGATTGAACTCAACATCCAGGACATCAGCTCCCTGGAATTGGTCGGACAATTTGAAAACCCCATCAAAGCAAACGACTATTTGAACAACCACCCGGTCGACCTCATCTTTTTGGATGTCGAAATGCCGGGCATGACCGGGCTGGAATTCATCCGCTCCCTAAAGACCAAACCCCTCATCATCCTCACCACCGCCTATCCCGATTACGCCCTGGAGGGCTTCGAACTCGACGTGGTCGACTACTTGGTTAAGCCCATTCGCCTCAACCGCTTTGTCAAAGCAGTCAACAAGGCCAAGGAAATTTACGACCTCCATCAGCAAAAATCCAATACGGTCGAGTCCATCTCCAACGATTTCATCTACATCAAGTCCGAGCGGAAATACATCCGGATTTTCTTCAAAGACATCAAATACATCAAGGGACTCAAGGACTATGTCATGCTCTACACGACCAAAGAAAAGGTCATGACGGCCATGAACATCAAGACCATCAACTCCCAACTGCCCTCGGCCATCTTCGTGCGCATATCCAAGTCTTACATCATCAACATCAACTATATCAATGCTGTAGAGCAGGATTTCATACAGTTGGATGGCGAAGAAATCCCCCTGGGTAAAACCTACAAAGAGGAGTTCATCAACAACTACATCAAAAGTAACCTCATTAAACGAAATGGATAAATAGTGGCCAGCCCTGCCACCATCCTGTTCCATCAAATGGCAAAACCGAAAGAAAATGACGGTCCTACTTCACATAATAAATCAATTGACCGAAGCTTTTGAGAAGCGCTGAACAGCGCCGTAGGATGAAAAGGAAGGCAAAAACTGCCATATATTGCCAAAAAGGACCATTAAAAATATATAATGTGATAAAAAGCACCTTTTCCTAAACCATCTTGAAGAAACACTGTTGAATTTATACCATTGCAATAGTTAGCGACCTTGCGGCGTCCATCTTCGGGTGGATGTCGCATTTTTTATTTCCTCCTATTTACAATCCATCGGGAAAGCCGTATTTTTACAGCAATAAAAAATATAAAGACAAAATCTTCTTTCCTAAAATTCCTTATTTCCACTTTATCCAAGTTGGTTTTGGTCTTTAACTGTACCCCTGTAAAACGTTTATTTACTTTCAACGAAAGTAATCAGAGCCTACTTTTAATCTGGCATTATGCAAAAAATTCTTCTTTTCGCTTTCATGCTGCTCGGCAGTTCCCAATTGGTCGCGCAAGTTCCGGGCTATCTCGGCAAGCGGCTATCGGCTACTTTCAACTTTCAATCCATGCTGGCCTTTAATGGGCCAACTTACAAAAATAAAGGCCAAGAGGAGTTCGATAGCGACGGAACGGCCTTTAGCAATCGCTTTGAACTGAATGCCTCCTATACCCTTTCGAGGGAATTTACGGTGGTCGTAGCGGTCGAAAGATCGCGCACAGGAGTCGGCATTGATCTGACCAATCCGCAGAATAATGAATTTGTCAAGCAGTTTTACCAGCTGAGAAATACTTCCTTTCAAGCCAGCATACGCAAATTTAGTGCGACCAAAGGTGCATTGGCACCCTATGGCATCTACGGAGGACTTGGTTTAAAAGTGACCCGCACCAAGGGCAACATCGCCAGGGATATTATCTTAGATATTCCAGGCAGAGACGAGAGCGACGCGGTCGATGTAGGGGTCGATAAAAGGCAGTTTCTATACTATTTTACTGCAGACTTGGGCTCCAACCGAATCATTGCGGACCGATTCCTGCTCAACCTCTCGCTGCGCTTTGGCCTCCCGCTCAATCTGAAACGCCTGGGCAAATGGATTGGCCAAGATGATTTCAACGGTACCATCGAACAACGCAACCAGGAAGAATACGAGCAAAAGGTCTTTCAGCGGATGCTGAGCCACTCGGTGATTATGGCTAATATAGGTGTCGGATACCTCATTTACTAATCCGTCCTCTCCAAAATAATACGACTCGATAAACAACCCAAAGACATGATGCGTCTCTTCATACCTATTCTACTTTTGACTTGTTTGGCAGGCTCAATGGCTGCACAATCCGATATGACCTTACTTCGGGCGGAAGGCAAAATTCCCAAAGAATACATTACGCCCTCCAAAAAGAAATACAAACGGCAAATTGAAGCCCTTGAAAAAAAGTCGATCAACCGCAGAGATAAGAAATCGCAAAAGCAATTCTTACTCCAATCCAATTTTATGATCGATGATTTACTGCAAAGCGGCTTGGTATTATTCAACGACTCGGTAACCAATTACGTCAACGACGTCCTACAAATCATCGTCGAGGCCAATCCAAACATCAAAAGAAAGGAAAAACTGCGCGTATACACCCTCCGCTCCCCAAACGTCAATGCCTTTGCAACCGATCAGTCCATCATCTTCGTCACCCTCGGACTATTGGCCAATCTGGAAAATGAAGCCCAACTCGCCTATGTCCTATCGCACGAAATGGTACACATCCAAGAACGCCACACCTTAGACCTTTTCTTGGAAACCAAAGAAATCAACAGACGGAAAAGAAATGATAAAAACATCCTAGGCGAATCCTCTTTCAATGCACGCCTATTGGCTAAAAGTATGTTTTCCAAGCAGTTGGAAATGGAAGCCGATGAGCACGGATGGGATTTGTTTGTCAATACCAACTACAGCAGCCAAAGCCTTCCCAATGTTTTCAAAATGCTGTTTTATTCCTACTTACCCTTCGATGATGTTGAATTTCCAACAGATTATTTCGACGAAGGCACCTACATTTTACCCCAAAGATATTGGAAAAAGGAAGTCGATCCGATTACGCCCTTTTCCGACACAGAGGAGGAGTTGGGAACACACCCTTCTGCTTTCAAGAGGTTGAATAGGTTAGAACCAAAAATTCGGGAAGTTGCCGCAGCTGAAGACAAAGAAAATTTCCTGGTATCAGAGGAACGCTTCCGCAGCATCCGCAAACAAGCCCGCTACGAGCTACCTCTCTTGCACCTGGAATCCGAGCTGTTGGCAGATGCCTTGTACAACAGCTATTTGGTCGAAAACCTCATCACGTCTGATTTCCATACCCGCAAGATCATGGCCAAGGCACTGTACATGCAGGCCAAATACGAACACGAGTACGAAAGTCTCAACCCAACGGCCATCAATGTAGAGGGCGCTTCCCAAAGGGTTCATTTCTTACTAGACGAAATGCCTACCGAGGAGGTCGTCGTACTCGCCTTGCGATACAACTGGAAACTCTACCAGGAAAATCCCAAAGACAAAGAATTGGCCGTCATAACGGAGGATTTATTTCGGATCATGGTCGAATATCACCAGTTGGAAGACTTCAAACATCAGTACATCACAGCCGTAGACACTACAAACATTGTGGTGGAGCCAGAAAAACTGGACACAACGCAAGAGGCGTCCAAGTACGACAAAATAGCTGCACAGCAGAATGACAGCAATTACTGGCAGTTTGCCTTTGTGCCTTACATCCAAGACAGCAGTTTTGTCGAAGGCTTCAACAAAGGTCTCAAAGCACTCAAAAGGAAAGAGAAGTTGGAGAAGTATTACAGTACCCGACAAGGAAAGGTGGAACGCTACAATGACCAAAAGGAGCGCTCCAAGGGACTGTACCTAGGCATCAACCGCATCACTGTTGTCAATCCATTTTACCTCAATCTAGATGGTCGAAGAAGAGACAACAACGTTCGCTTCATCAAATCCGAAGAAGGCCAATCGGAATTCCGATCAACCATCAAAGACGTCAGCAAAATCAGCAAGCTCAGGGTCAATATTTTGGACGTAGTTGACTTGAGGAGTACCGACATACAAGCATTCAACGACATCCGGCACCTCAACAGCTGGTTTGAACAGCAAATCAACCACCTAGACCTCAGCCTCACCCCCGGATACAGCCAAAACACCATCGACCAGATTGCTGACCGATACAACTCAGACTACTTTCTGTGGACCGGCATCATCTCGCTGAGACAAAAGAAAAGGATCGTTGGCGACGTCGTCCTATCGCTCCTCATCCCTTACTACCTCCCCGTCGGCATCTATCGAATGGCCAAACCATCCTACGACATGATGTTTTACGCCATTCTATTTGATGTAAAAACAGGCAAACGCGAGGCCATTAAGTTTGAATATTTTGACTACAAGGATACCGACACCCTAGTCAAGGCGCATCTCTACGATGTATTCAATCAGATAAAGGCCCGAAAGAAAAAAACGAGCAAAAGACGAAAATAAGAGCGCGATCCAGGCTTAGGTTGCCTTTTCTGGCTGCTGAAATTTATCTGCCGGCTTGTAAAACATGATGTAAATAAAACCCAAAACTGTTACGCATGCCATCCAGTAAAAGGCGTAGCAAAAGTTGTTGGCATCGTTATCATACAGCCAGGCAGAGATCATCGCTCCGGTACCAATACCCACTTCCAGGGCGATGTAGGTAGTCGCCAAAGCAACGCCCCTGCGGTGCTCACTCGACCGGTCGATGGTCCAGGCAAACACGGTCGGTGCTGCTATGCCCAACGAAAAGCCCAAACAGCCCGAAGCAATCAACAAACCAGACGGAGAGGTCACATGGGCAATAAAGATCAATGAAACCACCATCATCAATATGGAAAGCTTCAAAACAGGTTGTCGCCCGACGCGGTCCGACAGCTTTCCCGCCACCAATCTGGACAAAAGCGAACAAGCCGTAAAACTCGTATAGTACAGCCCTTTATTGGTCATCCCCAAGGCAACGGTTTGATCGGGTACAATGGTCAACATCGCACCGAAGCTAAAGTAAATCACCGCCGTAACAACCGCAACCGGCACAACCTCTGGTGCAACAATCTCATCCTTTGACACAGCCAAAAACTTCCATTGAAACGACTGCTTATCTTTCAGCGACTCTTTGAGCCACAACAGGATCAATACTGAAATGAGTCCCATAATCGATGAAACGACAAACATAACATTCAAAGACCAATTCATTGCCAACCAACTCCCGATGGGCGGCGAAGCGGAAGCCCCCGTATTCATACTCACGCCCAGTATCCCCATAGCCTCCCCGCGCCGATGGGCCGGCACGATGTCAGCCGTGTAAGCAGTGGTAGCAGTTGGCTTGAAGCCCGTAGAAAATCCATGCAAAAAGCGCAGCAACAAAAAGCCGTAGACGGTCGTCATAAATGGATACATCAGGCTGCAGACTACACAAACCAAAGTCCCGACCACCATCACCGGCACCCGACCAATGGTATCAGCCAATTTGCCACTAAAAGGACGCGAAACGCCGGCCGTAACAGTGAAAAGTGAGATGATCAGCCCCTTGTAATCTTCGCCTCCCAAGCTGGTCAGAAAAGCCGGTAACTCAGAGAGAATCATCGTAAAACTGGAAGCAAAAAGGGCATGGCTCAAACAAAGCAAACCGAATGTAGGAGTATAAAGTGAAGCATTTTCAGAAGGCATCCGCGAAGATATACAAAGGTTTAAGATTTTTTCTAATTTTGAAAAGTTCTGAGGAATGCCACTTTCAATGGCAAGCATCCCTACTGACACGCAAAAAGATTCGATAGCTATTATGAAATACAGCATCCACTTCTTTTCACTCGTTTTCCTACTGCTGAACGTTACTTGCAGCAGATCGGTTCAAATAAATAATATTGAAAAAGCTCCTGCCGTTCAACAACAAGACAAAGCCCTGGCGGACGTCTACAAACCGTTGGATGGCCGGTGGAAAGGGCGTTTCCTGGTAATGGAAGACCCCCAGCCTGCCCCCTTGGGCAATACAAAGCTCACCAATCTGACCAAAGAGCAGGCAACAGACCCCCGCTTTAAAATAGCCCACGAAATCGAAGTAGAACAAATCTACACCTCCGAAAGCCCTTTCTTTCAAAGAGTACAAATCACCGATTACTATCCAGCCAGCGGCAAAAAAGAGGTGAGCAAAGGCGTCAACAAAATTCAGGATGGCAAAATGTGGTGCGTCGTCCACAAACCCAACGAGGTCGTCATTCACGAAGGAAGCACCCAGGAACCGAGTACCATCATCTGGCAAAGTAAGCAAAAATCTCCCCTCAAAATAGAATACTTCCAAGAAGCCGTTTCCGAAAAATTCTACGAAATCATCGGATATGGCTACTATCAAAACGACGATCCAAAGCGACAACCCAAATATTGGTTTTACGGAAAATACGAAAGGCAATAATACGACATGGATACGTCTATCAGCCTCAACAAATTCATCAGCAGCACCGGCATTTGTTCTCGCAGGGTCGCCGACACCTGGATAGCAGCCGGCCGTGTCCGCATCAACGGAACCATCGCCCAAAAAGGCAACCGCGTCTTCGAAAACGACCAAGTCACCATCGACGGCCAGCCCCTCAAAAGCAAACCCAAAGCCCAGTACATCGCCCTGAACAAACCACCCGGCATCACCTGCACCACCGACCTCAAAGACAAAGACAACATCATCGACTTTGTCAACCACCCCCAACGCATCTTCCCCATTGGCCGCCTGGACAAAGCCTCCTCTGGCCTCATCCTCCTCACCAACGATGGCGACATCGTCAACCGAATCCTCCGGGTCGAAAACAAACACGAAAAAGAATACATCGTCAGCGTAGACCGCCCCATCTCCAACCGATTCATCCAAAAAATGAGCAACGGCATCCCCATCCTCGGAACCATCACCAACAAATGTCTCGTCCAAAAACGCAGCAAATTCGTCTTCCGAATCATCCTCACCCAGGGCCTCAACCGCCAAATCCGCCGCATGTGCGAATTCCTAGGCTACAAAGTCGTCACCCTCAAACGCACCCGCATCATGCACATCCGCCTAGACCAACTCCCCCAAGGCCAATGGCGCAACCTCACCCCCACCGAACTCAAAACCCTCAAAGAAGCAGTAGCAAACAGTCGACAGTAAGATGACAAGCCGCAGTTGACAAGAATAGTAGGCAAGAACCATAAGCAGTATTCCTAAAACATAATTGACACCCAGCAGCCTAACAGAACGATGGAGTTATAAACCTAGCAGTTCAATCAAAATCCACCTAAACCTCCCCCGCTCACAAGATCACCAAACCACAAAATCCCCAAATCACCGATCACCAAACCACAAAATCCCCAAATCACCGCTCACCCGCTCACCCCTCACCCCTCACTCCTCCAACAAATCCGGCCGCCGCGCCCTCGTCCGCGCCACCGACTGCTCATACCGCCAGTCCGCAATCGCCCGATCATTGCCCGACAGCAAAACCGGAGGAACCTCCTGACCGCGAAAATCAGCCGGTCGAGTATACACAGGAGGCGCCAAAAGCTGATCCTGAAAGGAATCCGTCAATGCCGAGGTCTCATCGTTCAACACCCCGGGGATCAAGCGCCCAATGGCATCCACCAGAACGGCCGCTGGAAGCTCACCGCCCGACAGCACGAAATCACCAACAGAAACATCCATGGTGATGTAGGTCTGACGGATGCGCTCATCCATGCCTTTGTAGTGTCCACAAACAAGGAGCAAGTTTTCCTTGAGCGACAAACCATTGGCCATCGATTGGTCCAAACGCTGGCCGTCGGGGCTCATGTAGATGATCTCATCGTAATTGCGCTCCGCCTTGAGAGCTTCGATGGCTTTGGCCAGCGGTTCGCACATCATCACCATACCCGCACCACCGCCGTATTGGTAGTCGTCGATTTGGCGGTGCTTACCCAAACCATAGTCGCGTAAATCGTGAATTTTTACCGCTAACAGGCCCTTCTGTTGGGCGCGCTTCATAATGCTGTGCTGCAAAGGACTCTCTAGCAATTCCGGCACAACGGCGAGTATATCTATGTGCATGGACATTTGATGATTTAATGAATGGGTAGCAAAATTAGAACAAAATTTGCAAATTGAAAGAGGCACTTTTAACAGTTCCTAAATTTTAGCTAATTTGCATATCAGCAACCTCATCTCTAACAAACACCATCAATCGACCTTCAAAAACCAATTATGCTACCGATACAAAAGCAGTTCATCACCAATCGAAAAACCCGACCCGCCCTTCGCAAAAGAGAATGGTACACCATTCGACAGCTCAAAGGCGTCGTCGCACATTGGACCGCCAACGCCAACAGAGGAGCAGATGCCAGAGCCAACCGAAATTATTTCAACACCACAACCGTCTATGCCTCGGCCCATTACATCGTCGACGATCATTCGATCATCCAATGTCTGCCCGACCATGAGGTTGGCTACCACGTAGGGGGTAGTTTCTACCGGCCCATCGGCGAGCAGATCAGAGAAAATGGCCTGACGCCAAATTACTTTTTGATCGGCTTTGAAATGTGTGTCAACGAAGATGGTGACTGGAATAAAACCTATCAAAACTCTGTCGAACTGGCCCAGCACTTGCTCAATAAATACAACTTTACGGTCAACGAACTCTATCGCCACTACGACATCACCGGCAAGCTTTGCCCTCGCATGATGATTCAGGAGGCAGATTGGCAACGCTTCAAGGCGGCCGTCAATAAGGGGCTGAACTTCCACCTGGAAAATCCCATCAAGCAAGGATTTATCAATACTCCAGAGTTGAATGTTCGATCTGGCAATGGCATGCAGTATCCCGTCATAGATGTGTTGCACGAAGGCCACCCCATCGAGATTTATGAGCAACTCGGTAATTGGTACCGCATCGGCGACAATCGCTGGGTACACAAGCACTACGTACTCATCACCTTTTCCAAAAAAGATGGCATCGTCCAAGACCCCACCGGGCTCAACGTCCGCACTGGGCCGGGCATGCAGCACCGAGTCATAGACGTCATAGAAGACGGAACCAATGTCGAGATTTTTGAAATCGATGGCCGCTGGTACCGAATTGGGGTCAATCGATGGGTCTATGGCCGGCTGGTACAAATCGTCGAAGTGAAGACGGGACGGGTTTTCAATGCCGATTTCCTGAATGTCCGGGAGGGTGCCGGCACCAACTTCCCAAGGGTAGGCCGCCTGGATAGAGGCCAGTTGGTTCGGATTTTTGAGCGGAAAGACGATAAGTGGTACCGCGTCGGGGACAAACAATGGGTCTATGGCGCCTATGTCGAATTGATAGATTAATCCCATCATCCTCCTAACTCCTAATACGCAACAAGATGAAAAAAGTCATTTTTTTCGGATGCCTTTGGTGCCTTACCTTTTTGGTGCAAACCTCTTTTGGACAGGATTCCCTACTGCTTTATCTAAAGTTCGATCGCGACTTGACGGACCTCAGCCCAAACGGTTTTGATGGTAGCCCCCTCATTCCCCTGGATTATCCGAGTGGTTATTGCGACGAAGCCATCAAAATAGGGGATAATACCACCGACGGCATCACTATCAATGGCGAAGTGTTCGATAGATTAAGGGATTTCACCATCTCGGTAAGGGTCCGAATAGACGATCTCAATAGCAATAATACCCTCATCAGTTGCTCCAACTTACAAGTAGCAGATGAATTGGTGTTGAGCTACAATGCCGTCGACGACGATTTAGACGATGGGGTACACCTTATCATTAGGGATGATCGGCATATTTTTCAGCGCGATTTCATTTTGGGCGATATGCAATGGCATCACGTAGCAGTGACCCGGCAAGAAGACATAGCAACCCTCTACATCGATGGCAACCAAATTGGCGACCCACTGACAGTAAGCGACAGGGTTTTGGCAGTTGCTTTCAATGGTTTTATCATCGGGCAAGACCAGGATTGTCTGACGGGCTGCTTTGAGCCGGATCAAAGTTGGGCGGGCGATGTCGACGAGCTGCAGGTTTTTTCGAAGGCTCTGTCCAGAGCAGAAATCCTCCAACTGGATTGTTTGCGATCATCTACCAACGATATTGGCTTACCTTTTAGCTATAACCTACAACCCAATCCATTTACAGCACAATTCTCGGCGCTGCTTCCACCACTCGCCGAAGTCTCCTACGAGCTGTGGTCTGCTCAAGGGCAGCTCATAGAGCAGGGGCAGCTCCGTGGCAGCAGCCAGCAACAGATTTCTGTAGGTGAGCAGCCGGCCGGCATTTACTACCTACGCCTTACAGACCGCAAGTCTCAGAAAACAGCGACCCACAAAATGGTCAAGTTAAACAACTAATCCAAGTTGTTATTCCCAGTCCATTGGCCTAAGCGCAGGATGGACCTTCAATGGAATCCCAACTTGGATTAGATTAGAAATAAGAAAAATAATTGCTTAATTCAAGTGCGATTCATTCATCACAACTTGGATTTCTTAGTTGATTTTCAACAGCTCTACTTCGAAAATAAGCGTTGAAAAAGGCTTGATCATCGCACCGGCGCCGCGCTCGCCATAGGCTAAGTTGTATGGAATGAAGAGTTTCCACTTGGAACCGACAGGCATCAACTGAAGGGCTTCTACCCATCCTTTGATAACACCATTCACTGGGAAAGTCGCAGGCTCGCCACGCTTGACAGAGCTGTCGAACACTGTACCATCCATCAAGGTGCCATGGTAGTGCGTCGTTACTTTATCGGTAGCCTTTGGCTTGGGGCCGCTGCCTTCCGTCATAACTTCATACTGCAGGCCACTCGGCAAGCTGATTACGCTCTCTCTTTTCGCATTTTCAGCCAGGAATTTGGCACCCGCCTCGATGTTTGGGCCGTATTTAGACGCCGCTTCGCTGCTCAAATGCTTTTGGATTGTCATGTTGGCCTGCTGAAGATTGACGGTCGCATTGCCTTTGAGAAAGGCAGCAAAACCTTCTGCCAATTCCTTGGCATCCACCTCCGTTAAACCCTGTTCTTTGAGATTGTTGGCCAGGATGACACCAACGCTGTAACTAAATGAGCTCATATGTATTTGTGAGAAATTCAAGCTGCGATTTGCTTTTTGAAAAGCTTTTGATACACCGCAACTTGGGTTAAAAATAATGATTCCCAATCGGGAAATTAATAGATTCGTTTTTACTCCTTACCATCGTAGAGCTTCTTGCCTGCCTGCTCATACTTGTCGCCAGCCGTCCATTGAGGGCGCTCCTGGCGGTCAGCCAGAATGCGGGCCGTGTGAACATAGGCTTTGCAGTACTTGAGAAAATAGTCGAAGTCCACCGATTCTGCTTCGTCTGCTACTTGGTGGTAATACTTCAGCAGCGTTTCATCAAAAGCTGCTATACCAGGCGAAAAATTGACGGCAGGAACGCCTTTCTTGGCAAAGGAGGCATTGTCGGAACGGTCGTATAAATTCTGCTCCGGTGCCGGATCGTCCAATACCTTGAGTCCAAAGGGAGAGGCACCAGCTTTGATCTGTTCATCCACTCCGGTGCGACCAAAGCCCACAACGGAGACAGAGGTAGTATCATTGTAACCTGCGCCGTCGGTATTGAAGTTGAAAACCGTTTGTTCCAGAGGAATCAATGGATACTCGGCATAATAGGCACTTCCCAGTAAGCCAATCTCCTCTCCGGTAACCGCCAATACGATCACCGAGCGCAGCGGCCGGCGCTTTGCCAAAGACTTGGCAGCCGACAACAAGGCAACGGTCCCCATGGCATTGTCCCGAGTACCGTTGAAGATGCTATCTGCCGGCGTAAAGGCACCACCCCCTTCTTTGCCCATACCAACATGGTCGTAATGAGCCGATAGCAAGATGTACTCTTTCTTCAGTTCTTCATCCCGGCCTTCGATGATTCCACAAACATTATTGGAATACACTTCGTTCTTGACAGACGCACTGCTGACCAAGGAAGCCTTCAGCTTTTTGCGCTTCTTCTTGTCTTTGAGCTGCTCCAACAGACCATCTGGCAAAGTCTTCACCCAACCGTAAGGAATGGTCGGCTTATCGACATCATCATCGCTTTCAGAGGCCAGTCGAAGGTTGGGTTTACCAAAGTAGGAAGTAAAAAACTGCCAGGGAACATTGAGCTGGTACAATTCAAACAATGCCAAGGCTCCCCTTTCTGCCGCCATTTTGCGCTTCTTAGCCATAGACTTGAAAATGGTCAAGGGGTCTTTACCATCGGGAATACCAGCGTCGACCAAAACAATTTTACCTTTAACGTCGAGCCCCTTGTAGTCATTGTGGCCTTTCGCCTCATCTACCCAACCAAAGCCAGCATAGGCCATCGGACTGTCAAACTTGGCTGCCTCACCAACAATGACCAGCAAATCGCCCCCTTGAGAGTAGGTCGCTTTGTCCAGCGTAAGCTCGGCAGTTGTTGGAGGTGTATTCGAAACAAAGGTAATTTGCTGAAAGTAATGGTCCTGGCCCGGAGGAGTTGATAAACCATATGCTCTAAAGTGGTCGGACAGAAACTGGGCTGCTATGTCGTTTCCAGGGCTACCCGTGCGCCTGCCACCCAATGCATCGGAAGACAAAAACCGCAACTGTGCCTCCACATCAACCCTTTCAAGGCTGAATTCAGGCAATTCCAGAAATGTTTGCATGTCTGCCTGCCCCCAAAGCCCTTGACACAAACAGAGGGTACAAAGAGCAGAAATCACACTTTTCATCCGCATAAACTTTTTACATTTGATAGTATTCAACCCGAGTTACCATTCCATTTCCCCAGTTGTGTAAAATAGGAAAGAATTCGAAAACCACTCCTGCTGGCCTACCTAAAAGCATTTGGGAAAGGCAGCTTGGTTTACACATCTTTCAACGGAGCATTGGAACGACTAGCAATTCCCAATCGATTTTGTACTCAGCAATTAGGATGCCGCCTGCTTCATTTCCGTATAATACTGGTAGAAGTATGGAATCGTCTCGATGCCTTTGTAAAAGTTGAACAAGCCGTAGTGCTCGTTGGGAGAATGGATGTCGTCCGAATCCAAACCAAAGCCCATCAGCACGGTATTGACATTTAGCACCTCGCCGAACATGGCAACGATCGGAATACTTCCACCACCTCTTTGAGGAATTGGGTCTTTGCGGAAAGACTTTTTCAATGCCTTGGCAGCCGCCTTGTATTCGATGCTGTCTGTTGGTGTTACGGCCGGATGCCCGCCGTGATGCGGTGTCACTTTCACCTTAACTGCGTCCGGAGCAATGCTCTCGAAGTGCTTTTGGAACAGCTTGGTGATCTTATCAGGGTCTTGGTTGGGAACGAGGCGCATGCTGATCTTAGCGTAAGCCTTGGACGGCAGTACGGTTTTGGCACCTTCGCCAATGTATCCACCCCAGATGCCGTTGACGTCCAGCGTCGGGCGGATGGAAGTTCGTTCCAATGTCGTATAGCTTGTTTCACCATGGACATCGCGAACAGCCAGGTCCTTCTTGTACTTGTTCAAGCTAAAGGGCGCCTTGTTCATTTCTTCCCGTTCCTTCTTACCCACTCTCACTACGTCCTCATAAAAACCTGGAATGCGAATCTTATTGCGCTTATCGTGCAAAGAAGCAATCATGTCGCAGAGGATATTGATGGGATTACCGACAGCACCACCGTATACGCCGGAATGCAAATCGCGGTTCGGCCCCGTCACTTCCACTTCGACATAGCTCAGCCCTCTCAAACCAGTTGTAATAGACGGCTTGTTGTTGGCAATGATGGAGGTATCAGATACCAGGATGACATCGCAGGCCAGCTTTTTCGCATTTTTCTTGCAAAAAGTTTCCAAATTATCAGAACCGACCTCCTCTTCTCCTTCGATGAGGAACTTGACATTACACGGCAAGGCATCGTTGGCCATCATGGCTTCGAAGGCTTTGACATGCATGAACACCTGTCCTTTATCGTCGCAAGCACCGCGGGCGAAGACAGCCCCTTTGGGATGTAGCTTGGTCTTTTTGACAACTGGCTCGAAAGGTCCGCTGGTCCAGAGGTCGAGGGGATCGGGAGGTTGCACGTCGTAATGGCCATAAACCAGGACCGTTGGAAGGTTCTTATCAATTATTTTTTCGGCTGTTACGATGGGATGCCCTTTAGTTTCATTAAGTTTAATGTTTTCGGCACCTGCAGCTTCGAGCTTGGCGATGAGGAATTTGGCCGCCTTCAAAACATCGTCTTTAAATGCCGGATCGGCACTGACGGAAGGGATGCGCAACCAGTCCATCAATTCGTCCAGGTAACGCTCTTTATTGGCCTTATGGTATTTCTGTACAGCTTGCATAGTAGGGATAATATTGGCTTAGTTAATTAAGTAGCGATTTATTTGTCAAAAAGCCTTTAGCAGCATTTTTTAACACAAAACAGATCATTCAAAACAGCCGTTTGGCTCACACATATAAATCGGGGCAAATATACGCAAAAGTATGGGGCCAGGGGGAGCTGAAACTTTTTTTGTTGGTCAAGCAACCCTTTTTATCGACTCGACGTGTAAGGAAATAATATGGAGCATAGTGAACTACAACAATTATTGAAAGCTTGTCGGAAAAACGACCGCAAAAGTCAGCGGACGCTATACGGCTTGTTTTTCAACTACGCTATGACCATTTGCAGTCGCTACGCTGGCTCGGAACCGGAAGCACAAGAGATGATGAACGATGGTTTCGTCAAGGTTTTTCTGAATATGCACAAATACCGCCCGGAGGTGCCTTTTCGGGCTTGGCTCAACCGCATCATGGTGAATACAGCCATCGACTACTACCGAAAGCGAAAGGACAATCCACCGATAGTAGACCTGGTGTATGCTCGGCATGCAGAGAGTAAATCCATGGCCTTAGACGAACTGTCTACCAAAGAAATTCTCCAATTGGTTCAAAAACTTCCGCCAGCTTACCGATTGGTATTCAGCCTCTATGTTGTAGAAGGTTATAAGCATGAAGAAATCGCCGAGCAGCTCCAAATCAGTGTGGGTACTTCCAAATCCAATCTAGCCAGAGCTAAAGCGAAGTTGAGAAAAATGATTTTGAATAACCAGGGCAAACAACGCCATTATGGATGATCCAATGTTTGAAAAGCACTTCCAGGATCGGCTCCGGGAAACCCAATCGTTTGACTTCGAGGAGTCTGCTTGGGAATCTGTGGCCAGCCGACTGGATCAGGCGCAAAAGAAACGGCCACTCGCCTGGCTTTGGTGGTTCAGCGGAGGCTTACTTGCTGTAGCGGTCCTTGGATTTTTCCTATGGTCTCATACAACCCAAGAGGCTATTTCCACCCCTACACCACTGCCCAAAACCACGGGGCAGCCGAATCCATCCATTGATAAACAACCCATTGCAAGCACTTCAAAACCAGCTAAGCAAACCAAAGCAGAGGCCGACTCTAAACAAGTTAAATCCCGTAGAGATGTATCCGATCAAAAAGTATTTCCCTCTAGTTCCCCAAAGACCTCTAATCGCCCGAGGCCACAACGAGGGTCCGCACCTATTATGCCAGTACCCCAAGGAAGTCAGCCGAATCGTAGAAGCCATCGCGCCTCTGCTCCTTTGGCTGCCTTTCCGTTCGTGGCATCCAAGCCTTCTAGGGCCAAATCGACAGATTCCATCCGCGTCCTTCCCCACAAAATTGTACCTACGGAAGCACGTCAGGTTGTTTGTCTGCACCAAAAAATGTTACCTACGGCCATAGGCATCAGCGGCGCTCGTGGAAGCTTGTACCAAGAAGCATACGACAACCTACAATCCGTCCATTCCAACCGAAGCCATGTCCTGCAACTGGACCTTTACTGGCGGTTGCATCGCCGTTTTTGGTTGCAACTAGGTCTGGGACATCATTGGTTGGAGCAGGAAATCAGCCTAGAACCTTCGAGGTCTGGTATCCAGCTACCCGGGAATGCTTATCTGCGACCGGGGGAATATGTCAGTCGATGGCGGCTGGAACAAAGGCATTGGCAGTATCAGGTCGGTTTTCGCTTGTTCCCCGTGCAGCTTCGCCGCTGGCAGCTTTTCACCGATTTGAATCTCGGCATCCGGCAGGTATATCGGGGGCAACAAATGGCAAATATTGGTAACTTTAGAACGATGGAATCCGAGCGCAGCGAGGAAATACCCTATGAAACGGGAGGCATCCACCTATCTGAGTGGCAAATTGGCTTGGGCGCCTCTTATCGCCTTTTGGATCGTTGGTGGTTGGAAGCCGGATGGCATCGCTCCCTTTTGATCAAGGAAAGAAAGGAATCCATCTACACAAAACAAGCGCTCAGAATTGGGCTTCGGTTTCAATATTAAGTTTCACCTAAATCTACAAAAATGAAAAATCATCTTTTATTTGGTCTACTGATAATCATGTCTTTGACAGCTTGCCAAAAGGATTTTGCACTCCT
This sequence comes from Bacteroidota bacterium, assembly GCA_039199225.1. GTDB lineage: Bacteria > Bacteroidota > Bacteroidia > Chitinophagales > Saprospiraceae > JBCCSZ01. The sequence goes on from JBCCSZ010000008.1 coordinate 29,962, forward strand.
GCCAAAGTCCAAGGATAAAGCTGGATTATTGGTCAAAGAAATCAAATATTTTCACAAGCTAGATGATGGGACAGAACCCTCCAAGACCGATTCCACGCTTTATTTTTACAACGATCAAAAGCTACTGATCCGCAAGGAAAACTACGATTTGGGAGCAATTCAGACCATTGTAAGGGTTGAGGTCTATACGTACGACGGTCGCAAACGGCTGATAAAGGAGCAAACGGAGAACCTCAATGGCAGTGTTTTCCGACACACTGAATATACTTATAAAGGAAATTCGAAGCGAATAAGTACGGAGACGAAGTTTAATCAAGCAGAAGAAAATCCCCACACGCATTATGAGTACGAATACAATGATAAGGGACAAATGATCAAGATGGATAGATACAACATGGGCTATTCCCAACTGGATAACAACGCCACAAAAATGGGACTTCCATTCGCCAGTACCACCGAGTATTACTACAAAAACAACGGCTCTTTGCGGATGTCGGTCTTTCGCCCTGTCTACTCGACCAATTTCATCAAAAGTGTTTATATCTACAACGAGGCCAATATGCTGACCGAGGAATACAGAGACGAGATTTTGATGAATTCCTACACTTATGAGGCGGATGGCCTTGTCAAGAAATTCAATGGCCTGGGGACACTCGTGGAAGAGGTCCAGTACGACAAAGTCGGGCAGATCGTCTCTAGCAAGCGTTTCTTATCTCGCTCCAACAGCACGAGGGTGTATCTAACCGACTATACCTACAAATAGGAAGGTTGGTCGTGGCAAATATTTGAGCCTAGTGATGTACACTTCCAAATGACTGCCCTCTCATAGGTAAGAACTGCAACTTGAATGGGCTAGTCGGCATTCAATTCTTCATTGAGGCTTTTGAATACTTTTTTGTAAAATGGATTGGTTGGGTCGCGCCGGAGCAATTCTTCGCAATGCCTTCTGGCTTTTTTGAACTTGCGGCGATCGATGGATTGATGCATTTTATGCTCGACGGTTCGATTGCTGCTGCAGTTTCCATTGCCACCGCTGATGGCGTGGGCCGATACCTTCAAATCGCCTTTGATGACCGGCTTATTTTCCAACTGAAAGCCAACGCTGATGACGAACATCGACTGATATTGCCTGACGATCCAGTGTTTGGCACTTTTGCGAAGGACCCGCATGACCTCCTGATCCAGATTACCACTCAAGTTATTCATCAACTCGATCTCCGGCGTTCCCCCCTCGGGAGAGACCGTTATGCGGACGTACAACTGACCAATTTCACAGTTGTTTCTCGATAAAAAAGGATAAGTGATGTTGCTATAGAAAAACTTCTTAAAAGCTTCAGCGCCCCCCTCAAAACGATCGTTGAGAACAGTATTGTAATTTTGAAAAGCCGCTGAATTGGAAGGTGCAAAACCGATCTTTCCACCAAGTAGTAGAGCGCAACAGCAAATAATCGCCTGTAGTTTCATAGTCTATACCATTTGAAGACCACTAATTCATTTTAAAATTAACGCTGACAGACTACTTTTGGATTAAAAATAAGGAGGATTTAAGTGTTTTTTAGTTGGCAGATTGCCTAAAAACGAGCGTAATTCTTTGCGCCAGACTAACTTCAGCCCAAAGGATAGCCTTCCTAGCAATGCCAGATAATGGTCTGGCGCATCCCAAAAAACGGACCTTGGTACCCTCCTTTTATTCCAAGTTTTTTGACCAGCAGCCTGCTGGAATATCCATATGGCATAAAACATGGATTAAAAAAATCCCAATAATACGAATGACAATTTTTGCCATTCACAAACAAGATGGCACAATATCAGGGGCGTGCCAAGTTTCAAATTTGACTATTTTACTCGAAGGAACTATTTTTGCACATTAGAAAGACAACTCTTAGTGGTCTTCTCGTGTTAAATAAAAAAATGTTTCAATTACTATGGCTATTATTATTACCGACGAATGTATCAACTGCGGTGCCTGTGAACCCGAATGCCCCAATACGGCCATTTACGAGGGTGGTGTTGAGTGGGCCATGTCGGATGGTACAACGGTAGAAGGGACTTATGTGCTAGAAGATGGAAAAGAAGTCGGCGTGGATGATCAACTAAGCCCAGTGTCTGAGGAGTACTACTTCATTGTTCCAGATAAATGTACCGAATGCGTTGGTTTTCATGAAGAACCACAGTGTGCAGCCGTTTGCCCGGTTGATTGTTGTGTTCCAGACCCAGAACGCGAAGAAGAGGAAGAAGCCTTGATAGAGCGCCAAAAACGCCTACACGTCTAGTAACTAACTGGATTTTTTCATCCTCAAAGTTGCAATTTCATTTTTCTAAGCCATACAGAAAATGGAAGATGCCGATAAAAATCTTTGCCTACAACAAGAAAGCTTGAATGACATAATTAAAAGCCCATGGAGTAATACTCTGTGGGCTTTTAATTTTTCTATAAAACCTCCCCACCAAAAGGTCAATCGCCAATTCAAATCCATGAGCCATTCTGAGGGTCAATGCATTTCATTTTAAGTATATTTGCCATACGGATCAATTAGCAAATCTTCAAAAAACCATTGCAATGCCCTCTGACATTCAAATAGCCAACCAAACAACCTTAAAACCCATTCAAAACATCGCCGAGCAACTCGGTTTGGAAGACGATCAACTACAACTCTACGGCAAATACAAAGCAAAATTACCCCTCTCGCTGATCGACAGAGAAAAAGCCAAGCAATCCAAGCTCATTCTGGTCTCCGCCATCTCCCCTACACCGGCCGGAGAAGGCAAAACCACCATGTCCATTGGATTGAGCCAGGGACTCAACCGCATCGGTAAGAAAACGACCGTTGTGCTGCGCGAACCATCTCTCGGTCCAGTCTTCGGTATCAAAGGTGGAGCAACCGGTGGTGGCTACTCACAGGTGTTGCCAATGGAAGACATCAACCTACACTTCACCGGAGATTTTGCCGCCATCGAAAAAGCACACAACCTGCTGGCAGCACTCATCGACAACAATATCCAAAGCAAATCTAACAGCATTGGCATCGACCCGCGGACGGTCCTCTGGAAAAGGGTCATGGATATGAACGACCGAGCGTTGCGCCAAGTGGTCATTGGCCTAGGGGGTACCAGCTCGGGCATTCCCCGCGAGACCGGCTTTGACATCACCGCTGCCTCCGAAATCATGGCCATCCTTTGCCTGGCCGACGACCTGATCGACCTCAAACGCCGACTCGGCAACATATTCATTGGTTTTACCTTCGACAAAAAGCCGGTCTATGCCCGCGACCTCAAGGCACATGGCGCCATGACGGCCTTGCTCAAAGATGCCATCAACCCCAATCTGGTGCAAACCATAGAGGGCTATCCGGCCATCATCCACGGGGGTCCCTTTGCCAACATCGCTCAAGGGACCAATTCTGTCATTGCCACCCGCATGGGCCTGAGCCTCAGCGATTACGTAGTCACAGAGGCTGGTTTTGGCTTTGATCTCGGTGCAGAGAAATTCTTCGACATCAAGTGCCAGAGTGCCGGACTGTCGCCATCGGCTGTCGTATTGGTAGCGACCATCCGAGCCTTGAAATACCACGGTGGCGCCTCCCTCAAGGAGCTGCAAGAGCCCAATCCAGAAGCCGTACAAAAGGGGCTGAGCAACCTGGAAAAACACTTGGAAAACATCAGCCTGTTTGGCCTGGGAGCGGTCGTATCCATCAATCGCTTCACCTCTGATACCGATGAAGAAATTCAGGTGGTGCGGGAGCGCTGCGAGGCGCTGGGCGTATCGGTGGTGCTGGCCGAAGTATGGGCCAAAGGCGGCCAAGGTGCCGAGGAATTGGCACACAAAGTGGTCGAAAAGGTGGAAGCAGCCAATGCACCCTTCACGCCCATCTACGATTGGCAGCTGCCCGTCAAGGAAAAGATCGAAAAGGTCGCAACGCACATCTACGGCGCCAAAGCCATCGACTACACCTCTAAGGCCAAGGCTGATTTGCGAAAAATTGCGACCCTCGGCCTCGACCACCTGCCCGTTTGCATCGCCAAAACCCAAAAATCCCTGTCCGACAACCCCAAGCTGCTGGGACGACCCAAGGATTTCATCGTTACCGTTCGCGAAATCGAGATTGCCGCTGGTGCAGGCTTCCTCATTCCCATCACTGGAAATATCATGCGCATGCCTGGCCTCCCCGCTACTCCCGCCGCCGAACAAATCGACATCGACGAACATGGCAATATTTCTGGACTGTTTTAGGGCAGCGGTGCCGTTTGACCACTTCTGATAACAGCACATACTGCATACGGAAAATCGCTAACCAAAATCAAAAACAATGAAAAATAAGCTAAAGTGGATTGCGATTGGCGTGACACTCTGCCTCATACTCATCCTGGGGCTGCTGTCCGTAAAGGTGATGCATGAGTATGGATGGACCGTTTTCATCTTTGCACCCTTTTTAATCGGCTTTTTGCCTCCCTTCATTACCAACCGCAAGCATGAAATGACCCTTTCGGAATGTTTCAAGGCGGGCTTTTTGACCTTGGGCCTGGCTTGCGTCGGGCTACTCGTTTTTGCAATCGAGGGAATGGTTTGTATTTTGATGGCCTCCCCCATCTTGATTATTATGACGTTTTTGGGTGCATACGTCGCCTATGTTGCGCAAGACCGGAAGGTCCTCAACCGCACCAATGTCATCTTGCTCCTAATGGTTGCAGCGATCGGGAGTATGAGTTTCGACAGCATCCAAAAGCCAGAGGGGCTGATTCCCGTTCGGACAAAGGTGGTGGTGAATGCCCCCATCGAAGCGGTCTGGCACAATGTGGTCACCTTCCATACCATTGCAGAGCCGACAGACTGGATTTTCAAGACAGGAATTGCCTATCCCATCAATGCGACCATCGAGGGCAAGGGAGAAGGAGCCATCCGCTACTGCAATTTCAATACCGGCAGCTTTGTAGAGCCGATCACCAAATGGCAGGAACCTACCCTATTGCAATTCGATGTCCTGGAACAACCCATTCCGATGAATGAATTCAACCCATTCTGGGAAATTCATCCGCCCCACCTCGACGGCTATTTTAAGTCTTACAAAGGTCAGTTCAAATTGACCCAGTTATCTGAACAGCAGACAGAATTGGAAGGAACAACTTGGTATCAAGTGGACATCACTCCGGAGGTTTATTGGAAAACTTGGTCGAATTTCGTTATTCACCGGATTCACCAGAGGGTTTTGAACCACATCAAGCAGGTAACAGAGGCTCAGTAAACCCAGCCACTTGAAGAAGGATGCCCATTGAACTGTCCACCCAAAGCGAAGCCTTTCAAAGAGCTGATGAAGCGAGTAAAATGGAGATGATCCAGAGCGATGCTTTCCGATTGGCGCAGCAATACGTCTTTGGCCAGATGGAATACGAGGCGTTCAAGACTCAAATTGAGGAGCTTTCTCAGTTTACTTTTCTGGACAAGGCCCAATTCAAGGAAAATGTCAGGCGCTTCGTCCTATATGAAGCCTATCAATATTCATTCGGAAAGGAAAATCTCTTGAGAAGCCAGATCAGGGAGCGGGTTCTCAGATATACAGAAGGAAAATAACGGCGCCGAAGTCGAAATTACTTTGGAAAACGACCCTCCGAAACGCAAGTCAAACCAAATAGCTTGTTGAGTTTACGGAAATTCATCTCAAAGGAATTGTAAGCCTTGAGTACAAAGTTTACGGGGCCAGGCATGCTCGACATATCCGAAGAATCCGGATCGGCCATGTTTTCTTCATTGCGCTTGATGCGGCGCACCGCCCACACCAATGGGAAAATCGCTCCATAGATGTAGTACTTCTGATCGATCTTGCAAGAACAGGCGTTGAGCAGTTTGGTCAAAGTTGGCAGTGTGTAACGTCGGTAGTGACCCAAATAGACATCGTGGGCCGACCATACACTCATAAAGGCTGGAACGGTGATGAAATAAAAAGAATTTTCCCCCACCTTGTCATGGATATCTTGCAGAACAGCTTGGTCGTTTTCGATATGCTCCAACACATCCATCATGATGACAATGCAGTTGGACAATCCGGTGGGAATGCTGTGCAATTTCTGGATCGGCTTACCGGCAGTTTCCAGCAGTTCGCTTTCATCGTAGCCAATGTCTACCAAATAAACCTGCTCGATCAATTCGGGGAAGGCTTCGTAGAGTTCGTAGGCAAAAAAACCAGAACCAGAACCGAAATCTACCACGTTGATCTTGGTGTTGAGCTGACGAGCAACCTGCTTGAAATATTTAAACAGCGGAATCTTCTTAGACTGATAGTACCAATGCACTTTGGGATCTACCCCACTTTCCATTTCCTTTAAATCCATAACACAACATTTTTTCGTTAATAGCTCTTTTATGCTGTTGCGAAAACAGCTCTACTATTTTTTCTGATTGTTAAGTGATTTATTATACACCTCTTCCAGCTTCTTGGCTGGTTCGTAAGACGAGTTGATACCCAAGGCTTTCTTGACCAGGTTGTAAGACGTTTGATAATCCTTGGCGAGATAAGCCTTCTTGGCGCCAAAATAGGCAGATAGTAATTGGTTGTTGAGCGAATTGGCAATCCGAATGCCCATGTCATAGGCGTTGGGAATGTTGCCACCTTGCTCATCGAATCCCTCCAATGCCGTCAATGCTTCTTGCTGCCGATTTTGTTGCGCATAGATGTTGGCCAAATAGTAATAGGCAGAAGAATATTTGTAATTAAGCTCGATTGTTCTTTTGAAGGCTTGTTCTGCCTCCGCTAGTTTTTGCTGACGGAAGAAAAAGATGCCGTTCATAAACCAGCCATTTTGATAGGTCTGGGACAGATCAAAAATGCGATCGAGTGCTTGTCTGGAACCATTAAAGTCGCCCTTTTGCATTTTGACATTGGCCATTGAATAAAGCGCCAACTCATTTTTGGGATGCACTTCCAACTCTTTGGTATACTGAACAATGGCCTCGTCCAGGTTGCCGGCCTTTTCCGCCTTGAAGCCCTCATTGTCATACTTTGTATCGATCCGCGACACAGCACCAATCACCGTATCGTCTACCTTCTCCGTATAAATCACATCCTTTGGTGGCCAAGCTCCACTCAAGATCAAATCCTTGTTGACAAACCGAGAGAAAAACAAAAAATAGTCTCCTGTTTTTTGATTTCGATTCCGATAGCGGATGTAATTGACAGAAGTATTTGGATTGACTTTCTTGATGTAGTGATTCACCGGCACCGTACAGTTGGTCAGGATGGTAACCGTTTCTTGCTTTTTAAAACGCTCATCATTTTCGATCAACCAATCGCACAAGCCCTTCATACTGTTCATCCAGTAATCCGTTTCATAATAACCATAGGCGGCATCTGTCCCACCGATCAACTCATTGAAATAGATGTATTGATAAGGGTGATTTTTAACCATCTTAAAGGCTGGAATGGCCAACAAAGCCACCAACACAGCTGTAGAGGCATAACCGAAAACCTTGCCTGGCTGCCAGTCCTGCAACAACTTCCAACCCAAAGCCGAAAAAACCGCCAGACTCGGGCATATAAACAGGAAGTGGCGCATACCATCGTATAAAGACGAGCCTTTGTAAATGGCATAGGCGAGGGGAAAAATCGTAGTAAAGGCGATGAATAATACGGGTAGTCGCTTGTCCCTATCCAACTGTGTCAAACACATCACCAAAAACAAAAGGACGCCTGTCAATAAAAACAAGGGCGCCGAAATAATGATCCACAGTGGAATATAGTACCAGGCAATTTCATCCGACCAAAGGTGTTCTCCCTGAAACAACATCCGGATACTGGTCGAGAAATTGGACATCTCGCTGAGGGCTGTAAACGGATTGGAGAAGGGTGCTTGCAAGGCGTAGGGCCAATACAACATTCCGCAGAAGTAACTAGCCAATACGATGAACAGCCCCACGCTGGTCATACGGATGAGGAACTTGGTGTTGCTGAGTTGCACCCGCAATTCCGGACGAAGCAAGACCGTCATAATGGTAAACAAACCAAAATAAGCAATCAGGAGAATCCCCCCAACCCGCACATTGATTGCAGCTGCAATACCGATGATGACCATCAGCACCGTTTTTGTCCCAGGTGAGGGAAGCTGTTTTAAAAAGCGAATGAGATGAAGCAGCGTAAACACATAAGCAGCAGCAAAGGGAATATCCTTGGGGTTGTTCATGGAATGCCCGAAGATGCGCGGCGAAAGGGCCATAAACAACAAAGCAAAAAAGGCTACCTTCCAACTTTGACTCAGCTCGCGAGCCAACAGGCCCGTAAAAAGCATCAATAAAAAGCCAACGAGGGAATTGAGTAGGTGCCGTGTGTCGTATTCATCAAACCAAGAAATGTATTTATTGAACCAAGCTGCCTGGTAATCGAAGAGTCCACCATAATAATATAGGTTTCGATAACTCAAGGCAGAATCATCCTCGCCATCGGTTTCAAAATAGCTCAGTATTTTTTCGCCATAGATTTTTTGCACATCCTCATCCCCACTGATCCCATAATCAAAACTCAACATCGGCATGACGATCAACAGCACCACCGCCAAGGTGGCAAATAACAGGCGGAATAAGGCCGGGTCGTTCGTTCCCTTGATGGTGGAAAACGGAGCCTTGATGGGATCGAGTACGAAATGCTTGAACTTCAGTCTGGTAGAAGTAGCAAAAGACTGGAAAAACATCTTAATGCTATCCGACAAGAGCGAAATCTTGGAGTCGCCGGGATTGGCCCATTCGACGGGCATCGGCTGGATGTCTATATTGTGCAACTTCGCATTGTACAGCAGCTCCACATCGTGCGCCCAACCCGTAGACTGCAGTTCTCCAAACAGCTTTTTGGCAACCTCGGCCGGATACAATTTAAATCCACATTGCGTATCCCAAAGGTTGAGATTGGTAAACAGCTGAATACAAAAATTAAAGGTCAGACCGGCAATGCGGCGGATGAAGTCGCCCTTTACTTTGGAATCCTCATGGGTGCGCGAAGCAATCAGAATTTGATCGTCGCTAAAGGTTTTATCAGGCAACTGAGCCAACCAGTTGAACAACTCCTTTGGATGGGTAGCTACATCGGCATCCATAGTCAGCACTTGATCGCCTGTTGCTTTGGCGACCCCTGTTTTCAAAGCACCTCCCTTTCCCTGGTTTTCTTCCAAGACGATCAACTCGAAGGCCGTCGTCCCAGCAAAAGCACCTTCGAAGCTGTCTTGAATGGCTTTGACGGTTCCATCTGTGCTGCCGTCGTCTACCAAGATAAGCTGTAGCGGATTTGCCCATTTGCCCTCAAAGCTTTTCAAAGACTTCAGCAGCCGGGGCAAGCTCTTGCGCTCGTTGTAACAAGGAATGACAATGGACAACTTTCCCTGGAAACGGTGCGAGAGGCTTTTCACTTTGGACTTCGCCTTATCTTTGATCGTCTTGTTCTTTTTGCTCATTGCTTTGTCGGATCAGGTCCTATGGATGTAAAAAAATGTAAATATGGCCATTTAATTTTATTTGGCCAACTTTGGTTCGGGGGTATCCAAGTAGGGATAAAAAGACTACCTTTGGGGCTTCCGAAGATGAAGAAAAGGTCGGGCATCTTCTTTGCATTCATTTATTAATGTCAGCTTTTTACAAAAAAAGTCTTCGAAAATCCTCTCCAGAGCGAGCAATTCGAAAAAATTGACGCCTTCCATTGGAAGCTTTGTTAAAATCATTGCATATTTACGATGTTCAATTTGCTACTTGTCCCTAAAATAAAAGCCCGTAAACCGGAAAACGGGCGCTATAGATTCAACACAATTTTTTACAATAAATAAATCCTGCTTACCCTTTACGAGTTTATTTCCCTTTTGTTTAATCATCAAAGACAATTTGTAACTCATGCCAGTATTGACAGCCAGTTTACTTTCAGAACGCATTCAGCGAATGTCGGAATCCGCCACCATTAAAATGGCTCAAATGGCCAGGGACCTCAGAGCGCAAGGACATGATGTGATCAGCCTGAGTCTTGGCGAACCCGACTTCGATACACCACAACACATCAAGCAAGCCGCCATCGATGCCCTCAACGCAGGTTTTACCAAATATACGCCCGTTCCAGGGCTAATGGAACTGCGCCAGGCCATCTGCACCAAATTCAAAAGGGATAACAAGCTGGATTTCCAACCCAGCCAAATTGTCGTTTCCAACGGCGCCAAGCAGAGCATCGCCAACCTGTCGCTGTCGTTGCTCAACGAAGGCGATGAGGTCATCATTCTAGCGCCCTACTGGGTTTCTTACTTCGAAATCGTTCGGCTGGCCGGCGGCGTTCCAGTCATCCTAAATGCTGGTATTGAACAAGATTTCAAAGTCACAGCCGAGCAAATCCAGGCGGCCATCACAGATAAAACCAAATTCATCCTCTTTTCTTCCCCTTGCAACCCAACCGGCTCGGTTTACAGTTCTGAGGAATTGGAAGCCATCGCCGATATTGTTGCAGCGCATGAGGACCTCTATGTCGTGGCAGACGAGATATACGAATACATCAACTTTACAGGCAAACATGTAAGCATCGGTTCTTTTCCTCAAGTGAAGGATCGGGTGGTCACGGTCAACGGTTTTTCCAAAGGCTTTGCCATGACGGGCTGGCGCTTGGGTTACATCGGTGCGCCCCAGTGGATCGCCAGTGCCTGTGCCAAAATCCAAGGGCAATTCACCTCTGGTGCGACCGCCTTCGGACAAAAGGCAGCGGCCCATGCTTTGTTGAGCGATATGGCCCCTACCCACAAAATGACGGAGGCGTTCTTGAAAAGAAGGGACATGGTTCGGGAGCTGCTTATGAAAATCCCAGGCTTTCAAGTCAATCTGCCACTAGGTGCTTTTTACATATTCCCAGACATCAGCTACTATTTTGGCAAGAGCAATGGCGAGACAACCATCAACAATGCCGATGAATTCTGCCAGTACCTATTGCATAAAGGACATGTAGCAGTAGTGAGTGGTAGTGCTTTTGGTGAAGACAATTGCTTCCGCCTGTCGTATGCCGCATCGGAGGAGCAGCTTCGCGCCGCCATTGACCGCATTGGTAAGGCAGTGGCCGATTTACATTGATTCATCTTATTTCGACACACATTAATAAATAGCGCAACCGGCTGCTTTGAACAATAGGAATTCGAAGCAGCCGGTTTTGCATTGGTCTACCCCACTCCATTCAAGGCAGGCTCACACCTTCAAGGCATACCACTTTTTAGACTTCAAGTAGGGAATAATCAAAGTCATCATGATGATCCAGTACAATATCTCGGAGGCCCAGGCCAACGCTAGGCCGCCTTCAAATACTTTGATGACTAGGTAGGTATAACCCAGGTAGACAGAGGCACAAACGAATTGGATTTTGAGGCCAAAGTAGGTCGCCCCAGCTCCAGCCAGCCCATTGAAATAAATACTTCCGACGGAAAACAGGGTCAGAATAGCGATGAGGACAAGGAAGAGGGGCTGGGCTTCTGCAATGAGGGACATGTCCTCCGAGCCAAAGAGCGGATAAAGGATGTATTTGGGAGCTAAAACCACCGGAAGCGTTACCAACATCGTAGAAAACCAACACAACTTGGCAGTCTTCCAGATGATGGGCAGCACGGCATCCCGACGCCCCTGACCGATGAAGTTGCTGACAAGGGTATTGATGCCTGTGGCAAATCCCCAAGCAGGTATGGACAATACCAGGTAAACAATGCGGACCAGATTGGTGATTTTCAAAGGGCGATCCCCCATATTTTCAATCAGTATAATGAAGAGGAACCAACTCCCCAGTCCCACAACGACCTGCGCCACAATGGGCGTGGCCAAGCGCAACTGCGTGCTGATGAGGGGTATATCGATCTTTGGTAAGGCAAAAAGTCTGTAGGCCCTGATTTTTTTGTCGAAAAGAATGTAAATCACAAAAATGATGAAAGCCACCACCTCGGCAATGGTACTGGCCAATCCAGCCCCTGCAATCCCCATTTTGGGCAGTCCCAGGTGACCGAAAATCAAGCCGTAATTGAAGACAATATTGACAACGGCTAAAACAATCGTGTCGATGAATATAAACATCGGGCGGGCAATGCCAGTATACAAGGCAACGATCGCAACGCCGGCATAGCTAAAAAAGACCCCATAAGAGCGATAATCGAGGTATTCCAGACACTTGATGAGGTAGACCTCCGAATCGACAAAGACGGAAAAGAAGTAATAACTGCCGAATTTCATAAACAAGAACATCACCAGGGCCAGGGCCAATTCGAAATAGAGCATGGCGTAAAAGGTCCGCCCGGCCTCCTCCGGCTTGCCTTCCCCCACCCTGCGAGCAATGATGATTTGGCCCCCTTTGGAGAAACCAAAACCAATGGCTGCAATAATGAGATAGAAAACACCAACAATGGCGATGGCTGCAAAATCCGATGGCTCTGCCGAGTGGTAGAGAAATACGTTGTCACTGAGCGCTATGATGTTTTGCACGGCACTGCCCAACATGATCGGAGCAGAAATTGACCAGATCTGGCGGTATGAAGTGTTTAGGGCCACAGGCTACAAGTATAGGGTTATTATGGCAAATCCCAACTGATTACATCCAGAATTGTTCGATTATTTTATACCACTTTTGGCATTTGGTAAAACTTTTCCCTATGTTCACCAGTTCATAAAGAATACCCTGTCAAAAGCCAATATTCCATCTTTTCCAGTTCATCCATTCTAAATGCTAGCCTCGATGGGTTGGTGGAATCATACCTCAAATTTTTAGGCTTCTTCATTGAAGCAAAAATGAATAAAATTGCGTTTCAATCTTAAAATAGCAGCTTTAAACATGCATTCTAATCCAAACCTTCTATCCTATCTGTCCGTAAGCCTGATAGGCTTATTGCTTGTGACAGCCTGTCAGACTGATAAAGCCAAAGAAAAAACTGATAACAATATGAATCAAAGTACCCTCCTTTTGCCTCCAAAAGCAGAAAAACAAGCCAAAGAGTTGAGCATTCACGGCGATACCCGTATCGACAACTACTATTGGCTCAACGAACGGGAAAACCCAAAGGTCATCGACTACCTCAATAACGAAAACAACTATACTTCCCAACAACTCAAACATACGGAGGCCCTTCAGGAGAATCTCTACAACGAAATTGTCGGTCGCATCAAGCAAGACGACACCTCTGTCCCATATAAAAAGAACGGTTATTTCTACCTCACCCGCTATGAAACAGGTAAGGAATACCCTATCTACAGCCGTAAAAAAGGCAATCTGGAAGCCTCAGAAGAAATCATGCTCAACGTCAACCAATTGGCAGAGGGTTATGACTATTTCAGCATCGCAGCCCTCAGCGTCAGCCCAGACAATCGCTTGCTGGCCTACGGAGAAGATACGGTCAGTCGTCGGATCTATACCATCCGGATCAAAAACCTAGAAAGTGGCGAAAATGTGGAAGATGTCATTCCCAACACCACTGGCCGGGCCGTTTGGGCCAATGATAACAAGACCCTCTTCTACACTGTCAAAGATGAGGCACTCCGATCTTACAAAATATTCAAACACCGCCTGGGAACTGCTCCCGAAGAGGATGTTGAGGTATTTCACGAAAAAGACGAGACTTTTTCCTGCTTCGTCACCAAAACGCGCTCCCAAAAATTCATCACCATCGGTTCTTTCCAGACCGTTTCTAATGAATACCACCTCATCGATGCCGATGATCCGGATAAGCCCATGCGTGTCTTCCAGCCCAGAGAACGAAAGCTCGAATATACGATTGATCACCACGATGGAAAGTTCTTCGTCCGAACAAACCTCGATGCGCAGAACTTCCGCCTGATGGAAACCCCAGAAGATGCAACGAGCAAAGACAACTGGAAGGAGGTCATTCCACACCGCTCCGACGTACTGCTGGAAGATGCCGATGCCTTCAAAGATTTTCTCGTGCTTTCCGAACGCATCAATGGCATCACCCAACTCCGATTGCGGCATTTCAGCGGCGAAGACTATTACATAGAGTTTGGGGAGGAAGCTTACATGGCCTACATTTCTATCAACCGGGAGTTCGATACACCACTGCTTCGGGTGGGCTATCAATCCTTGACAACGCCGAGGTCTACCTACGACTTCGATACCCGCAACCGAACATTGGACTTGAAAAAACAGCAAGAGGTCATCGGTGATTTCGATCCGGCCAATTACGTTTCAGAACGCCTCTATGCCACTGCGCGCGACGGCGTGAAGGTGCCGATCTCCTTGGTTCGCCACAAAACGGTTGCCGTAGATGGAAAAGCGCCTTTGTTGCTCTATGGCTATGGCAGCTACGGCAGCAGTATGGAGCCCTATTTCAGTTCTGTGCGATTGAGCCTTTTGGACAGAGGTTTTGTCTACGCCATTGCCCACGTCCGCGGTGGCGAAGAGATGGGGCGCCATTGGTACGAAGACGGCAAATTGCTTAAAAAGAAAAATACCTTCACTGATTTCATCGACTGTGCCGAGTACCTGGCAGCAGAGCAATATGGCGACAAGTCGCAGCTCTACGCCATGGGGGGCAGCGCCGGTGGCTTACTGATGGGCGCCGTGGTCAACATGCGTCCCGATTTGTTCAGAGGCATCATCGCCTCGGTGCCATTTGTAGATGTGGTAACCACCATGTTGGACGAAAGCATTCCACTGACCACAGGCGAATTCGACGAATGGGGCAACCCCAAAGTCAAAGAATACTACGAGTACATCAAATCGTATTCTCCTTACGACAATGTCGAGGCAAAAGATTACCCGAACATCTTGGTAACGACGGGTCTACACGACTCCCAGGTCCAATATTGGGAGCCCGCCAAATGGATTGCCAAGCTCCGAGACTTGAAAACCGACCAAAACGAATTGCTCCTCTACACCAATATGTCGGCAGGTCATGGCGGTGCATCCGGACGATTCCGTCGCCACAAGCAAACGGCCTTGCAATTTGCGTTTCTGCTGGATTTGGCGGAAAAGACGGAGGTCAGTATGAAGAACTGATTGCTTACAGGTCGGTTGGTAACCAGTTACTCGCCCAGCACCCCTTTCTCCCGGGCCAGCCGTACGGCTTCGGTCCGGCGCCTGGCGCCCAGTTTGGACAATAGGCGCGAAACGTGGGTCTTTACGGTACTCTCGGAAATAAACAAGGTTCTGGCGATCTCCTGGTTGGACAAGCCGCGGTCCAGTAGTTGCAATACTTCGTATTCGCGTTTGCTGATGCCCAAGGCTTCCAGCAGGGCCGTTCGATTTGATTCGCCTGCTTCCTTCGGGACGATCGGCTCGCCACTGGGTGTTGGAGCCGGCTTTACCATCAGGCGGCTGAGGTAGTAACCAAAGGCTAGGAAGAGCAAGGCAAATCCAGCCACCAGCACTTCATTGCGTCCCGATTGGAAAAACAGGGTGTACTTGCTCAGTTGCATCAGGGTCAGCAGGGCGGCCGCCAGGAGTCCAAAGCGCAAAATCACTTTCCACATGGCCTCAACGATTTAGAGAAGGATCGAGTTGATAGGCCCTATTGAGGTATTGATTGGCCATTTGATCGTTGCCGCTGTCGCGGTAGGCACTGCCCAGATAAAAATTCAAAATTGCATTATTGGGTTCGATTTTCAAGCCGGCGCTGAAGTGTTCGATCGCCTTATCGAATCGGCGCTGCCGGGCATAGACGCTCCCTAGGTTGCGGCGGGCATCGACAAATCGCGGATCAATCTCGACCGCCTTTTCGTAGACCTCTTGCGCCTTTGGTAAGTTGTTCTTAGCCATGTAGATGATCCCCATATTGCTGTAAACGGTGGCATTGCTGGCCTTGTACTTGAGAGATTGCTCGTAATTTTTGAGGGCTTCTTCGGGCTGATTTAAGCGATACATGGCCAAGCCCTTTTCACCATAAGCATCGTGGTACTGTGGGTAAATGGCCAAGGCAGCATCAAACTCGGCGATGGCCCGCCGGAACCAATTGGCTTTTTCGGCCTGTGGTTGATTGAGGCCAGTCTTCATAATTTCAAGCCCATTGTGGTAGCGCAGTTTGGCGCTGTTGGGAGATAGCGGAGCATCCGCTTGGTAGAGGGTGTAACTGCTTTCCCAGGCCGGATTGCGCTGTACGGTCTTGGCGGCATAGGCCAGACAAAGCAGCACACCAATGCCCATCGGCAGCGTGTAGGTTTGAAACAAGGCAGAAAGGCTCCCCTCGGATTTGGCGGTTGGAGAAACGTTCAAAAGCTTCATCAGTCCCCAGGCAAGACCAACGGCAAAGCCCAGACTTGGAATGTACAGGAAGCGCTCCCCATAAGAAGAGCCAATTTTGACGACCAGATTGCTGAACAAGAAAAAGGTCAATAAGTAAAATAAGATGGCAAAGGATGGGATACTTTTTTTCTTGAAGGCATAGACGGCATAGCCGAAGGCAGCACTGTAAGTCAACAGCGACAACAACACCCTCCAGTCCCCCCAGGTAGTAATTGGAATTTGATTAAAACCCATATCTGATACCAGCGGATGCGGCAAAATCAGTTTCCAAACATACAAACCCATCATCAGAAAGGCCGAGGCTTTCTCACTCATAAAATCGGGCGCTCCCACCAGGAAGTTATCCAAAATAGAGGTATCAACCGTCCGTGCCTCGACACCTCCGAGTACAGCAGAGCGAATGATCCAGTAGACAACGACTGGCAGCAAGTACAGCAACAGAGGCTTCCAGTTTTTGATCCAGTCGGATGAGCCGAAAAAGTAAACCAAAAGGGGGAAGATGGCAATGTAGCTCAAAGTACTTTCCTTGGAAAACAAGGCCAGCGTATACAGTAGCAGAGAGACCACCAGCTGGCTGTTATTGCGCCCCTCGTAATACTTCCACAGATATAGAATGGCTCCCAAGCTGAATAAAAAGGCCAATATTTCATCGACGCTCTTGATGTTCGCCACTATCTCCGTATGCAGAGGGTGAGCAATAAAAAAGAAAGTGGCCAGCAGCGGAAGCATCAAATGATAATCTTTGAAGAGCCGCAAAAGAACGATGAAGAGTAAATATCCCGTCAGCGCATAAAGCAATACATTGGTCCAATGCCCTAAAGCCGGATTGTCCGGTGATATTTCCCATTGAATGGCAAAAAGGATGAGGGACATGGGCCGATACAATTCGCCATCGGTATTCCAAAAACCATATCGGTAGTCGGTTGTCAAAATCTCCGGGATGCCCGCCAAGCCCTTTTTTACAACAAAGTTGCTTTTGATCACCGAAAAGTCGTCGTAAGCATAATCATGCGACAGGGTGTTGGCATACAACAGGAAGCCAAAAACAGCAACAGCCAGCGCCAGATAGAAGTGAAAAGAATTATTTGGGCGCTTTTTGTTCTTGGTATTGGTAGCCTTTTTAGACTTGAGAGTCGTTGATTTTTTCTTTTTAGCAGCCATGACGAGAAATAATCGGTGATTAGCTGGTGGCTAAGGTAAGAACAAAAAACCGTACCCCCAATCAGACGGCCCGGCATTGCATTCCAGCCAAGATTAAGCCTACTTTTTTTGTCCATCAATTTTTTTCAAAATATCAATACATTTTTTTGCTTATTGTAGATAATACACCTACATTAGCCGATGCCGAATGAAATTGCGTTTGGCACTCATGTTTTGATTTGTTTTTTCACCCATACTGTAATAAACCAAATAATAGAAGGAAATAATTACTCGACTTCGACAAGCATTTTGGTTAAATGGTTTAATTAATGGTAGTACAGTCAAATTTTCAAGTAGGAGTTTTAAGTCCTCTTTCATTGTAACAGTCGGGTGATGCCCTTAAAGAGCGAAGCAATTAATAACTACTTCGCTCTTTTTTTTATTACTTTCACGTTGGCATACAAAACAATGGCCCGAGCTCAATGGGTCAAACAATCTACTTTTTGAGATAACACGCATTATTCTATGAATACTTTTTCGCTTACCGGACTCGATATAGGGATTATGATTGCCTATGCGGTATTGATTATCGCTTATGGCCTTTATCATGCAAAACGCAAAAACTCAGAAGAATACTTCCTCGCCGGTCGCGACATGCTATGGCCCATTGTTGGTATTTCGCTCTTTGCTGCCAATATATCCTCTTCGACCTTGGTCGGTTTGGCAGGTGACGCCTTTAAGACCAACACCCATGTGTACAACTACGAATGGTTTGCAACAGTTGTATTGGTGTTTTTTGCCATCTTTTTTCTACCCTTTTATCTCAGATCCAAGATATACACCATGCCGGAGTTCCTGGAAAGGCGCTTCGACAGTCGCTCCAGATACTATTTTTCCTTTGTTATGATCATCGGTAACGTCTTAATCGATACTGGTGCTGGTCTGTATGTAGGAACCATTGTGCTCAAGTTGATTTTCCCGCAGTTGTCGACGGTTACCATCGTCGTCATTTTGGCTGTTGCGGCGGCGGCCTATACCATTCCGGGAGGACTCAATTCGGTCATCCAAACGGAAGTCATTCAGGCCATTCTATTGATTTTTGGCTCCATCTTGCTGACTTACTATGCCCTGGACCAAGTGGGCGGTTGGAGTGGTATGATCAGCGGCCTCAACGATATGGGTGCTGCTGGCCAGCTGACCGCCGAGGTGGCAGGTGGCGGAGAACGGGTTTTGAAGGGGGCAGATGAGGTATTGTCTCTCATTCGCCCAGCCGACGATGGCTTTATGCCTTGGACCGGCTTGGTTTTAGGGGTGCCAATTCTCGGCTTTTATTTCTGGGCCAACAACCAGTTTATGGTACAGCGGGTCTTGGGTGCCAAGGACCTCAACCACGGGCGCTGGGGCGCTCTGTTTGCAGGCTTGCTGAAGCTTCCCGTCATCTTTATCATGGTTCTGCCTGGTACCATTGCCATTATTTTATACTCTGATTTGGACCTATCCTTTATGAATTACCAACTGCCTGGCGGTGGCATCTGCGAGAATCTCAGCGATTGTCCCAATGCGACCTATCCCCTACTTTTGTTCCAACTCCTGCCCAAGGGCATTCTCGGGCTGGTGTTAGCGGGCTTGTTGGCGGCTATGATGTCGAGTGTATCGGCTACTTTCAACTCTGCCTCTACCCTGGTCACCATGGACTTTTTGCAAAAACTCCGTCCAAACATGACCAGCGACCAGTTGGTGAGAGCTGGGCAGATCACGACCTTGGTTTTGGTGGTCCTGGCCAGCGCCTGGGCGCCTATGATCGAGCGTTTTGATTCGCTTTGGGAATACCTACAGAAAGTCTTGTCTTACATTGCTCCACCGGTTGCAGCTTCTTTCTTGGTAGGGCTATTTTGGAAAAGGGCCAATGGTACGGGTTCGTTTGCTGGCCTACTGACAGGTTTTTTCATCTCTGTCATCATGGTGGTAGCGGCTGTTCTTTGTTCTTCTGCTGAGGCGGGCGAAGCTCCTGCTTGGGCCATTTACTTGAACGACATCCACTTTTTGCACTTTACCTTTGTGCTGTTCATCGTATGTGTGTTGGCCAATGTCACTGTCAGTTCTTTGACGCCCGCACAATCCAATGAATTCTTGCGCGCTGCTTCTACCGATGATGCGGAAGAGATGGCAGGTGTAAATCCTGGCGACATGATCAAAGATTACCGCCACAACTACATCTGGACCAAGTCTTTGATCGAAGAAGAAACCAAAGAATTGGCCGACCTGCCTTGGTACTTGAATTACCGCTACCTGTCGGTTGGTCTCATCATCGTTACGGCGATCATCGTCGGGATGTTTTGGTAGGAAGCTCAGGAAGTTTCTTCGGGTACCCGACGGTCTTCGATGCCCAGGTAGCTCTCTATTTCCTGTTCGAGATAGCGGGCTTTGGACAGGGAGTCCAAGTTGGCTAATAAGGTGACGTGCTTTTGTCCCTTCTCACCATTTATGATCATATATAAGGTGTGTATGCCTGTTTTCTTGCTGGTGTACAATTGATCGATTTCCTCTATTCGATAATGCTGGTCTTTCTGCGCTTTCTTCGGCCGCCAAATGACTGAAAGGGAATCCTCGTCGATATTGATCTGTACCTTATGCCGGGAGCGATTGATCCAAGGCAACACGGAAAATACACTTCCCAGCCAGAAAAGAGCTGGTACCATCATCGGTATGGTTCCCTTCTTGAAATAAACCAGGGTGAAGATAAAAGTAAACAGCAAAGTGAAAACCGGCACAATGACCTCCCAGGGAAGAACAGGCTGATTCAAGGTTATTTCCAGCTCATTTCTATACTGATACACGTCAATACCCTCCGGACGAACAACCTCCTCTTTAGCCTGCTTATCACTCATTATATCGGCTATTTCCTCCTGGAAGGAAAAGACAGCATTGCATGCGCTACACTTAGCGATCTTGTCATTGATGTTGATATTCGCCGCGGGGGTTGGATGGCCACAGGAAGGACAATTGAGGAGCTGAAAATTCGATTTCTTCGATGGTTTCAGTCCCGGTAATTTTTTTAGCTTCAGCTTTTGCTTATACTCCTCGCTTGGATCAAGTTCCATAATGGTGCCTTTTGATGGATGAGATACTTGACTATAAAATACGCATAGTGGCCCAATTCGTCAAGTAGAATTGGCCTTCTGAAGAAAAGATGATGAATGGTAAGCTTTAGGTAGCTATTCTTTGATAGAATTGATCACATGCATCAAGCCCG
>JBCCSZ010000009.1:0-49796 GCA_039199225.1 Bacteroidota bacterium
GTTTGGCTTAAGAAACTGTTGAGTCCCCACTGGTTGAAGCTCAGTTCTTCTCCACCCACTTTGTCGTCAAAGAGGTTGGCATAAACACCTACCCAGAGGTAGCCGCCCCACCAGTCGGTGATTTCTGTCGGCGCACTGAAGTTAAAATTCAGGTTGTCTTGTCGGTTGATGTTCTCCTTGGTGTTGGTGATCGTCCGACCATCCTGAAAGCTGATGTCGCTGATCAAATCATTGGTATAGGAGTACGAAGCCGAGATGTTTACAGCCTGGAACAGGATGTAGGTCAGCTCAAAGCTATTGGAATATTGCGGTGACAAAAATGGGTTGCCCCGAGTAATCGTATAGGGATCGTCGTAAAAAAGAAACGGATTGAGGTCACTGTAGTAAGGACGGAAAATGCGTCGGCTGTAAGAAAAGCGCAGCTTGTGGGCCGGGCTGATTTTATAGGTGACAAACAGGGACGGAAAAAGATTGAAATAAGTGGTGTCCGGCCTGAGAATTTTGTTGTTGAAAAGGTCGGTGGATACGCCTTTGATGCGCGTCCGCTCCCCTCTCAATCCAGCCTGAAAGCCAAATTTTCCGATTTCGTAGTTCATACTAACATAAGCAGCCATCAAGGTCTCGTCGTAGTCGAAAAGGTTGGTTTGCAAGGAATCCAAGATTGGGGGTGGCCCCTCGGAATTGTCGAGGAAAGACTGAAAATCATTGCTGTTGGTGATGTTGGCGATCTTCAAGCCCGTCTCAAAACGGACGCCATTGCGGAATGGCTTCACCCAATCTGTTTTTGCAGAGATGTTTTCCAATTTGGTGTAGGCGTCGATGAAACGTCCAGAATTGGCATCTGGTGCGCCAGATTGATAGGAAACAGTATTCTGCAAGCTGTTGGTCTGGTCGAAAAGGCTGACACCGTAGTCAACATCGAAGTTGAAGGACTGACCGGTGGTATCTTCGTAGCGATAGTTGGCATTCAACAATTGATAAAAGCGATCGTTGGGATTGACAACCGTGGAGCGCAAGGTAGAATCCAGTACACCTTGTGCATCTAGGATTTCCGATACATTGTTGTGGTTGCGTTCACTTTTGGACCAAAATCCTTGAGAGAGGATTCCAATGGTGTGATTGTCGTTGAAACGGTAGTCGGCTCCTGCCCGGTAGCTAGGGCTGTCCCAGCTCACAACCTTCTGGCTTCTGTTTTTGAAGGAAATTTCTCCCTGGTCGGTCGCTGCAAAACGGCGGCCGGAAGAGATGGTCTCAAAATCTCCTAGAGAATAGTAAAAAGAGCCATAAACATTCAGCTTTTTGCGTTGGTGGTTAAAGCTAAAGGTCGTATTCCAGCGATCGTTGACCGCCTGTTGCAGGTTTTGCTCGACGAAAAACTTGGTCCCAAGGTCTTGATTTCTTTTCAAACGGATGTTGATGATTCCACCCGTCGCTGCAGCATCGTATCTGGCAGATGGATTGGTAATCAGCTCGATTCTATCCACCGAATTTGCCGGAATAGACTTGAGGTACATGATCAATTCGTTCCCTGTCAGTTCCAACAATTTACCATTGACCATGATCTGAATATCGGACTTGTTATTCATACTGACCGATCCCATAATGTCGTCTATCACAACACCAGGACCGAATTTCAAGGCATCCAGCGAGTTTTTACCATCGGTCAGCATCTGGCTCAGGTTGAGTACCGTCATATCGGTCTTCATCTCCAATACCGGTCTTTTACTGATCACCTCGACCATTTCGAGTTGCTGACTTTGTACGGCGGTGCTTAATACACCCAATTCTTTTTGTTCGTTCTTGGCGAGTTCGACAGGAATGGCTTCCAATGTTTCAAAGCCAAGGCTGGAAATGGTCAGGGTGTATTTGCCTTCTGCCAATCCCTCTACCAAGAAAGCACCATTTTCATCTGCAATACTCCCCTTTACAAAGGAAGCGTCTGCGGCGCGATCTACTTGTACAACAGCATAGGGAACGCCCTCCTTGGAATCGCTGAGGATGGTTCCACGGATGGTTGCATCTTGTGCCTGCAAGCCGTTTACGCTGAGAAAGCAAAGCGCATATATAGTGAGTAATGTGAATACGTTTTTCATTATCGTAAAATTTACTTTGGATGATTTACAAGTAAAATTAGTGGTAGAAGCGGCCCTCATCGCTGCAAATCGACTTTTGAGACGTCTCAAAACATGATATGAGCCACTTCGGAAGGGTTTAAGCGGCGAGTTTCTTCAATTCGACCGCCTCTTCTTCTTCTTGCTTATTGTAGAGCAGTTCTTTTTCTCCGAACAGGCGCTCGGCGATCCGGCCTTCTTCCCGGCAAGTATCGATCAACTTATTGGAGGCGATGATGGGGTTGGATTCATCGGTATAGGAAATACTGCTGATGAACTTCAACCAAGGCTCCATGCCCATGGCATAGATATATACCTCCTTGGGATCGAAGCTGTGAACCAGGTTTTTGCCGCGTTCGTAATTACTACCGGCCAATCGGCGGGAAGCGTCCTTATCTCTGGACAATTCTTCCGGGAGCAGTGGTCCGTAGAGCCAAGACAGCGGCGCACCGTCGCATTCCATACCCAGGAACACAACATCTACGTTACCAACCAATTTGCTGACATTGTCATACAGTCTGGGTTCCAGATTGCAAGAATCTGCCACGAACATGATCTTGAATTCTCCTACCTGAACGTGGTGGCAAAGCTTGGAGTGGATATTCAAATCGCTGTGTTCTCCTACGAAAGGGACACCCGTGATGGTGACATCGTGTAGGTTGACCGTTTCCAATTCACCCAATTCGATGACGTTATCGAAGCCAATGTGGTTGAACATCAACCTCAGATTCGGGTCCTGCAAGGAGCCAGCCGTTGTTTTCGGCACCACCACATTCTTGATCTTGTGGCGCAGTGGCAACAGTGTTTCGAATAGGATGTGGTCTTGGTGGTTGTGTGTGATCAATACGTAATCGATCTGATCTGGCAGGTCCATGTCCGAAAAGCGATCCACCTCCTGGAAGTAGCCATAATAGCTGATGAGCGGATCGACCAAAATGCTGACATCCTTGGTTTCGACCAGGATACAAGCATGTCCGAAGTAGCGCATCCGAACCTTATCGCCGGTGTATCTTTCATAGGCAGGCGGTGCTTCCTCAGTGAAGAAAGTCTCAAAAAGCGCCTTTTGATCTTCGGTCAAATCAACCAAATCCAATACAGAACTCAATGGCTGTGGTGTGCGCTTCATGCGAGAAATGGCATCGATGAATTCGTGGCGGAAAGGGATGTTCAAATGCAGCACATCCTCTTCATCCAGTCTAGGCGTACTCAAAACAAAGGGGCGATCATCGTTTTCAGTCACCCAAAAAGCGATGCTTTGCATGCCTTCATCGTACAAATCGCTGTTGTATAGCAGTGGCTCAAAGAAGCGGAAAGTCGGATTGTTATTCAAATCATACACCAATTCGACATAGCCCTTCAGCAAGTCAGGTACTTTTTCGTAGGCGGTGTCCAGTGAAAAACCAGCTGGATGATCTTTCAATACCTGATTGAGTTCCTGGATGGCGTTGGAAAGCTCGATGACCCGCTCTCTTTTAACCTGGATATCATTTTGTAAACCTTTTACCTCTTCGACCCTAGTTGCAGGAATGTCCATGAATGGACCACCCAACATTTTTGGATTGCGAACGGCAGCCTCGTGGATTTGTGGTGCTTGAACAAAGGACTGCATGATTTTCATGTGGCGGCCCGTAATGTTCATAGCGGCCGTACCCGGAGAAATCAAATGCGACCATGCGTACCATCCATCAACGAGAGGTTCCATTACAACATTAGGCTTGAGATATACTAATTTTTCCATGATACATTATTTGTTTTGTACCACCTTGCAGGTAGGTCGGCTGGGTCAATGCGGATGCATTTGGTCCGACCATTCATTTGGCGGTCAATCTTTTGATAAATAAATTGAGTGATTAAATATGGAGGAATAAGGAGTAGATTTGGCTGCACGGCTGTTATCTGGCAACCCAATCTGTTTATTTATTTTCTTTCTTTCAGTGTTTCTTCTTCTTTGGGTGTTTCGGTCCGATGGTATTCTTTCAGATCGTCCAGGAGGTGTAAGTACCTTTGATCGGTGAGGGCTTCCAAAAAGGCAATGGAGTCTTCTATGTCTTGCTCCGAAAGTTTTCCAGTGAAGTTGCGCGCCTGTGGGTGAATGTTGCCATCCATAAAGTTGGACGGCTCGTTGTAAAATACAATCACATCCCTCAGTGTCTTTTTAGAACCATCGTGCATATAGGGAGCTGTCAAGGCAATGTTTCTCAGGTGTACCGATTTGAATTTCCCGATGTCCTTGGGGTCCTTGGTGATGTTGTAAAGGCCCATATCTTTGTCGTCATAGACTCCGATGTTAACCAATGAATCCGCTCCTGTAAGCGCTCCGGCATGGCAAGCATCCGTGTTGCAAGTCTGCTCTCTCAGGAAAAGTAAAGCACCCCGCTTGGCCGACTCAGAGATGGCATCGTCATCGCCCGCCAGAAATTTGTCATAGGGAGAATCGTAGGTGGCCAAAGAGCGTTCAAAATCCGCAATGGCGTTCAGCAAGAGCGCAGAGTCGGGCTCTTCGTTGTAAACGGTCAAGAAAGCTTCGTAGTAGAATTCATCCTCTTTGAGGCGTTGGACCGCTTCGGCCAGTGGAAGTCCCATTTCAGCCGGATGGGTAATCGGCCCCATCGCTTGTTCTTCCAACGATCCCGCTCTTCCGTCCCAAAAGAACGTCTTGGTGTCCTTCAGATACATGGCTGTCGGTGTATTGCGCCCGGTGGGTACCCCGCCGATGCCGACGCTAAAGGCTGTATTGTCGGCAAATGCAAATTCCGGTTTGTGGCAGGAGGAACAACTGATGGTAAAGTCTTTGGATAAAATCGGATCAAAGAATAGTTTTTCTCCCAGCTCTTTAGTGGTGGTCGGAATGGGTGGGTCCGAGTTGTCTAATAAAAAGCTATTGAGAAAAATACTAACCAAAACCATGCAGCAGAAATAGATATTTTTTTTCATTACAATGATTTTTTCGTTTTTTTTATAGGCTTTGATTTTCGATAAATTATTTGGCGCTTAGTGTGTTGTTGCGCCTTTGCTGAAAAAACGCTGGCAAAAAATCCGGTACATCCTCAAAGATGTTATTCCAGCATTTCTTTCCGGTATTTTTCAGATTGACCACCTTCATTGGAGCCCCTAGCAACTTGAGGTCCATCGTAGTGATGATCTTTCTTTCTTTGGGCAACCACTCGTCTTCATCGCCCCAAATAAGCCAGTATGGAATGTGTGCTATTTGCTTGGCTGCAATTGGTGTAAAGTGGTATTGACCACCCAGGCAGGCCGCTGCTGCAAATTTGTTGGGATAAAAAATGGTTAGGTCCCAAACGGCATCTCCACCAATGCCTGTTCCGATGACATACACTCGATCGACATCGACCGGATAGTCGCGGATGATTTTATCGACAATCTGAACACTGCTGTACAAAGGCCAGGTCAGTGAAAAATTGTAGCGCCCACGCCAGTACACCTCTTCCGTCGTCAGATGGGGCGCCACGATATAGCAGGGATATTTTTCGCGTATGCTGTCTTGGGCCAATTGCCAGATGAAATGTCGCAGATGAAAATGATTGTCTTCGCCTTTGCTGGTAAAATCGTGCAGAAATAAAACCAGTGGGTATTTTTTACCTGCTTCCTTTTCTTTGGGTTCGATGAGTCGATACGGTAAGGTATCCTTGTAAGAATTGGTGTGCACAAATGGCTTAGACATTTCCGTTTCGCGGTGTAGAATGTTGTAGTCATAAGCTGTAGCGTAGCGACCGCGGATCACAACATTTTGTTCTTCTTCGATGGTGTTCGTTTGGTTGGTCTCCAACAGATTTTCAACGCCCGGAAATACGATCCCTTCATTTCCTTTAGTTACCAGAATATGATTGTCCTTTAATTCAATGGCCTCCAGATTCTCGGCTTTGGCAGCAACCTTTGGATCGGCCGGATGGTTGATGGCGATGGCCGGATGGTCGCTGAATTTGTACATGGCTTCAAAACCGTCGAAGGTCATGCCATCGTCTAGCTTGTAATTGTTTTGGCGATAGTTGTCGGTTGGTTTGTTGTTGAACAGGCAGTTGGCCAGCAGTACATTTTTACGAGCAAGTAAGTTGATATTAGCGACCTTTTCCCAGGGCCAATTTTGCCAGTCGTTTTCGTGTGCTTTGGCATAATCGGAAGGGACGGCGGGGTCCGGCAAAGCGCCATTATTGAGTCGTAGGCCATAAAGCAATACATTCTCACAGCCTTTTTTCAGCAGTTTTGCATCGACAGCCCGATCGAAGGGCTTACCGCTAAAATTAATGATTGTGCGATTGATGTCCAAGTGTACAAGTCCAGCAGACTTTAATACGCCATCTGCTTTTTGGATCTTTCTGACGCGGCAGCTTTCCCAAAGGGTTCCATCAAAATTGCGGGGTACTTTTTGTCCGCCGACATAGGGATTGAATTTTGGAAAGACAAATCGCGTCGGCAAGCCAGGCCGCTTCACATCTGTTGGCTCGAAGTTGGGTGCTTGTCCTCTGATGACTAGGCCAGAAGGCAATTCCAGGTTGAAATATACGTAGTACGTTCCCCTTGGAAAATACAGTACGCCACCACCTTTGGATACGATTTCCTTGGCAATTTTTACAAAGTTGATCGAATCGATGCCCTTATTTTTTCGGATCAAGCCCTTCACTTTTGTGGCGTTGGTCACCTTGTCCCAGGGAATGGATTGCGTCCAGTGATCTTGTACTTGTGGGTTGTCTGTCAGATATGGATTATCGACCGGAAGCTGTGCAAATAGTTGCGGACACAACAGCATCGTCAGGCCGATAAAAGTCAAGATTCTTTTCATCGTAGATGATATTTAACATCCTGCAAGGCCGTTCCAATCGAATCGGTACAGGACAAAATGGTTGAAATAATGAATGCGTAAGTCGTAAGACAAAAACAGGCGTATCGTCTGATTCAGGCGCGGAAGGCCGTCCGCTCCATTTGAGCCGGAGTTGGATGGTAAAGGTCTTGATCAATGGCCCCATCATGGAAAGTAATGACGCGATCGGCCAAATGGAAGTAACGATCGTCATGGGTAATGGCAATGATTGTTTTGCCTTGGTCTTTCAAATACTTCAAGATGTGGTTGTAGAAAATCGATCTGAAAGTCGGGTCTTGCTCTGCTGCCCATTCATCCAATAAGATAACGTCCTTTTGCTCCATCAAAGAGTACATCAACAACAGGCGCTTTTGCTGACCTTTAGACAATTTGCTATCGGCGATCATCTTAAGATTGTCTACCTTGATGACTTCCTGCAATTGCATCATTGCGACAAATTCCTGCCAATTGTGATTGGATTTGGAGATATCGAACTCATCGTAATTTTCGCTGAACAAGTGCGCATCCGTAAAAATGGAGGAAAACAGGTTGCGGTATTGCGGTAAGTCTTCTTTGCGAATGACTTTGTCATTGACCTTGATCGCACCACCATGCGGTGCAAACAGACCAGACAACAGCATCATAAAGGTACTCTTACCACTGCCATTTTCTCCGACCACAAAAACCGTCTCACCCTTTTTCAGTTTGAGATTGACAGGATCGAGTGTAAATTGTCGACCGTTTCTTTCGTTGTTGTAGGTGTACGTAATGTCCTCAAAAGAAATCTGCTCGACTTGTCCGATCTCCAATGATTTGTGTTGTTTGTTCTCTTCGAGAATGTTGCCCAGATCGTTGTGAAACTCGACCAAACGCTCTTGCGCAATGCCAAAGCGCGTCATAAAATCAAAGGAGTTGACGACGAAGCCAATGGGACCGACCAAGTAAAGAACAACGACGACAAAGGTGGTTTGCTGAATGTAGTCAATGGTTTGAAACATCGGCAGTACAAAAATAACCGTCCCCAAAACGATGAACCAACCATAGCTGGAAAAAAGATCGTTATCCATGTAGCGAACGTTGGTGCTGATTTCCAAGTTCTTGACGTTGTCGCGATTGCGATTGAGGTATTTCCAAAACAAATTTTCATTGCGCTTGGTACTCATTTTCACTTCGCGAAATCCATCCAGTAAATCTGCCAGGTAACGGTAAAAATCATTTTCTTTATCTCTAAGTCGGTTCAAATCTTTGGCAATCGCTTCGTTGCGCCACCAGTAGATAAAGGCCAGTAAGCCCGTGACAACCAAGGTCAAAACCATTCCAGTGGGAGAAGTCAAAAACAAGTAGCCCAAACCACAGATGACAACAACGACATTGTTGCAAGCATCCACAAAAAAGCGTGGCAAGTTTGCGACCACCTTGATATCACCAATGGCTGTGTAAATCCGTTGGTTGCCGAGTTTGCTAAAAGACTCAAAACTGGCAAAGCGAATTTTATTGAGAATCGAAACGGTAAATTTAAAAAGTACCTCACTCGAAAACTTCATCAGGCTGTTCTGAAAGTAACGCCGACTGATAAACGATATGACGATGACGGCACCAAACACATAAACTTCGTAGTGATGCATCCAATCGAAATCCTTTTCTGCTCGGATGCCATTGTTGATCAAGTACAAAAGCGAACTGTACAAGAGACTGTTGACCAGCCCCAACAAGGCCATCAGCAGGAGAAAGGTTCTGTTTTTCTTGATGATTGCTAAAATAGACATAATGCTTTCAATATTGGCAACATGGAAGGTCGTACAGCTTTTGAGTAAGCTCCATGTTGAGTCTTGGAATAATTTTATTTGACAGCAGCACGCATTTCAGAATCGTCCTTCAGCGGTGCTTCAAAAATATCACAGTGCAAAATTTCGGCTTCCTCTACAACGGAGGCGATAACGGTCTTGATGATTTCCGACATTGTTTTAATGCTCGACATCTTCAGCGCTGCTTCCGGGTAGGACCACTTTCGGTTGGGCTTGAGGTGGCGGATGGCCATCCAGGTCGTTACGTAAATGGCCTTTAGATCGCGGTACCAAAAAGGGGCATGCGCTCCGGCCTGCGATTGGTAGGCTTCTTCGCCATAGCGGCTCACCACGCGATCGGCTAGAAGGGTCTCCGGAGAATACAAAGCAGCCTGCTTTCTGAAGTTGTCCAGCAAGGATACCGAACGATTGTTGACAAAAGCCATCATAAAGGTTCCATCAAAATCTTTCCGAACCCAATCGGCAGACATCTTCGGTTTGTACTCATCAGGTAAGTCAGCTGATCGGTAAGTATCACTGGCGATACCATCGAGGAAAAAGCCCGCTTCAATTTGTTCGTCCTTGGGCATGCCACTATCTTTCCAGATGAAAAAGTTGGCGCCCATATGTTCCGGATAAATCAAATCAAATCCAGCACCGAGTAAGGTCTTCTTAAATTGATATTCCCCCAGCACGCTCATCACCTCAAGTACACCAACGATGCCATTGGAATTGACAATGCTCATCTCTCGGGACTCTACCGAATCAAAGTCGGCCATAACTACGTAGTTCGAACGCTCATTGGTCAGGCCAGCCTTTCGGCCCAGGATATTCTCTCCGGTCCAGCCGCCAAAGGGTACGATTTGTCGACGCGTCTTGTATCCGGCATCTTGAAAAGTATTCTCGATGAGGCTACGAATCATCACCAGGTTCTTACGTCCTTTTTCATCCTTGTGGTGCCTGGCAACGGAGACCGTCGCCAGGTTTTTCTTAATCCGATTGGCATCAACCTTGGCAAGTATTTCTTCCATTGGTACTTTATAGCCATCGTCTGCCACAATTCGAAAGTATGCTTGATCTAGTCGCAGCGAGTCGCTGTATTTCCAAGTAATCTTCTTTCCACTACCTACCGCAACATTTTCACCAATGTCACCGGTAGCATTTTTTGTATCAACCATAAATCGACCTTGCGCATCATCGGCAACCGTCAGCGCAATGGTCAGCTGCGATTCCTCTTTGTCTGATACATCGTAGTTGATCTGAACCAGTTGCTTTTCTTTGTCGATGCTTACTTTAACATTCGATACCTTCGGCAGTTGATTTTGTGCAACAGCCATCGACATCGGCAGTAAAAACAGGCCAATAAAGAGTTTGAAATATTTCATAACATTAAGATTTTTGACAGTTAAAATATATCTCCATTATCCTGCAACATCCACCAAGCTTTGCGCTGTTTGGTTGGCGTCGATGAAGGCGGCAAAAGATTGAATATCTGGATGCGTGAAAATGTCCTTAATGCCAATTTGCAAACCGATTCTTTTGAAAAGCGTCGTTTGAATTTTAATGGCTTTGAAGGAATGTCCACCGATCTCAAAGAAGTTGTCGTCTGTGCTGATCTCATCCATCCCCAAGACTTCTTTCCATATATCCAGTACCATTTGCTCTGTCTCCGATACCGGCAGCACCAAGGTGCGTTCCTCTCTGACTTCGTCCAGCACTTCTGGCTCCGGCAGCTTCTTACGATCGATCTTGCGATTGTTGGTAACTGGCAGCTCATCCATGATGAACAAATACTCAGGTACCATCGCTGGTGGCAGCGATTCTGTCAGTCGCTTGCGGGTATCCTGAATGGTGGTCATCATACCATCCTTGAGGGTGTAGTAACCACAGAGGAATTTGCGACCTTTATCATCCGTACGATCGATGACGGCGACCTTTTTGACAAAAGGTAGTTGGTAGAAGGCGTGTTCGACCTCGCCCAGCTCGATGCGGTGTCCGCGAATCTTCACCTGCGAATCCAATCGACCAAAGCATTCCAGCAGTCCATCGGAAGTCCATCGTCCGATGTCTTTACTGCGGTACATGCGTCCACCCTCGACAAATGGATCGGCCAAAAAGGCAGCATCCGTCAATTCTGGGTCGTTGATGTAGCCTTGACCAACAGCAGCACCGGCGATGTACATTTCGCCTTTCACGCCAATGGGGCAAGGGTTGCGGTGGTCATCGAGGATGTAAATCCGAGTATTTTTGATCGGCTTACCAATCGGAATCGTTCCAGCTTCGGGTGGCGACGTCATAATGAAGTGCGTAACACCATCACAGGTTTCGGTCGGACCGTAGTGGTTGACAAAACGGGTGAAGATGAAATGCTCGAACCACTTTTGTACCAGTGCAGGAGGCAGTATCTCTCCAAGGGTTACGATGTACTGTAGGTTGCGGAAGTTGACCGACACACCGACTGTTTCGAGGGACTCCAAAATGGTCGCCAGGAAAGAAGGCACCAAAGAGAAGATCGTCACTTCGTCGAAGTCGATTTGCGTGGCCAATTTGATGGGGTCCATTACCACATCGTCCTTGTAAATTCTCGTTGTTCCACCACAAATCAAAGCAGTCAAACTTTGCCAGATGGAAATATCAAATCCAGAGGAGGCCGTTTGGGCAATGATGCAATCGTGTTCAATTTCCAAGGCTTCCTGCTTGGCCAGTAAGTGGTTGACCATTCCGCGGTGATCCAGCATAACACCCTTTGGCGCCCCCGTGGAACCCGATGTAAAAATGATGTAAGCGCGGGCATCCAAGCCAGGCCACTGGGCTTGCTTGAGGGCCAAAACTTCGACATCCCAATCAAAAGCATCAATATCGAATACGATGAAATCGTCAAATGTAGCTAGGTAAGCCTCGTTGATGATCACCAGGCTGGCGTCGGTTTTATCCAGCATGTAGCGAACGCGATCTTCCGGCTCTTTTGGCGTGATGGGTACATAAACAGCTCCGGCCTTCATAACGCCCAACATCGTAAAGAACCATTTTTCAGAACGATCCATGTAGACTGCAACCGATTGCTCAACTTCCACACCATAATCTTGAATCAAGCTGGTCGCGATTTGATCGGACTTGTCCCACAATTGCTGGTAAGTATATTCGCGATCTTCAATAGACAAAGCAATGGCGTCTGGAATTTCTTCGACCATCTCTGCAAATAAATCTAGGAAGGTATTTTCCAGTGGCAACTCTTCGGTGAGGTTGAAGGTCTCCAACAGTTGTGTCTGTTCTTCTTGGCTCAGCATCTCCAATTCGTTCAACTTCGTATCAGCACTTTGTACAAAGGCTTCCATGACTTTGATGAAGTGATTGGCCAAGCGAGCGATCGTCGATTCGAGGAAAAGGTCTGTATTGTAAACGATGTTGGCAGTGATGCCATCCGCAAATTCTGTAAAGATGAATTCCAAGTCAAACTTGGAGGAAGTATCCGGGCCGGTGGAGTAAGGCTCAACAGAAACACCGCCTAGTTCCGGGATTTCTTTGTCAAACAAATCTACATTTTGATGCGATAGTAAGACATCAAAAATCGGAGAGCGACTGACGTCTCTTTTGACGTCCAACTCATCCACCAGAAAATCGAAAGGAAATGACTGGTGTTTGAAAGCACCCATGACGACTTCTTTCACATTTTGCAAGAATTGCGTGATCGTATCCGTTGTTTCAAATTGCGTCCGAAGCGGTAAAGTGTTGGAGTAAAATCCAATTTGGTTTTGCAGCTCCAATTGCTCGCGACCAGCGATGACCGTTCCAAAGACAATATCGGTTTGCTGCGTGTAGCGCGCGATGAGGGCCTTGGCACCTCCCAACAAGGAGGTAAACATCGTCAGGTCTTGTTCTTTATTGAACCGCTTGAGTGATTCCGTCAGTTGCTTCGGAATTTCAAAAGTGTGATTGCTACCGTTGTAGGTTTTCAGTGCCGGACGTGGCAAGTCGGTCGGGAAATCCAAAATTGGAATGTCGTCCTCGAATTGCTGGTGCCAGTACGTTCTCAAATTGGTGATTTGCTCGCTCTTCAGTCGAGTGTGCAACCATTCGGAATAATCCTTGTGCTGGATCGTCAACTCCGGCAGAGCTGGCAGTGTGTTTTGACTGTAGGCGTGGTAGGATTGCAACAGCTCCTTGAAAAACAACTGCATAGACCAACCATCGGCGATGATGTGGTGCAAGGTCAGTATAAAGGCTGTGCGTTCCTCATCCAATTTTGCCAAACGAACACGAATCAGTGGACCATTTTCCAAATCAAATTCTGTTCGATACTCTTCGGCAACCATGTCCGTTAGGTAATCTTCCGGAGACGGCCAGGAGGTCAGATCAAATTCGTCGATGTGTAAATATCTATTGCTAAATGGTCTGACTTTTTGCATCAATACACCCTCTTCGGTAAAGAAGGTTGTACGCAGTATTTCGTGTCTGTTGACAATTTTGAAAATGGCTTTCTTAAAAAGCTTCGCTTTAAAATCGCCCTTTATCATGTAAACGCCAGGGACATTGTAGACCGTTGTAGCACCTTCGAATTGAGCCAGAATCCAAGTTCTTTTTTGAGAAGGAGAAGCTTCGTAATAGGGCTTCTTAACGGCCTTTTCAATGCGGTTGGACTCATCGGATGCTTCTGAGTTGATCTTTGCCAATAATAAAGCAGGCGTTGGATTGTCAAAAACATCCTGTAGCTCGATTTTCTTTTCAAAGTTTCTTTGGACTTGCAAAACCAGCGTGATCGCTTTCAGCGAGTGGCCTCCAACATCGAAAAAGTTGCTGTCCAACTCAATGTCTTCTCTGACCAATACTTCGTTCCAAACGGAAAGCATCTTTTCTTCTTCCGGCTCTCTGACCACTTGATTGTCTGTCACAGCAGCAGTGGCGATGTCTTCGACTTGCGGTAGTGCAGCGTAATCGATTTTGCCATTGGTCGTCAGTGGAAAATGTTCAACCGGTATGAAGTAGGCTGGAATCATGTAAACAGGTAGATACTGACTCAAGTAAGCTCTTAGGTCTGAGGCAACAATCGCTTGCTGGCTATCCGAAATAAAGTAGGCAATTAGATTGCTGACTTTCTGTCCTTGTTTTTGCGCCAAGACGCGAACGTCTTTGACACCTTCGAACTGCTCGATTCGGTATTCAATTTCTTTGACCTCAACGCGGATGCCTCTGATTTGAATCTGGTTGTCAATGCGTCCCATGAATTCGAGCTCACCTTTTTCCGTCCAACGAGCCAGATCGCCCGTGCGATACAGCTGTTGATTGTTTGCAGCATTTGCAAATGGATTGGCTACAAACTTTTCTGCACTCAGTTCTGGATTGTCCAAGTATCCCTTGGAAATTCCAACACCTGCCACACAAATCTCACCAGGAACTCCGATGGGCAGCAAGCGTTGCTGTTGGTCCATGATGTAGACCTCGGTATTGGCAAAGGGCTGTCCGATTAAAATGCCTCCCAGCGATTTGTATTCTTCTGCTCTTTGTGGATCGACCTTGTGGAAGGTAGCACCAATGCAAGCCTCACTCGGTCCGTAGCCATTGTAAAAGTTTTTCGTTTCGCTGTATAAGATGGTTTCTTCCAGTACAGCAGCTTCACCTGTAGAAATGATGTTGCGAATACTGGGCAGTGGATGTTTGTTCAAAAGGCGGATGAACGCCGGTGTAAAAATCGCGGTAGTCACTGCCTTTTCTTCCAAAGTATCGCACAACAACTGGGTGTTGGATTTGATGAATTGATCTGCAATAACGATTGTACCGCCAGACAGTAGGCCCATACCAATTTCCACCAAAGAACTGTCGAAGTGCAAGGCTGCAAAATGCAAGACCTTATCCGATGAGCTGAGTTCCATAAAATCAATGTGGTATTGGATGCGGTCGGTGATGCTTTCGTGGCGCAGTGGAACCCGCTTGGGCTTGCCACTGGTACCCGACGTTTGAATCAAGTAAGCGATGGCTGTGGGCTGAACGTCCGTTTGAGCAAATCCAGCAGCCTCTGGCAATTCCAACAAAGCAGCTTCTGCAGACAACACAGCGATTTGTAGCTCTGGAAGGCGATCTTGCAAGCTGGCCTGTGTGAGAACGAGACTCACCTTGGAGTCGGCCAGTACTTCGCGGATTCTTTCTTTCGGGTATTGAATATCAACCGGCACATAAACAGCGCCCAATTTCCAAAGGGCCAACAAACAAGTCAGCGACCATTCGGAGCGATCGAGAAACACACCTATCCTCTGTTGGTAATCCACACCATAGGTCATTCGAAGCAATTGAGCCAGAGAGGTCGCTTTTTCATTCAATTGGCGATAAGTCACTTGGCGATTGCCATTGACCAATGCAATTTGATCGGGTGTTGTGGCCGCCCATTTTTCAAATATTTCGTGAAATGGTGCAAGCTCGTAGGCTTTTTGCTGACCGGCCCAATCCAGTAGTTGCGCCTGCTCCTCCTTCGGTATGATTTGCAAAGCCTCGACCTTTCCTTGCGGATCGTCAAGAATTTGATCGACCAATGAAACAAACTGTTCAGATAAGCGATTGATCAAGGAAGCTTCGTAGGCATACTCATTGAAAGTGAAGATGATGTGCGCTTGGTCGCCGGGAGAAACATGGATACTAAAATCGTAATTGACCTCCTCTCTGCGATTGACTTTTGCAACTTGCCAGGTATTTGTTCCTTCCACATCTTCTTCGATCTCTTGCTCATTTACCATCAACTCATTTCCAAAAACCAACAGGTGATCGACCAGTCTATTTTTCAAAGGCGTCACCGATTGTATTTCAGCCAAGGAGCAATAGTTGAACTTTTCTGCCTCCAGGTTTGCCTTTTGTGCTTCGCGCAACAAATCCTGAAAGCGCGTTTGTGCATCAAAACGAATGCGAATCGGCAAGGTGTTGATGAATAGTCCCACCATCGAGTCAATGTTCTTGATTTCAGGTGGACGCATCGAAGAAATCTTTCCGAAGATGACATCCGAGCAGTCGTTGTAGCGAGCCAGCAAGATGCCCCAGATGCATTGTACCAAGGTGTTGAAGGTCGACTTATTCGTAGCAGCGATATTGGCCAGGCGGCGCGTCTTTTCTCTGCTAAAAGTCAAGGCAACTTCGCCCTGCTCAAAAGCCTGCTCCATGCCTTGTCCGGCTTTTTCCGGAATGCCTGCTGCCTTGTCGTAATCCGCCAAGCTTCGGGTCCAATAATCCATCGCCTTTTGCTTGTCCTTGCCTTCGAGCCATTTGATGAATTGCTTGTAAGGTAAGGCAGGTGCCAGGTCGATGTCCTTGCCTGCTTCGAGACAGTCGTAGATGCGGCAAAACTCATTGGCCAATTTACCAAAGCTCCAACCATCAAAAAGGATGTGGTGGAAGCTCCAAATCAATTGGTAGCGTCCTTCGCCAAGGAAGAAAATCTTGACGCGCATTAGGCTGTCTTTCGTCAGATTGAAATTGCGCTCTTTGTCTTGCTCTCTAAATTCTAGGGAGCGCGTTTGTTGTTCTACTGCATCGAGCTGACTGATGTCTTCCATGGAAAACTCTGCCGCTCTTTTGGACAACACTACTTGGTAAGGCTTTTTCAATCCTTCGTATACAAAGGCGGTTCGCAAAACGCTGTGCCGCTGAAACAGGGCGTTGAGGCTCTGTTGAAAAACATCCGGGTCTACGTAACCCGTGAGGTCGTACGCTACTTGTGTAAAGTAGGCACTGGAAGTATCATCGTGAATAGAATGGTACAAAAAACCCTCTTGCAATGGGGTCAAATCGTAGATATCCTGAGTATTACCTTTCATGAGTCTCAGTTGTTGATTAATTGGTTGATCAAATCTATTTCTTCTCCATCGATCTCATCGGCAAAGCCAGCGTCGTCATCCATAAAGGCAGCATCGGCTGCAGCCGTAGATTCGTCCAGCGTGCTCAAATAAGCCTCCATTTCCGACAAAACCGGATAGAGGAAGATGTCTTTAATTTCTAGTTGGTAACCTTCTTTGTACAGATAGGCGATGATCCGCATGGCACGAATGGAATCGCCACCCATATTGAAGAAGTTGTCATCCAAACTAATAGGGCTGATGCGCATGACCTTTTCAAAAGCCTCGATCAGTATTTTTTCTTTGTCGCTCAGTTCGCGATCGGTGGTACCGGAAGTTTCAGAGCCTGCCGTCCGCAGGGCTTTCAAAGCCGAACGATCGACCTTACCATTGGCCAACTGTGGAAAGGCTTCCAACTCCAAGAGCAAGTGCGGAATCATGTAGGCCGGAATGGCTTCTTCCAATTGATTGCGCAATGCATCTGTTGAATGTCCATTTTCCAAAATCAGGTAGGCCGTGATGGTGACATCCTCTGCTTGCTCGCTGAGAATCACGACATCTCTGACACCTTCCTGTTGGCGAATGACCGCCTCGACTTCTTCCAACTCGACCCGATAGCCGCGTACCTTCAATTGGTGGTCTTTGCGGCCAATGTATTCGATTTCACCACCTGGCATCCAGCGCGCCAAGTCGCCGCTTCGATACAAGCGCTGCGGTGGCTCCGTCGGATGGATGATGAATCTCTCTGCGGTGAGTTGTGGGCGGTTCAAGTAGGCACTTGCCAAGCCAGCCCCTCCGATGTGTAACTCGCCAATCATGCCGATGCCTGCTTCCCTACCCTCTTCGTCGAGTATGTAAATCTGGGCATTTGAAATAGGCTTTCCGACATTTGTACCTTCGAGTTGTACTGATCGGATGGCTTCCAGTTTTTCGGTATCCAGATCGTATTGTGTCACACCGATGGTGGCTTCCGTCGGGCCGTATTCATCCACAAAGATGACCTCCCGTTCCGCCACTTCGCGATAGGCATACAAGTCTTCCATCCGGATTTTCTCCCCGCCCAAAACGATGAGTCGCAGGGACAGCTCGCTGGCGAGCGTTGCAAATTTTGGATCGTTGACCAGTAGGCTAAAGGTTGTCGGTGTCAATTTCAAAATGGTAATCCGATCGTTGATCAGAACGTCCATCAATTCGTTGGTATCCAGAAAATCACTTTCTGGCAGAACGACCTGTAGACCGCCTGATGTAAAAGGAGTCCACAAACTGGTGTAACCAAGATCGTAAGCCATGGAAGACATCAGCACGGTGCGATCCTCTGAAGTGATGTCGTATTTCACAAAGTTGTGGTAGATGTAGTTGAACAGCGAAGCGTGGCGAATCTGTACACCTTTTGGCTGCCCGGTCGAGCCGGAAGTGTAAATGGTATACATGATGTCTGCTGATGTGATGTGAACATCCGGCCTCGTTTGCGGCAAATCATCCAGCTCGATGTCGCTCGTTGCAACGATGCGGCAATGGCTACTTTCCACAGCTCCTTGGTCGTACAGGAGGACATTGGCGCGACTATCTTCCAAGATGAAAGCCACCCGCTTGGGCGGAAAGCTTTTGTCGATCACTAGGTAGGAAGCGCCCGTCTTCAGTACGCCCAGCAGCAAGGCCAAAGCCTGCTCGGATCGGTCTACCCGAAGAGCCACGATCTGTCCCTTACCAACTTCAAAGTTTTGAATCAGGTAATGTGCGATCTGGTTAGAATAAGCTTCCAACTCCTTGTAGGTCCATTGTGTCGATTGAAATTTCACCGCGGGCAAATCCGGGTGAGTCGCCACTTGCTGTTGCAGCAAATCCAAAACCGTTTCGTTTGGAAAAGCTCGTTGGCTGTCGTTTACGATTTGCAGCGTCGAAGATTCTTGTATGGTTTGCAGTGGTAACTGACCGAGTGTTTTTTCCTCCTCTGCAATGGCTTGCTGAATCAACAATTCCAATTGAGAGGTGATTTGCTCGATGTACCATTCTTGATAAACCAGGCCATTGTATTCTAAATCTATGCGAATCTCCTCTTGGGTATAGGCAATCACACAAAGATCGAAGTTGGCGTGTTCGGCAGCGTCTACTGCTTTGATTTCCCAATCGAGATCGGCATTTTGATCGGCTTCCGTTTCAACTTTCAGATTTTGAACCACAAAACTGTGATCCAGTAAAGACTGTTGCAATTCCGATTGTGCGACGATCTTTGTGTATGGGCAGTATTGATAGGCTTGACTATCTAGGAATTCGATCTGCTGTAGGCGAGCTACCTCCCGGAAAGTTTGTCCGCTTTTGGTTTGAACGCGAACCGGCAAGGTATTCACAAATAAGCCAGCCATTGTTTCGATGCCTTCCACTTCGGGTGGTCGACCAGAGACTGTTTTGCCAAAGACGACATCCCTGCGGTTGTTGTAGCGCCCCAAGGTAATGCCCCAGGCCGTTTGCAAAAAGATGCTTGGTGTGATGCGCCATTGTTGACAAATCTGGTAGAGTTGCTTCGAACGTTTTGCGTCGAGCTGCAAGCTGTTGCGTTTCAATTCAAAGGCGTTCTGTGTCTCGGGTTGCTTTTTGCGCTGTACCAAACTGGCCAATTTATCATAACCGTTGAGGTATTGCTCCCAGTATGTTTCAGCTGCTCCATGTTGCTGCGCTTCCAACCATTGGATGTATTCGCAATATTGATGTGCAAAAGGCAATTTAGCCGTCGTACCTTCGGATAGGCGCTGGTAAATCTCACTGAATTCTCCGACCAACACTTCAAAGCACCAGCCGTCCATCAGAATATGGTGGCTACTCCAAACCATCTTAAAGGTCGTGTCGTCCAATTGAATCAATGCCAATCGCAAGAGTGGTCCTTTTCCTAAGTCAAATAAATTTTGCTGATCCTCTTCCAGGAAAGCTTCCACTTTGTTTTGCTGGTCGGCTGCATTCAAACCGCGAAGGTCGATGTAATTCACAGGGCATGTCAACTCTTGTAAAACGAGCTGCAAATTGCGCTCAGCGACTTTATCCAAAAAGATCGTTCTCAGTATATCGTGGCGCTCAATCAAGCGATTGAGGCTTTTCTCTAGTAGTTGTAAATCAATGTTTCCTTCAATCAGATAATGCAGTTGATAAAAGTAAGCGGTAGATTCTGGATGCATCAAAGCCTGAAAGAACATCGTCTCTTGCATGGGCGAAAGTGGATAGACATCCTGGATGAATCCGCCCGCCTCTTTGGCTTGGGTTTGCAACTGCTGCCATTCTTGCTCACTCAATTTTTGGTAAGTAAGGGCTTGTTTTGAATGATGCTGTGGCGTTTGCAAAGAACAATAATCAATGACAGATTCTAGCGAAGCATAGTAGATATTGGCAATGACCTCAACCTCCCTGCTATCGTACTTTGCTTTGTCGTATTGCAACTCAACCTGCAGGCAACCCGCTTCTATCAACGCATTGATGGATAAACCAAAAGGTGGTTTTTCATTGGGATTCATGGAATCACCCATGTCCTCATCCACCAACTTTAGCGGACTGTCTCCCTCTTCGGTCGTATCAAATTGTCCTAGGTAGTTGAATAGCAAATTCGGCGTAGGCAAATCCGTTGTTTCTTCGCGCAGGTATTTGGCCATACCAAAACCGATGCCATTGTGTGGAATGCTGCCTAGGGTATCTTTCACCGCTTGAATTAAGCGACCTATTTGACCGCGGTCTACAAAGCACGGTAGCGCCACCGGATACAAGTTGGTGAACCAACCAATGGTCCGACTGGTATTCAAACCTTCGATGATTTCTTCTCGTCCGTGGCCCTCCATCATAAGTTGCAACTTTTCGCAATCCCATATTTCCCGAGCCGCTTGCCCCAATGCCGCCAGTAAAAGGTGGCGGGTTTCACTGCCGAATGCACGATTGGCTTTCGTTTGCAGCAATTCAGTATAGCCATCACTCAAGGTGAAAGAAACTGAATCAATCCCTTTTTCTCCGGTATCACTCGTAGGTATATTGACCGCATCCTTGAAAGCACCGGATGCCCAATAATTGAATTCATCGTGGAAAGAGTGGCTCTTTGCCTTGCGCAACAACTCCTGCGACCACAACAGATAGCTGTCCGTCTTAGGTGGTAATTCCAATGCTGCTCCCTGCTCCATTTGATAGAAGAGCGTTTGCAAATCTTCTTCAAAAATCCGCCAGGAAATGCCATCGAAAACCAAGTGGTGGATTGCAATAAATAAACGATCGCCATCGGCAGCTTGGAATAGGGCGGCTGAAAACAGTGGGGGTTGCTCCAAGCGGAAACTCTTTTGAATCACCTGACACAATTCCGCGCGTCTTTCCTCCGGTTTTTCTTCTTCGGTCAAATCAAAGCAGATCAAACGAGTGGAGACGGAAGCATCGCGAATCTCAGCTTCCAGTGCGCCATCGTCGTATTGGTAAAAGGCCGTTCGTAAAGCATCGTGATGGTCCAAAAGCTTTTGTAGAATTTCTCTGACTTTTTGCTCTTCCAGCGACTTTTCACTGCGGAACATCGCTGCATGATTAAATTGCTCGGGATGTTGTAGTTCCAGCGAAAAGAACTCGCATTGGATGGGTGTGAGCGGTAAGCGACCCTTGACGACGCCCTGCTCGGCCAGCGATTTCACCTGGCAAATCCGGCGCGCCATTTGGCGTATGATCGGGTAATTGAAAACATCCTTTACTTCCAGGCTGTATCCTTTGCGGTAGAGGCGCGATACCAATTGGATGGCTTTGATGGAGTCACCTCCCAAAAGGAAGAAATCAGCAGTAGGTGTCACAGACTGACCTTTGAGAACCTCTTCCATTATTTTGCAAAGCAACACTTCTTCCGAGCTTTCCGGATGGCTGCTTTCTATTGTGGTAGCAGCGCTTTCGATGGCCAGTCGTTGGAGCACTTTCCGATCTACCTTTCCATTGGCCGTCAACTCGAATTGGTCGACGAAAAGGATGCAGGCCGGAATCATGTAAGCTGGTAAGTGATCCTTTAGATGACTCTTTATTTCAGTGTCGTGTAGTTGTTGATCTGATTCGATAAAGGCGGTTAAGATGCGTTCTTTTTGAATCGGTACCTGACAAACGACGGCTCTTCGAACAGATGGAAGCTGACGAATGCAAGCTTCGATTTCTTTGGGTTCTACCCGAATGCCGCGAAGTTGTACCTGATCATCGGCCCGACCGTGAAACTCAATTTCTCCATTTTCATTCCAACTCCCAAGGTCGCCCGTTCGGTACATCACATTTTCTTGCTCGTAGCGAGCGTAGGGATTGGTGACAAATTTTTCATTGGTCAAATTCACTTGGTTCAGATAACCTTTGCTCAAGCCGACACCCGCTACATAAATCTCTCCAACCATTCCCTTGGGCAGTAATTCTCCATGCTGGTTAAGAATGTAAACGGCCGAATTGGCAAAGGGCTTCCCGATGGGAATGCCACCTGCTTTGGTGTATTCATGTTGACGCGTCGGATCAACTTTGTGGAAGGTCGCTCCGATGCAACATTCCGTTGGACCGTAGCCATTGTAAATCTCCATTTCCAAGCTGTAGCGCAAAGCATCTGCGGCGATGATCGCTTCACCTGTGGAGATGATTCGCTTCAAAGCCGAGTTGGATACTTCTTCCAACAACTGTAGATAGGCCGGTGGGAAGATCGCAGTCGTTACGCGATTCTGTCTCAGCCAATCACTTATTTTTTCTGTATTTTCTTTAATCGATTGTGGTGTTACAACGATGGTCGCTCCGGCAAAGACAGCCATTAAGATTTCTACCAGAGAGGCATCAAAAGCCAGCGATGCCATGTGCAAAATTCGATCTTCAGCCCCTAGGCCCAAATACTCGTTGTGGTACAGGATTTGGTTGGCAATGCTTTCGTGCCGGATGGGAACGCCCTTGGGCTGACCGCTGGTACCGGAAGTATAAATCACGTAAGCAATGTCGGTGGGCTGAACATTCTCAACCGGACCAACCTGGCCATCGTCTTTCTGGCAAGCTTCTAGGGTAATCGGCTGGTGGTATAAGTCTCTAATGAGTGCTGCTCTTTTTTCTGTACAGACGACACACAAAGGCTTGGTATCTTCCAATATGAACTGGATGCGTCCCTTTGGCTGTGCCGTATCGATGGGGACATAAATGCAGCCCAATTCCCAAATGGCAAAAAGTGCGGCAACAGCTTGGGGCGAACGATCCAGGTAAGTGGCAATGTAACGCCCTGATTGAAAATTGGGCAGCTTTTGAATGCTGTTGGCAATCCGTTGTACTTCTTGCAACAAATCGCGGTAGGTCCATGCTACATTGTCACCAATTAGTGCCATACCATCGGGATTGTTGAGTAGTTGGCGGTAGTAATGTGCGATGGTCGTTTTGGAACCTTCAAAGACTGTGCGTTCGGGGTTCAGGCCGATCAGCGCAGCGGCTGCTTCGGTATCCATCAAACGCAGTTGTTCCACCGGATGCTTGCTCTTTCGTGGAATCTGCTCAAGCAAGCGTTCAAAATGACTTGACAGTTCCGCAACGACATCCGGCGATACAACC
Organism: Bacteroidota bacterium; assembly: GCA_039199225.1. Classification (GTDB taxonomy): domain Bacteria; phylum Bacteroidota; class Bacteroidia; order Chitinophagales; family Saprospiraceae; genus JBCCSZ01. The sequence goes on from JBCCSZ010000009.1 coordinate 23,069, forward strand.
GCAGCATTAAAGTTCCATTTAAAATTAATTCTTGTATTGGGTTCTACTATAACATTGAAATGATAATTCGTTTGATCGAAGCTTTCCTTAAAGCGAACCTGTGGAATTTTGGTATCCAGCTCCTCCTCTGCATCTTCTGCTGCTACGTCGGGCAGATTTTCAAAAATGAAAGCGTGATCCAACAATTGCTGCTTGCGTTCGCTTTCTCTTTGGATGCGGGAAAGCGGCAGGTAAGTATGCGGTTCGGCATCAGCTTGCTGGGCTTTCAACTTCCGAAGTATGTCCAGAAAAGAATCTCCTTCTTTGTAAGAAATACGTACTGGCAGGGTATTGATGAAAACACCAATCGCTCTTTCGACATGCTGAATTTCAGCTGGCCGTACAGAACGAACCAATCCAAATAGAATATCCTGTGTGCAGTAGTATTTACTCAAAAGGACTCCCCAAGCTGCTTGTAGAACGACACCCAATGTCAATTGATGATCCAGTGCAATTTGACGAAGTTGATCTGATAATTCTGTCGAAAGCAACAACTCGATCTCCCGATTGTCATACACATCTTCTACCACCTTCTTGGGTCGAAACAAACTTCGTTTTTCTTCATAACCCTTGAGGTAAGCATTCCAATGTGCTGCCGATTTAGACGCATCCTGCTTTTTCAACCAGTCGATGTATGTTTTGTACTGGCAAGTCGGCGGCAAGTCAACGGCTGTTTCATAAAGGAGTGAGTAGTAAATCTGTTGAAACTCTTCCAGCAGAATATTCTGACACCATCCATCCATGATGATGTGGTGAATGCTCCACAGCAGCTCGTACTGTTGATCTTCTAGTTGAATGACCGCTACGCGAATCAGCAAATCCTTATTGAGATTAAAATTGCGTTGGCGATCTTCCTCCTTGAAGTTATTGAGGTAAAGCGTTTTTGCTTCTGCGGACAGCTTTCGGATGTCCAGGAATTGAAAATCAGCTTTGCGCTCTTTGAGTACGATCTGGATGATCTCGTCTGCATTCTTATGATTGAATACAGTCCGTAAAATATCGTGGCGTTGAACCAAGATATTCAGACTTTCTTCGATCAGGCTGGGCTCCAGGCTACCGCTAACCTGATAGGCCATCTGGCTAAAGTAAGCCTGCGAACGATCGTCCATTGTTGCATGGAAGTAAATGCCTTCCTGCATGGGCGACAATTGGTATATGTCCTGGATGTTCTTTTTGGTAAGCATACAATCAAAAAAATTTGAATCAATTAAAAAGGTCTTCTAGGTCTTCTACTTCCAGCTTATTGTAGGTAAAGTCACTTGGGGTCGGAATGGTATCCTGTATTCCCGTACAGTGTTCGATAATCTCTTTGAGTCCTTTGTGATAGGCATCGCAAAGCTGCTGCATACGCTGTTCATCGTAAAGACTGCTATTGAATTCGATATTGGTGTGCAACTGTCCGTCACTGATCAAGCCAGATACTTGAATATTGAATTCCGGTTGATCCCTAGGATCGGTTGTTCTTCCGGCAAATTCATCTGTAACTTTCAGTGGACCTTCGTCTTCCGTAGCTTCGTCGAATTGTCCCAAGTAATTGAAAACAACTTCGGGATGAAAATCAGCGTCGCCTTCCCAGAGGTCGGGTCGCAGGTATCTGGCAATGCCATAACCAATGCCATTGTTCGGCATGCGCCGAAGGTCTTCTTTGATCTGAATAAGTAAATCGGCCAGGCTGGCTTCCTCTTTGCTTTGCTGCAACAACAACGGATACATACTGGTGAACCAACCGACGGTCCGCGAGAATTCTTTCTCTACCAGTATTTCTTCCCGACCATGTCCTTCCAGCATAATCCAAAGTGCCGAGACACCAAAGGTGCGGCGGAAGGCCAGCAACAAAGCAGTCAATAACACTTCATTGATTTCGGTCGAGTAAGCTTGATGTACCGCAGTGGTCAACAGCTTCGTACTTTCTTCGGATAAAACAGCCGTTGCTTCTTTTACTTGTGGTGTCGGAATGGTGTCCGAAAGCTCAAGCAGCGGTGGCACCTTGGCAGACACCATTTCTCCCCAGTAATCAATCTCATCTTCGAAAGCCGTATTGTTGGCATATTCGATCAAGCCCTCACACCAACTCTTGAAACTGTCCGTTTTCAATGGCAACTTCAATTCGACATTGGTACGTGCCTGCTCGTAGAGCGTATTGATGTCTTCGAGTAAAACCCGCCAGGAAACACCATCCATCACCAAGTGGTGGAAAATCAACACCAAGCGATCACCATCCTGTGCCTGAAACAAAGCTACTCTCAACAAGGGCGCCGCTGCGAGTGTCATATCGGCTTGCAAGGCTTCACAAGTTTTCTGACGCTCGGCTTTGGCATCTTCCGTCATGCGTTGGTCGATGACCAAAAGTTCAGGAAGTGTCGAAAGACCTTGATTGGTTTGAATCCATTGGCCAGTTGCATCTTTGGTAAACGACAATCGCAAAGCGTCGTGGTGTACAACCAATTGCTTAATGGCTTTCTCCATTGCTACAACATCAATGGCCTGTTCGCTGTGTATCATCAGGCACTGGTTGTAATGGTGTAATTGCTGTCTTGGACTGTCCAAGAAGTATTGCTGAATCGGAGACAATGGAAAGACGCCCGTAATGGCCGACTGCTCGGCTCTGCGACGGATGATTTCCAAGCGTCCGGCCATATCTAGGATAACCGGATGGTTCAATACGTCCGTGACTTTCAAGCGATATCCTTGCTGGTACAATTGAGCAACCAAGCGAATGGCGTGAATGGAATCACCTCCCAGTGAAAAGAAATTTTGCTCCCGATCGGCCACCTCCGTATTGATGATGTTCCCGATGGTTTTTTGGAGCAGCACTTCCATCTCTGCTTGGTTCGGCTGGCCACTTGTTGTCGGCGCAATCGTTGCTTCGGTTGAAGTATCCTCTTCCACTGTCGCATTCAAATCACCAGTAAACGTCTTTTCACCTTTGGCAATACCACTGTAATCCAAGTTGGCAATGCGACGAGTTGGTTCTTCGATGGCAGATTGTAGCAGGCGTTGCAAATGTTGCAGGATGTCTTCAGCCTTTTCATCGGTGTACAGATCCGTATTATAGCTCAAGCCCAATGAAATGCCTTCCTCATCTCCGGAAAGGTGGAAAGTCAAATCAAACTTTGCCATGACGTTTTCGACCATCATAGGTTCGACAGAGAAATCAGCTTCGTCCTCCAAGTCTTCTTTCTTCAGTCCAATGTCGTCCCAAACAATCATCACATCGAACAAGGGCAAGCGGCTGGTGTCTTTTTCCAATTCCAGCGCATCGACCAATTGATCGAATGGAAAGCTTTGATGAGCATAAGCCTCCAAAGTGCTTTCTCTGACTTTATCCAGTAAGCTGCGGAAGCTCCATTGATCGCTGACTTGGTTGCGCAGTACGAGGGTATTGACAAACAAGCCAATCTGAGCTTGTAAATCCGGATGGTCACGCCCTGCAATGGGTGTTCCCAGGAGGATGTCTTGCTGACCACTGTAGCGATTGAAAAGTGCGAGGATGGCAGCGTGCAAAATCATAAAAGGCGTCAGTTGCAACTGTTGCCCCAGTTGAATGATCTTTTGTGCCAAGGGTGCCTCGACAGTTAGCTCGGTGCTGTTCCCATTGTGGGTTTGGACGGCTGGTCGTTCAGCTGCTAGTGGTAGTTCGAGCGTAGGAATCGGGCCAGACAGTTTTTGTAGCCAGTATTCCCGTTGCATTTCGAATTGTCCTTGTGCGAATTGGTCGTTTTGCCAGGCTGCGAAATCCTTGTACTGAATGCTAAGAGTTTGCAAACCAGCAACTGTATCACGGGTAAGGGCATCATAAAGCGTAAAGATTTCATTGGTCAGAATATCGAGTGACCAGCCATCAGAAATGATGTGGTGGATCACCAATATCAAGGCAAATTCATCGTCTTCCAACTGGAAGAGTTTGACGCGAAACAGCGGCAGCTTATCCAATTGAAAGGGGCGAATCGCCAATCGCTGACACTCTGTTCTGGCCTTTTCCACTCGGTCGGGATCTCCTCTGAGGTCTTTATAAAAAACCTTGAAAGGCACCTCTGCCGGTGTCACTATTCTCGCAAAAGGCTCCTCTCCTTTTTGACCAAAGGACGTGCGTAAACTCTCGTGCCTTTCGATCAATTGGAAGAATACTTTTTCGAGTATGTGCCGATCCAGTGAACCACTGATCTTGTAAGTGTTAAAGATGTTGTAGGTCGCTTGTGATTCATCGATGTTCATCAATATCCACATGCGGCGTTGAGCGTAGGAGAGTTTGTAAGTTTGGCTCTCCGGCAGTTTCGGTATCGGCTTGAGGATCTCCTTGTTTTGAGCAAGCAGGAGTGCCGCCAAGTCGCGTATATTCGGTTGTTGAAAAATATCTACCAGAGATATTTTCACATTCATTTCTTTGTAAACTTGTAGTACAATGCGAATGGCTTTGAGAGAGTGTCCGCCAATGTCGAAAAAGTTATCGTCTGTGCTGATGACTTCTTTTTCTAAAACCTCTTGCCATATTTTCAGCAAGTCAGCTTCAACTTCATTGACTGGTTCTACAAAGTGGTCGCGCTTATTTTTTCGTCTGTCCGCAGCAAGTAAAGCAGCCACATCTATCAGACCGTCTTCTGTCATCGGCATGCGATCTACCGGAACAAGTCTGGCAGGTATCAGGTAAGAAGGCAACTGCTCTTTGAGCGAAACTTTGAGGCGTCCCAACCATTCTTCGTCATTCTGACGTCCACCAGGCAGTGGCAATACTTTTCGGTCGATTTTGCCATGCGCCGTCAATGGAAAGCTGTCCATCTTCACAAAGTACGAAGGCACCATATAGTCTGGCAAGGATTCCAGGAGGAATTCCCGGATGGCCTCCTCCTCCACTGTTTGCTTCGGATTGTCAAAGATCATGTAGGCACAGAGCGTATGGGTGTTTTCCGTCTCAACGGCTGTAATGACGGCATCCTTAATGCCTGTCATCTTGAGCAGTCGGTATTCGATTTCTCCCAACTCGATTCGATGGCCGCGAATTTTGACCTGGTGGTCTTTGCGACCGATGAACTGCACGGTACCGTCTTGCTGGAAATAACCAAGGTCGCCGGTTTTGTACAGTCGCACGCCTGTCTCTTCGCGGAATGGATCTTCGGTGAAAGCAGCAGCCGTTTTCTCAGGCATATTGAGATAACCGCGTCCCACTCCGACACCCGATACCAGGATTTCGCCTTGCACACCTGGTGGACAAAGATTCATCTGTTCGTCCACAATGTAAATGCGCATATTCTGAACCGGCTTACCGATCGGAATCGGTCCGCTTTCCGGGCATCGGTCCATGATGTGTCCGGTGATGTCGTCAGAAGCTTCAGTCGGACCGTAATAGTTGACGAGCGAGATGTGTGGAAATTGTTCAAACCAGCGCTCCACCAATTTGTGCTTGAGCGCTTCACCCGTCACAGCCAGGTAGCGGAGACTTTGAGGCGCCCAAGGCAGGTGTGCATCCAGTAAGGCCGACAAATGCGAAGGAACCACTTCGAGAATCGTAGGCTGATCCTGAGCCAGCTTTTCCGTAAAAAGAACGGGGTCTTTGACCGTAGGGGAATCATAGATTGTCGTACGGCCACCAGTCAATAGTGCTGCCAGAAATTGCCAAATCGAAACATCGAAACTTTGGGAAGAACTTTGGACGATGACCGAGTTTTGATCAAGTTGTAATTCGTTGATTTTAGAATACAAATGGTTGATCATGCCGATGTGCTCGATCATTGCTCCTTTCGGACGCCCTGTTGAGCCGGAAGTAAAAATCATATAGGCCAGATCGGTATTGTCAACCGCAGGCGTTGGCACTTCCTGTTCAGTAGGCATCGGAATCGCCATCAGTTCTTCAATCCATAAAGCTTTGAGTGATTCTATTATTTGTACGTTGTCGTCGAATAATTCCGGACGACTGCTACTCGTTTGTCGTGTCGTAAGAATGTATTTGGATTGACAGTCTTCAGTGATCTGTCGAATTCTTTCTTCGGGTAAGTTGGTCGTAAAGGGCAGGTAAACACCTCCTACTTTCAACAGCGCTAAGAAGGCCACCAGCGTTTCAATGGAGCGATCGCAAAATACGGGTACGATGTCGCCTTTTTGAATGCCTTGAGCAGTTAGTTGATGGGCCAATTGTGATGCTTGTAACGCCAAGGCTTGGTAGCTCAGTTGGCGACCGTTGAAGCTCACAGCAGTCTTGCCCGGATGCTCCGAAACAACTTGCTGGAAGAGATCGTAAAAAGGCTCTTTATCTGGAAAAGGCACATCGGTTTGGTTGAACTGATGAATCTTCAACACATCCTCCTCGGTGAGCTTTGTGGCTTTCGCCTCCATGCGTTCACTTGGAGCATGGCCATTTTTCGATCCGTTCTTTTTACCATTCTTGTGGCCATTTACTGCTTTATTGACACTGCGTGTTCCCTTGGTCACAAATGCCAACAAAGATTTCTCTGTTCCATTTCCTTCCAGTTGAACGGTGGCCTCTCCTATCCATTCATTTTGTGTAAGGTATTTTTTCACCTGTTCTGTATCGATGCGAATGCCTTTTACATAGGTAATCCGATTGCCATCTAGTTGCCATTCCAATCCGCCATCTGCTTTCCATCGGGCAAGTTCATTGGTACGACGGAATCGCAAAGTTCCCTTGCCAAAGTCTGCTTCTATTGCACGACCTTTCTTCAGGTCTGCATTTTTAATAGACGCATCTTCAAATACCACCTCGCCATAAACACCCACTGGTACCAAACCACTGTTTTGATCTACAATGTAGAGTGGTGTGGCATCTAGTAACTGAGTAGACTGGGAAGCCGATCTTTCAGCTGTCAGCTTGCGTCCACTGCTAATTAAGCCACCAATTGGTAATCCATGTAAGTTCCAGAAATCGGCATTGGTGTAAATTTCATGCCGGTCGATTAATTCTGCTGGTACACTTGCTCGATAGCTGTACACACAACACAGTGACTGTAGGTAGTTTTGAATATCGGATTTCTTTTGTAGCAGATGACCATAAAACTCTGGGTAAACCCGGAGATGGGTAATGCTTGCAGCACGCAGTAAAACAGGGTCGGGTATGAACTCAGCGTCCAGGGATGGCATGGCATGTACCAAGGTACCTCCGGCAGCCAATACAGCGATGGTTTCCAATTCGGAAATGCCGCTGCCATCTTGCATGCTTAGTAGCAAGACGGTACTTTCGTCAATCTCCATTTGGCGGTGCATCCAGTCAACCCTCTCCAATAAGCAATTATGGGAAATGTTGTTCTGCTGTAAAGTCCCCGTCCGATCTTCGTCTGTGAAAATCAGCGCCGCTTCAATCGCTTCGGGAGCCTTGAAGGTGGGCGCTATTTTACCAGTCTCCGATGGAAATAGAAAAATCGGATACGGCAAGTCTTCTGCAAATCGCGTATACAAAGGATGGTCAACTAGCAGAGCATCAACATCCAATTTCTTTAAGTAGTCCAGCAGAAAGCGATCCGGAACATTGCCGTTGATCGGTAGAACAGCGCAGGCTGCTTTTAAACTGCCAAAAAGTGCTACGGCTCTGTGAAAGGCATCTTCTGTCCAAAGAGCAATTTTACGATTTGCCATTGGAAATTTCTCCGATGTCAAAAAGGCAGCTACCTTATTGGCCGCCATGTTGAGTGCATGGTAACTGTATTCTACCTCATCGCATAACAAAGCCGTCTGTTCTGGCCGCTGAATGGCTTGCCACTCCAACGCTTGTTGTAAGGTCGTAAAGGTAGCGGTGCGACCGGAAGGTTGTGCAGTGTAAGACAGCAGTTGCTTCTTCTCTGCTTCTTTCAAATAATCCAATGTCTGGACAGAACAATCAGGTGCGTTTACGGCTGCTTCCAGCAATTGTTTGTAGTGTCTGGAAAAGGCTTCGATCGTTGTCTGCAGAAATAAGTCGGGATTGTAAATCAGGCTGATGCTGATGCTGTTTTCATATTCTATGAATGTAAAATCCAGATCGTATTTACTGGCATTTATTTCAGCACTTAACACATCGATTTGCAGGCTTGCCTCATCTGAATCAGCCTCCTCGTGAATGCCACCTTTTTTATAGACACTTAAAACGTCAAAAAGTGGAGAGCGGCTGAGATCGATGTTCAATTCGATTTGATCGACCAGCATATCCAGCGGATACAATTGGTGGCGATAAGCGGCCAACATATTTTGTTTGACCTCTTGCAAAAATTCTTCGAATGAATGGGAAGCATCGAATTGTGTTCGCAGTGGTAAAGTATTGGTATAAAAGCCAACTTGATTTTCCAATTCCAAACTGCCACGTGCAGCAGCCGGCATGCCGACGGTGATGTCACTCTGGCCAGTGTATCTGAAGAACAAGGCTTTGAGGGCCGCCATCAAACTCATGTAAACACTGGCACCTGCTGTTTTGCTGAGTTGGCGAATCTGCTCAGTCAGTTCCGCTCCAATCTCAAAATTCTGTACCTGTCCATTGTAAGTTTTAATGCTTGGTCGTTTAAAATCCGTTGGTAGTTCCAAGGCCGGAGCAGGACTTTCGAATTGCTTCAACCAGTACCCTTCGTGTTCTTCTAATTTTTCGCCACTCAGTTCGCGATTCATCCAAGCGGCAATGTCTTTGTATTGTATTTTTAGTGGTGGTAATGGATTACTTTCATTTTGTAAGTAAGCCTCATACAAGGTCATAATCTCTCTGGCGATGATCTCAAAAGACCAATCGTCAAAAATGATGTGGTGGATGCGCATTCCTAGTAGGTGCTTTTGCGCATTCAAACGAATGAGATGTGTTTGAAACAGTGGTCCATTTTCAAAATCAAACAACTGACCTCCAAATGCATTTAGCTTCTCAACGGCCAACTTTTGTGGATCAACATAGGCACTAAAATCTTCGTAGCCCATTTCAAAACCAATGCCTTTGACCGATTTGATCTTTTGCATCGGTTGACCCTCGATGAGGCAAAACACAGTTCGTAGACTTTCGTGGCGGTCGACAACAGTTTGAATGGCCTTTTCCAAAATCGCACGATCCAAAGCCCCTTCCAATACATAGGTATTCAACTCGTTGTAGGCCAATGAACTTTCGTCGGACTGGCACAATGCCCATAGTCTTTTTTGAGCATGTGACATTTCGTAGAATTCCTGACGAGGCAGTTGTAGAATTTTTTCCGCCTTCTGGGTATTTTCTTTTTCTCTGATGTAGGCTGCCATTTGGCGAATGGTTGGATACTTGAAAAAGTCTTCAAAATCCAGTTTCAAACCAAAGTAGTGTTCGATGCGATTCAGGATTTGATTGGCCAGTAGTGAATGTCCTCCAATCAGGAAAAAATCGTCTTCTTCTTTGATGTCTTCCATCTTCAGCACTTCCCTCCAGGAAAGCGTCAATCGCTGGACGTCTGTCAAATTCTCTTCAATGAATTCGGCCAATTGATCCAGCTGCTGAAAATCAAAAATATCTTCGAAGTCAAAGGAAAGACCAAAGGACTTTTCCAATCCATCAATGACCTTGGTAGCCAATAAAGAATCACCACCCAGCTCAAAAAAGTTGTCACTTCGACTGACCTTCGAAATATCCAATGTTGCTTTCCAAATATTCGCAACCTGCTCTTGGATAAAGCTCATCGGTTCGACTGGTTCTCCTACCAATGTTTCTGTCCTTACGCTGTCTTCCTCCAAAACCAAGGGTGTTTCGCGAATCCAACAGCGGGTTGGAGCGAAGCGATACGTTGGCAATTCAATCCGGCGAAAAGGGCGGTCCTTCAAAAAATTGGCAAAATCTAAATGCAGGCCACTTTGGTAGAGCGTACTGAAAAGCTGGCTGTAATTTTCAGATGAAGAAGCACCCTCAACAGCAATCAGTTCAATGTTTTGTCTTTGCGCCGCAAGTTGTCCAATCGCATCGACAATGGGATTGTTGGCATTCATACCGATGAATACAACCTCATCCTTTTTTGCCTCTGCATCTATCAGTTTTTGCGCCCTCAGTTTTAGGTTGTTGATTTCTTGTGCTTCATAGGTGCCGATTTCTTTTACCGCATCCGTCAGGCTCTTTTTACTCATCAATACCTGACAGCAAATGCGACCAACTCCTAAACCAATTAATCGCTTACTGCTAACACCCAGTCTTTCCAATGTCCGAGCATAAGCCAGTTGAAAAACAAAATTCCAGTAGTCATTAGTTGGTTCGATGTTTAGCTCTAGACGAACTTGTTCGCATTCCTGGCGAGTACTGACAAAGTCCGAAATTTCCCGACTAAAAGCCGTGACCTGCGACAGCGCATCTTCACTTTGATCTGAAAAGATAAAAATCAGTTTTGGCGATGAGCTTCCAGCAACAGGTAACAGATCGCTGCTCAAAGCCACCTGAATGGCTGTCGTCAATTCTGTTTTATTGCTGGCCGTAAAGCCTGTGCGGTACAGTTGGTGTCTGCGTCCCGCCGACAAAACAGCACTGATGTTTGCCAAGTTTGTATCGGTATCTGTAGAAAGGTGGTCGAGTAAAGCTTTCAAATTAGCTTGCAGCCCCTCAGCCGTTTGTGAAGAAACAGGAAAGAAATGTGTTTGAGTTTCCACCTTCTTTTCTATGGCTTCCTCTTGAGGTGCTTCCTGCAAAACGATGTGGCAATTGGTTCCACTGAAACCGATGGAAGAAACAGCTGCGTAGCGCGGTTTTTCATCGTTTGCTTCCCAGGAAATGGCTTCCTGATTGATGTATACTTTTGCATTTGTAAAATCAATCAGTGGGCTGGGTGTACCAGTGTAATAAGCAGGATAAATGACCTCATGCTTCAGCGTCAAAACTGCTTTGACAAAACCTGCCAAACCCGCTACGCAACGCGTATGACCGATATTGGCTTTGATGGTAGATACCGGGCAGACGGCCTTCTCGTTGGTAAAACCCGCAAAGGCTTGGTTGAGTCCACCAATTTCGATGCTGTCTCCCAACTGCGTACCCGAGCCGTGCAATTCGATGAACCCCAATTCGGTCGGATCGATGCCCGCCCGCTTCCAAGCATGGCGCATCACCTCCGCTTGTGCGACACTATCAGGCGCGCTCAAGCTCGCAGAGCGATTGGCGTTGTTGTTGACTGCAGTACTGCGAATGGTCGCATGGATGTGGTCGCCGTCTTCGATAGCTTGGTTCAATGGTTTCAGCAGCAAGCTGATGGCCGCCTCTCCGTAGGCCATGCCGTTGGCTTTATCAGAAAAAGGAATGGAACGCCCATCCGGAGACTCAATCTCGATGTCGTAATCCTGCTCCAAAAAGGGAAACAAGTCCAAGCTCACACCACATACCAAAGCCTGCTCTGAATGTCCCAAGATGAGATCATTGCAAGCATTGTGTAGTGCAACCAAAGAAGAAGAACAGGAGGTATCAATCACCGCGACCCCACCATAGAGGTTGAAGCTGCGACTGATGCGAGCTGCCAAAAATTCCGCCGTATTTCCCGTCACCAACATCGGATTGAATTCCTCTGCATGCTGGTGGTATTCCAAATTTTTGTGTGCCACATAAACAGAGGTATCTGTTCCGCTGTAATCATCCGGACTGTAGCCGGCATTTTCGATGGATTCGAAAACGACTTCCAATAACTGACGCTGGTGAGGGTCCATGCACTGTGCCTCTCCCAAAGAAATATTGAACAATTTGTAGTCAAACAGATCAATATCCTCCATATACCCTTTCACCTGATAATCTTTATCCGTTGGAAGAGTTGTTTTGCGAATTCTATCTTTGCTTATTTCTTTGAGGCTACAGCGAGCAGCCAGGAGGTTTTCGTGCAATTCCTCGATGTTTTTGGCATCGGGAAATCTCCCGGCCATTCCGATGATGGCGATGTGACGATTGGATTCCATTTTGAAGAATTACGAGCTAGGAAATAATGGTCGACAAAGGGTTCTGTCAACAAGAAAATATTTGGCCGTAGCTTTTGTCCTACGACCACAGACTTTGATTAAAAGGAGTACCTTAGACGGTTACAAATGCCTTGGAATCGGCACCGACGATCTGATGGAGTGGAATGTGTTCCTTTCTTTTGAAAAGCTTTCCGTTGCACCAAACGTAGTTGACGCGATCCCAAATCGTAGCGGAATAAACATCTGGAAAGAAACCTTTACTTGGCAAATTGGCGCTGGTGTTACACAGCATCGGCACGCCGCTCAATTGGTAAAAAGTTTCCAGTAGTTCTGCTACAACAGGATTTCTTTCTTTGTTGATGGACTGCAAACGAGCCGTTCCATCGAGGTGGCAAACTGCCGGTATTTTTTCTTCCCATCCTGGCCTGACGAAGTGATCGAACAGCATGTAAGGGTCTGAAATACCAGGATCGAAAATTTCGTGTCCAAAGCGCTCCAAACAAATGGGAGACACCGGACGATAGGCTTCTCTTTTCTTGACGTAGTTGAGGATGTCTTTCATGTAGAGCGACTGCGGGGAAGCCAGTATGCTTCGATTGCCAAGTGCTCTCGGCCCCAATTCTGCGCGGCCGTTCAAAAACACCACTGGCTCCTGTGTTCTGTAGAGCAATTCCCCTAGTTGCTTGACGCTACAGCTTTCCTCGGTCCAACCTTCGGCCGGTGCATTATCGATGATCTTCGGACCAGAATAAACGCTCCATTCGAGTGCTGCACTCTGTCCGTGCAACATCATAGCAGTGCAAGCAGCACCGATGGCACTTCCAGAATCATTGGGAAAAGGAGGAACAAACACACCATCGAAAAAGCCCGAGCGGCGAATGCTCCGATTCCATTTGATGTTGAGGGCGCAACCACCTGCCAAACAAATATTCTTGCCTTTTCTTGGGTAGCGATTTATTTTTTTGATGAGCTTGCTCACCAACAATTCATCGAGATAGAAGTGGAACGAACAAAGGATGTCTTCATCTGTGTAGCGATCGCCAACGGCCTTTTTAAATTCATTGGCAAAGACATTTCCAAATCCCATTGGGTTGCTGTAGTTCTTCTTGTAAATGTCATCGAAGATGGGAAACAAATCTCTTTGTACCTCTCCTTTACCAATGTAAGCCATCACTTTCCCCGCAACCGATAAACTATCCTTGGCAAATTTATTACCGACCTTGAACGGTCCGAAATGCTGCGCAAAAATGCTGTAGATGTTTCCGATGAATAAGAAAATCGGCCCTAGGTTTTCAACCTTTTTGTTCGTCACGTCAAAGTAGTACAACCTCGGATACATTCCACCATCCCAAATCAGGATGTAAGCATCTTCACCAGCTTGTGCAAACGGGCTGCAACAGTAGGCGCTCATAATGTGGCTGGTAACGTGCAGGTAACTGGTATAGGAATAACTGTGGTCTTCGATTGGCAGCCCTTCGAACTTCCATTCTTCCAGGATGGAATGCTTGGCCGTTCTTTCCCGGTACTGCGCAATACCGATTTGTGTGGGTTTGCCGTGGTGCAGTACCGACAGCTTGTTGGTTTGATCTCCAATTTCAAGACGTGGCTGAATCGCCAAAGAGTCTTGATCAAAACCACCCCAACCGTCGATGGCATACAAATCGATGGATTCCGGGCTGTAGCCTTCGCTCCTCAGTATCTCAGCGATGAGGTCTGTGTCTTCGATACTGGCATAGCGAGGGTTGTTTTTCAGTTTCTCAATTTCGAAACTGAAGATCAGTTTGTTATTATCGATGAGGGCCACGGCCCCGTCGTGGGTAAGTTTAAGTCCGCAAATTCGCATATCAAATTATTTTTTGCTGGCCGGAGGCCAAGGGTGATTTGGTGATCGGTGGTCGATGGTTTGGTGGTCTTGTGATTTGGTGGTCGGTGATCTTGTGATTTGGTGATTTGGTGATCGGTTTTATTTAGAAGTCTAGGATTTGGGTTTCTTCTTCTGTTGTTTCGATACCGCTTCTTTCACAGATCAGGGCTGAGAGTTTTTCAATTGTTGGATTGCTGAAAATCTCGTGTATCTTGATGCAATCCGGGTAGCGGGCTTCCATTTGATTCTGGGCCTGTACGACTCTTAGGGAATCTAAGCCAACAGAGAAAAGGTTTTGCCGGGTGCTGAGTGGATTGGCATTGACCAAGGGTTCTAAGATTTCAAGTAGGAATTGCTCGACTTCGTTGGCTGGGGCGATGTATTCTGCGTCGGTCAACAAAGTGGCTTTCTTAGATTGGATCAGTGCGGCTCGATCAATTTTACCGTTTGTATTTAGCGGCATGCGATCTACTTCATAAAAGGCAGACGGCAGCATGTACTTTGGAATGTATTGCTCTAGTCGACTTTTGATGGTCATGGCACTTTCCAGTGATTCTCCTTGCAGATAAGCCCTCAGTTCTAGCTGTTCGTCTTGTCCGGCAACGGCTGCAACGACGGCTTGACGGATGCCTTCAATCTTTAAAAGGGAAGCTTCTATCAAGTCGGGCTCTATGCGATGTCCTTTGATTTTCAATTGGCCATCGATGCGCCCGTGAAACAACAAGCAACCATTTGGTAGCCAACTGGCTTTGTCTCCCGTTCGGTACATTCGGCCACCTGGAACGAATGGATCGTCTAGAAACTTAGCCTTTGTCATTTCCGGATTTTCGTGGTAGCCCTTGGCAACGCCAACGCCTCCGATATACAATTCGCCTGGCATTCCAATGGCCATTGGCTGGCCTTCTGTATTCAGGACGTAAGCGGTTGTGTTGGCTATAGGCCGACCAATATCAATCGAGGATGCAGGTTTTTCGTAGGTCTGTACCGTGCAACCAACCGTTGTCTCTGTCGGGCCGTATTCGTTGTGTACTTTCATCAATGGATTCAAAGACAGCGCCCGTTCCAATTGAGATGGCAATAATGCCTCACCTCCAACGATGATGGTTTCAACAGCTGTTTGCTTGACATCCAAATGTCCCAACATCGTCAAATGCGAAGGCGTCAATTTGGTCGCTTTTATGCCCGACTTTGGATCAAACACCCGACCCAGAATGGTGCTAATGGCTGCCCCATCGTCAAATAATTCCAAGCAAGCACCTCTGAGTAAAGTTCCCAATAAACCCGTCAACGTCAAGTCGAAGGAGAGGGAGGTGAACAAACCGAAGGTCTGGTCGGCCCCTTGTCCAAAGTAATACTCATTGGCCCAGTTGAGATAGTGAACGATGTTGTCGTGACTAACAGCCACTCCCTTTGGCATGCCGGAAGAACCGGAGGTATACAAAACGTAAGCCGTGTCGGTAGGTTGGATGTCCACAGGACCTGTTGAAACAGTTGTCTCGGGCATCATATCCAAGACGACCGTTTGTCCGCTAAAAGTCGATGGCATTTTAAACAACTGGCTGGAATCCATTAATAGGATGTTGATGCCAGCATCTTGTAAGATGTGCGTCTTCAGCTCATCTGGATGGACCGGGTCGATGGGTACGAATACTGCCCCCGCTTTGAGAACCCCTAGGATGGCTTGCACACTCCAAATGGTGCGACCTGCCAGGATGCCTATGCGGTCGCCATTTTTCACTTGGTGATCGCTGCGGAGATGGTTGCAAATATTCTGGGCAGCCGTTTGTAGTTGCTCGTAAGTCATTGACTGACCTTGGCCTCGCAGGGCGGTTGATGGAGCCGCTGTTTGCAAAATGGCGTCCCATTGCTGTGGGAAAGTAGCCGGTGGACATTCTCTTTCGGTTTGATTGAAATCGTAGGTCACCTTTTGTTTTTCCGACTCATTCAAAAAGGCGATTTTCGAAATGGGCTTTGTTGTATCCTTTAGGATGTTCTTCAAAAAGAAGAAGTAATTATCTATCAAAGATTGCATGCGCCAATCGCTGTAAAGAGAGGGATCGTATTCCAACATACAATGGATGCCATCCTTTTGCTCGATGAATCGAAAGGCAAGGTCGAATTTACTGACCGGCACTTCAAAGTCAAAGGCTTCCAATTGCAATTTGTGGAAAGCGGCATATTCTCCCTCATCCAATTCGGCACCAATCATCTCTACCAATACATCAAACACCGGGTTGCGGCTGCTACTTTGTGGAATATCCAGTTGACCAATTAATTCGCCAAAGGGATAATCTTCACAGGAAATGGCTTTTTGATAATTAGCGGTAACTTCTTGTAGTAAGTCGTTCATTCGAATGTCTGCATCAAAACGCTGGCGCAAAGGCAGTACATTGACAAAAAAGCCAATCTGGTCTTCCAACTCTGCCCGATTGCGTCCTGCCGACGTGGTGCCTACCACAACGTCCTTATCACCTGTGTAACGATGCAAAAAAGCTTGGACGGACATCAGCAAAACACTAAACAAGGTCGTATCGCAAGATTGTCCGAATTTTTCCAGTGCGTTCAATTCCTCCCGGCTCAAATTCTTGGTCAGGCATTTTCCTTCGAAGTTTTTCTGATCGCCTCTTTCAAAATCCGTTGGTATGCCCAATTGAGGAATCGGCATTTGAAGTTGCTCCTTCCAGAAAAGCTCCTGAACCGCAAATTTCTTTTGGTCGAGTTGCTCTTTTTGCCATACAGCAAAATCCTTGTACTGGATCGATAAGGCAGGCAGAGAAGGTCCTTGCTCATCACAAAAACACTGATATACCTGAGCCAATTCGTTGAGTAGAATGCTCACAGACCAGGCATCTGCAATGATGTGGTGCATAACCATTCCGAGTAAGTGACGATCGTCGCTGATCCGAAACAATTTGACTTTCAGCAAAACGCCTTCGGCCAAATCGAAGGAATGCTCCACAAACTCCTCTACGATGCGACTTCGCAGAGCCCCTTGCGGTTCTTGCCCCTGCAAGTCTTCAAAACCTAGCCCCCAGTCGACCTCTTGGAGGACGACCTGGGCAGGTTGGTTTTCTATCCGGCGGAAAGCGGTCCGCAGACTTTCGTGACGCTGTATGAGAAATCGAAAGGCTTTCTCCAGCGCCACTTGGTCTAATCTTCCGTTCAGATAGCATAGATACGGAATGTTGTATGCGGTCAAAGATTCACTGAACTGATCCAACACCCAGAGGCGTTGTTGCGCAGCCGTCAAATTGTAAGAGGACTGCTCGCTTGTTTTTTGAATGCGGCCTTGTTGGCCACTTTGAGCCTCTTTGAGCAATTCGATAATCGCCGATTTCCGGAGCTTTAATTCCTTCAAGGTATCGGCATCGATCCGACCGTTCGGACTGTTAATGCCCAGTTGGTCATTGTCCTTGAGCCGGATCGCTATCTGTTGCTGTTTGAGGTCTTTTAAAAATTCAATCGTTGTCATATTACAATTTCATTGTCTTCATCAAATGCGTTGTCAGCCGGTGGTATCAACATTTGCAAGGCATCCAAAGCAGCGCCCATCGTTTGGATGGTTGGGTGAACAAAAACGGTCCGCAACTGAATGTCGAGGCTGGTTTGTTCTTTCACGCGCGCCACCAATTGAGCGGCCAATAGAGAGTTTCCACCAATTTGGAAGAAATTGTCTGTGCAGCTGATTCGCTCCACTTTCAACAACTCTTTCCAGATGTTCAGCAGACTGCGCTCGAAGTCCGAGCTGGCTTCCACAAATGAATCGCTCATTTGCATCTGTTCGCCTGGATCGGGCAGTTTGCCTCTATCGATCTTTCCATTGGTGTTCAGCGGAAATTCATCCATTTGGACGAAGTAGGCCGGGATCATATAATCCGGAAGGCTTTCGCTGAGGTGTTCTTGCATTTCGTTGATGGATACGGCTGTTTCCACGGAAGTGAAATAAGCGGCTATTCTTCGATCATTTCTCGTAGTGCCTACCGTTGTAATGAGGGCATTTTCAACTTGCGGTAGTTCGTTCATTTTCGCTTCGATTTCTCCCAGTTCTACCCGGAAGCCTCTGATCTTCACCTGGTGATCGCGGCGACCCAAAAACTCCATGTTTCCATCGGGCAGCATGCGACCCAAATCACCGGTGCGATACATCACACCGCCAAAATCAGGGAAGAAAGGATCGGCCACAAAGGCAGCCTCCGTTTTCTCGGGTGCATTCATGTAACCATCTGCCACCCCTACTCCACCGATGTACAGTTCGCCAACGACTCCCTGCGGAACAGGATTGCGATTGGCATCGAGAATGTAGAAGAAGTTGTTGTCGATGGGCTTTCCGTAGGGAATGCTCGTCCAATCGTTGCCCACTCTTTTAACGGGGAAGTAGTTGGACCAAACCGTTCCTTCGGTAGCACCTCCCAAGCTGGTGAAGGCCACCTTTGGAAAGAACTTTTTAGCTCTCGACGGCAACTTGACAGGTATCCAGTCACCACTATTGAAAATGACGCGCAAGTAATTTTGACGGTAGTTCTTTTCGTAGCGTTCCAGCTCGGTGACCAGGTAATCTAGGGTCGTCGGCACTGTGTCCCAGAAGGTGATTTTTTCTTCTGTGAGCAAGCGCTTCAGAGCGTTGAAATCCCGTAGGTCGTCGTACTTCGCTATGACGATGCATCCTCCTGCGGCCAACAGTCCAAAGATGTCGTAAACCGAAAGATCAAAGCACATTGAAGTCAACAGCAGCACCCGATCTTTGGGACCTACGCTAAACGTATCGTTGACCCATGAAACCAGGTTGACAGCAGAGTGATGTTGAATCATCACCCCCTTTGGTCGGCCAGTAGAACCGGAAGTATAAATGATGTAAGCCAATTGTGAACTTGGCACCTCCACCTTTGGATTGTCAGAGCTGAGCGAATCATAGGCTTCGCTGTAGACAGGCATCATCTCTATCGCATCGGGAACATCAGCGGCAGCAAGGTCCTGATCGGTCAGAACAATGCGGATGCCAGAGTTGGCGATGATGTAAGCTTGTCGGCTTTCCGGGTAGGCAGGATCAATGGGAACGTAGGTACCGCCCGCTTTAAGAATGGCCAACATGGCTGTGATCATTCCAAAATTGCGATCGGTCAAAATCCCCACTTTGTCTCCAAGCCTTACGCCGGATGCCAACAGATGATGGGCCAGGCGGTTAGCGACCTGGTTGAGCCGTTCATAGGACACTGTCTGACCTTCCTGGCGCAGTGCCGGAGCTTGTGGTCGGAGCAGTACCTGCTCTTCAAATAATTGGTGGATGGTTTTTTCTTTTGCGTATGGTACAACGGTATCATTGAAATCGAGTACCCAACGCTTGTATTCTGCTTCGGTAATGTAGGAAGGCGTTCCGATTCCCTGCGTTGGATCAGCCAATAAAGCTTTCAGCAGATTTTTCAGATGCGCAATCATTTGATGGATGCATGCTTTTTCAAACAGGCTGGTATTGTAAGCCAGATTGGCTTGAATTTCTCCATCTTTTTCACCGAAGTAAAAAGTCAAATCGTATTTATTAGCTGCTCGGTCGGTATCGAAAAACTCGAGTTCCATTCCAATGTCGTAACCGATTTTATCGGATGGATTGACCAAGTCGAAATCTGTAGAAACAACCAGTACATCAAACAAGGGTGAGCGACTGGTATCGCGCTCCAATTTGAGGTCGTCGACCAAGCGATCGAATGGATAGAGCTGGCAAGTTTGTGCATCCAGTAAATTTTTCGCTGTTTGCTTTGCCAATTCTGCAAAGGATTGCTCTGCACTCAAAGCCGAACGAATCGGCAGCATATTGAGGAAGCATCCTACTTGATCGCGCAATTGGTGATGGTCTCGACCAGCAACTGGTGTACCCAAAACGATGTCTTCCTGACCAGAGTAGCGATGCATCAAAGTCAGCACTGCGGCAAATAAATTGCTGAACGTACTAGACTTTTCTCTCTTCGCCAATTCCTGAATTTGTGCGGTCAATTCCTTGTCCAATGTAAAGTCGACACTTTCACTGTCATAGGTCTTGACAGTCGGTCGGCTGTGATCGGTTGGAATTTGTAAGACCGGTACGTCTCCTTGGAATTGTTCCAGCCAGTAATTGCGGTAGTTGTTCAATTCTGTATCGGATAACAACTCGTTTTGCCAAGCAGCAAAATCCTTGTATTGTACCTCCAATGGTGGTAGCGGATAAGGGCGACCTTCGCGCAAGGCACCGTATATCTGCATCAACTCGCGGGTGATGATCTCCATCGACCAACCATCTGAAACGATGTGGTGGATGTTGAATACCAGTACGTGGTCTTTGTCTTCGAGCTGCATCAGGTTCAAACGCAACAGTGGACCTTCGGACAAATCAAATGCTTGATTGGATAGCTGTGTAGCAAGCGCCTTGGCTTTCGCCATTTTGTTGCGCTGTCTGCGCAGGTCGGTACGTGCAATGCTACAAGTCACTTCCTCTTCTTCCTGAATAATCTGCCGGGGTTCTCCGTCGATCATCCTAAAGGTTGTCCGCAGGCTTTCGTGGCGTTGAATCAAGCGAGCCAATGAAAACTCAAGTAACTCCTTGTCGAGGGCTCCTTTGAGGCGACACATCAGGTGCATGTTGAAAGCCGAAAGGCTCTCTTCAAACTGATTGATGACCCAAAGGCGACGCTGCGCGTCTGACAATTGGTAATGTGCTTGTTCTGGCAGTGGATCAATATCGGAGATGATTTCCGCTTGTGATGCTCGAATTAAATCTGCCAGATTTTCGATCGTTTGCAGGGAAAACACATCCTGCAGTTCAACTTTGACACCTAATTGGTCTTGGATTGATAATGTCATTTGAATAGCTTTTAAAGAATGGCCTCCCAATTCAAAGAAGGAGTCCTGAATGCCAATGTCTGGTCTATTGAGCGTTTTTTGCCAGATGCTCACCAAGCTTTCTTCCAGCTCGTCTCTGGCAGCTAGTTTTTCACCCTCATCCGTTGACACGACGGCTTGCTTCAGGAGTTTGGAACGGTCGATTTTACCATTGTTGTTAAGGGGTATTTCGTCAAGTATCACCCAATGCTCGGGTATCATGTAAGCAGGTAGTTGCCTGCTCAATTCTTTCTTCAAGGAATCGGCATGGCTATCGGTTACAGCAAAGGCCCAGAGGCTCTTCTCACCACCTTGCGCGATGGCAAGTACAGCAGATTGTACGACGACAGTCATTTGATCCAATGCTGATTCGATTTCACCCAGCTCAATCCGATGGCCGCGAATTTTGACCTGATTGTCGGCGCGTCCCAGGTATTGAAGCCTTCCATCTGGCAACCATTTTCCGATGTCGCCGCTTCGATACATTTTTGCATCGGGCTCATCGTTAAAAGGATTGGGAACGAATTTGTCAGCAGTCAAGTCTGGCCGGTTTTTATAACCTTTGGCAACCCCAGCTCCGCCGATGTAAATCTCACCACTGACGCCGATCGGGCAAAGGCCACCATAAGCATTCAAGAGGTAGATTTCGGTACGAGCAATCGGGTGTCCGATGGTAATATCGGCTTCTGTGCTGAGTTGATCTACTGTACAACCAACTGTTGTTTCTGTCGGTCCGTATTCGTTGTAAATATCGATGTCGGCATTCAATTCCAAGAGTGTTCGAACCTGCGATTTTTCTACCGCTTCTCCTCCGAGAATGACTTTTTGCACCGTCGTCTTTTCCAACTTCAAAAGCTGTAGGATGTGAACGTGTGCTGGTGTCATCTTGACAGCGCGAATGTCGCTATCTACCTGGAAGACATCTGCAATGACTTTTTCTATCGGCATGGATTCCGGATAGATGTGCAGGCTGTCTCCTCTCAAAAGTGTACTGAAAATACATGTCAACGTCAAGTCGAAGGCGACGGAAGTAAAGAGCGGCATGGGGTAGTTTTCATCGGCATTGAAATAATGCCCGTTGGCCCAATCGATGTAATGCGCAATATTACTTTGTCGCACCTCTACGCCTTTCGGCTGACCTGTAGAACCAGAGGTGTACAAGACATAAGCCGTATGAGAGGGGAGCAAATCAACAGTAGGATTCTCTGTCTCAGTGCTTGGCATCTCACGTGGTAAGTCTTCCAAAATCGCAATGTCTCCTGTGTGTAGAAGGGTCAGATCGAACATGTGTACCGTATCGGTCAACACCAGTTTGGCACCAGCGTCTTGGAGCAGGTATCTGATTCTTTCGTCCGGCAAGGTCGGATCAATCGGAAGGAAAGCAGCACCCGTTTTCACCACTGCCAGCAAGCCTGCTAGGAAGGCAGGTGAGCGATCGGCGAATAAGGCAACTACTTGTCCTGGTTCTACTTTTTTGTCATTGATCAACTGATGTGCCAGGCGATTGGCCTGCTCGTTCAGCTGGGCGTAGGTCCACGATTGATTGTTGTGTATGATGGCTGTTTTGTTTGGAGTAAAGGCCACTTGGAATTCAAAACCCGACTTCAAGTTTCTGCAGTTCGCATCCAGGCCGACCGAAGACTTGTTCCATTGCAACAGCTGATTGAATTCAGTCGGTGGCATCAAATCAAAGTCGGCAAGTGGCCTTTTCGAATCTTTCAGAACAGCATCTAGCAGTTCATTGAACATGCTCATCCATCGTACGATGCTGGACTCTGAAAATAGATTCGAGTTATACTCCAAATACAATACAGTTGTATCCAATTCGTCTATAAAGCGGAAAGAAAGATCAAATTTGCTGGTATCGTTTTCCAGTTCGATGTCTTCGATCTGGAGCTTATCTATGCTGGTTGGCGCTGCCGTGATTTCTGCTCCAAGATGTTCAACTAAAACGTCAAACAGTGGAGCGCGGCTGGCATCTCTTTGCGTAACAACAGCTTCGACCAATTCGTCGAAAGGATAATCCTGATAGCGGAAAGCTTGTTGGATGTTCGCTTGGATGCTGTCCAGTAAGCTTTCAAAATCATCGCTTCCCTTGAAGGTCGTTCGCAGTGCCAATGTATTGATGTAAAAACCAATTTGCTCTTGTAGTTCTTGTCGATTTCGACCCGCGATCGTCGTTCCAACCACGATGTCTTCTTGACCTGTCAAATGAAACAGCAGCGTATTGACCAAAGCGCTCAGGGTGGTAAAGACGGTCAACTGTCGTTCTTTGCCGAAAGCTTTCAAGCGTTGGTATTGCTTGGCCTCCAACGGTTGGACAATCGTCTTACCAGCAAAGGTCCGAATGCTTGGTCTGTTGAAGTCTAGCGGCAAGTCCAGCCTTGGCAGTTCGCCAGCAAAACAGTTGGTCCAGTAATCGGCTGCTTCTGCGAGTTGTCCGGTAGACAAGCGCGTATTGATCCAAGCGGCGTAATCCTTGTACTGAATCGGTAGCGCTGTTTGTTCCAATGCTTGTCCGTTGACGATACTTTGGTATTGCTGGGTCCATTCATCGATCAAGATTTTCATCGACCAGGCATCTGTAATGATGTGGTGTATATTGAAGAGCAGAACGTGCTGGTCTTCTGCCATTTTCCATACTCGGATTCGCAGCAGACTATCCTTTGCAAGATCAAAAGCGTGCTGTGCTTCCGTTTCGATTTCCTGCAGGCATTTTACCATCGGATCGATGGCCGAAGACAACTCCTCATACTGCAAGGGAATTTCAAAGGTCGCTGCATCCACGATCTGTTGGAAAGGCTCTCCTTTGCGACTGACAAAACGAGTCCGCAGAGATTCATGGCGTTCTATCAAACGAGTGGTAGCTGTAAGCAGTGCCTCCTTGTTTAATGCGCCGTCCAGTCGAAATGCATGGGTCAGATTGTAAGCCGTTTTATTGTGTTCAAACTGAGCCAGTACCCAAAGGCGCCGTTGTGCCGGTGACAGCGGATACAGATCCGCTTTGTCTGCCAATGGAATGCTTTCGAAAGCTGTTTCACTTTGCTGATCCAAGTAATGTGCAAAGGAGCGAATGTCCGGGTGGCGGAAGAAATCTGCGAAGGATACTTCTTTTTTCCACTGTTGGTGAACGGCAGCCTGAACGCGAATGGCTTTCAGGGAATTGCCTCCGATGTGGAAGAAGTCATCCAAAATACTTATTTGTTCCAGCCCCAAAACATCACACCATATTTCATGTAAGATGCGTTCTGTCGGTGTGGTAGCAGCCTCAAAAGTTTGATCATTCGAAGCGCGAACAACCACTCTTTTTTGCAGTGACTTCCGATCAATTTTACCGGTTGCTGTTCGCGGCATTTCGTCGACAAAGAGTACGACCTCCGGAACCATGTAGGCCGTTAGCCAGGAAGAAAGTGCCAGACGAATGTCATCCGTTGTCACTTGGTGACCGTCTTTCCGCTGTACATAAGCACAGAGGAAACGATCGCCATTTTCACCTTCCTTTGCAACGACAGCACCACTTTGTACGCCTGCTACCCGAACCAGGTACTCTTCGATTTCTCCAAGCTCAATTCGGTAGCCACGGATTTTCAATTGGTGGTCTTTCCGGCCAGACAATTCGATGTTTCCGTCGGAGAGGTATCGTCCCAAATCACCTGTGCGATACAAGCGAACTTTCTTCCGCTTTTGATAAGGATCCGTTGCAAAAACTTTCGCGTTGAGTTCCGCTTGGTTGATGTATCCCCTACTGACGCAGAGGCCTGCCACACAAATCTCACCTTGAACACCCAACGGACAAATACGATCGTATTCATCCAACACATAAACCCTTATGTTGGGCAGTGGTCGCCCGATCGAAATGCCATTGGTATCCGGCACCGAGTCCATCTTGTAATGCGTGATGATATCGGAAGCTTCTGTCGGACCATAGGCATTGAGGACCGGAATGTCCGGAAATAGGACAAACCATCTTTCCACCAGGCTTTTCTTAAGAATTTCTCCGGCGGAAACCAGGCAAGACAACTGTATCTGTTGAGGTAGTTCTTCATCCGATTCCAGCATGCTTAGAACTTCCGCCAGATAGGAAGGAACAACTTGTAATACATCGACCCGGTCTCTATTCAAATTCCGAATCAACTGTAAAGGATTCAGTACGGTTTCCTCTTTGTATACTTGGGTACATCCGCCACAAATCAAGGCCGTCAGTGATTGCCAAATGGCCACATCAAAACTGATGGAAGCCGTCAGGGCGATCACCGAGTCATTACCCAGTTGCAAGCAATCGATCTTGGTGTGCATGTGGTTGATCAATCCCGCCTGTTCGACCATTGCGCCCTTTGGATAACCGGTCGTTCCGGAAGTAAAAAGTACATAAGCCAAGTCCTTTTGACAATTGGATGTCTTGGGCGCTTTGGCAGATGCTTTTTTCCAAGTGGTTTCCTCTTTGAGCAAGTCGAAAGTTGGACAAGAAATATCAAACGATGGCGACTTTCCTGTGGCTAAAACCAGTTTGGCCTTAGCGCTATCGATCATGTATTGGATGCGATCTTCTGGTAAATTCGTTCCAATCGGCAAGAAGGCAGCCTGGGCTTTTAGAATGCTCAATAGGCCGATCACATACCATTCGGAACGTTCCATGTAAAGACCGACCACTGACTCTTTACCGATGTCGTATTTCGATTTTAAAGTATGGGCGATCTGATTGGTAATCTTGTCCAGTTGCTTATAAGTATACTCGTTTCCGCAGCAACGCAAGGCAACCGCTTTGGGCGTTCGTGCGACTTGTTCTGCGAATAATTCCGGTATGCAAATATTCTTGGGGTAGTCAATCTTTTCTCCTGTCGAATGGCTGATGATGGCCGCTCTTTGTCGGGAGGTCAAGACCGATACTTCTTCCAATTTTTGCGTTGGCTCTTCCAGTAAGCGCCACATCAACTGTTCGAGGTATTTCAACATCCGCTGAATGGTTTCTGCTTTGAACAGCGAAGTGTTGTATTCCAATTCGAGTACAATCCCTTCTTCTGTTTCGACAAAGAAAAAGCCCAGGTCGAATTTACTGACATTGCTGCGCAGTGTGTATTCGCTTGCTTGCAAGTCTTTGAATTGAAGCAGATTTTCAATGGTGTTGCCTTTTTCGGCCAGCTGCACCCAAACGTCGAAGATGGGGGCTCGACTCAAGTCTCGCTCTACGCCCAATGCTTCCACCAATTTATCAAAAGGAAAATCGGAATAGCGGAAGGCGTCGAGTGTCGTTTGACGTACTTTCGAGAACAAGTCTTTTAGCGTATCATTACTGTCCAGTTTATTGCGCAAAACCAATGTCTTAGCGTAATAACCGACCTGATTTTCCAACTCAATATTTTCTCTTCCAGCCAGCGGCGCTCCGAGAATGATGTCTTTCTGTCGGGTCAGGCAGTAAAGCAATACGTTGACCATTGTCGTTAGGGTCGCAAACTTTCCGGACTGGTTTTGCTGTCCCAGTTGGAAGAGTGGATCGACCAATGCAGATTTAAGCAATCGGGTGGCATTGGCACCTTCGAAGGTTTGTACCGGAGGGCGTGGATGGTCAAATGGCAAATTCAAAATCGGCAATTCACCAGATAAATTATCCAGCCAAAACTCTTTGGAAGCTTCCAGCCCACCTTTGGCCGCCTGTTCGTTGGCCCAATGTGCGTAATCTTTATACTGTATATTGAGTGGAGGCAATTGTGCCTCGACTTGTTCAATTTGTGCGTTGTAATAAGCCGAGATGTCTCTAAACAAGACCGGCATAGACCAACCGTCGAAAACGATGTGGTGCAAACTAATCAGCAGAATGTGCTTTTGTTCCCCAATTTTCCAAAGGCCAGCCCTGATCAATGGGTCTTTCTTCAGATTGTAAGGTTGCTTGACCAACTCTCCCAATCGCTTGCGACAAGAACGCTCTGGGTCTTTCAATCCACTCAAATCAATCGTTCGGAATTTGAAGCCAAACTCCTTGCTTCGATGGATGATTTGTCGAGCTTCTCCATTGATTTCTGCAAAATTGGTTCGGAGTATTTCGTGGCGGTCAATGAGTTGCCAGAGGGCTTTTTCGAGCGCCATTGCATCGAGTTGTCCGTCCAGGCGAATCAGTCCATTGACATTATAAGCCGTTTGGGTATCCTGAAA
>JBCCSZ010000010.1:0-47066 GCA_039199225.1 Bacteroidota bacterium
TCTAGTTGATAAGTGGAATAGCAGGTGGATCACCATCGCCACCGCCTTTGATGCAGACAAGTTGTCCGCTGTCAAGCGGTTGGCATTTCATCTTGTTCAGTTTACTTGAGTGGTTTTGATTTTTCAAGCCGTCCTGTAGGAAGGCGTTGAGCAGAGCATCCTTTTTCATAGTTTTTACTTTTTGAAAGTGAGTAAATAGGCAGTCTAGTTGACAAGTGGAACCGTAGGTGGGTCACCATCGCCACCGCCTTTGATACAGACAAGTTGTCCGCTGTCGAGCGGTTGGCATTTCATTTTCTGTAATGCACTTGCGTGATTTTGATTGTGTAAGCCATCTTGGAGGAAGGCATTTAACAAAGCATCTTTTTTCATAGTTTTTACTTTTTGAAAGGTTAATGAATAGATGTTGTGAATCAGTGTAATGTAGGAGGGGTATCCACCAATGGATGGTTTTTTATGAATGAAGGCGTATCATCTTTTGAAAGGAAAATTTCGATGGAAGAAACGTCTTCAAGAAATATCGTTTTCATGCGAGAAAATTAGAGTCTGTAAATAAGCTTATGGTCGGCACATGACAACATCAGTCCTTCTATGCACAAACATGGAGGATCGCAGTAGCTCTGTTTGCAACGACTTTAGTAGCCTTGCAAGACAGGGCATCGGAATTTTTAGAATAATTGGCTTATCTATATATCGGACGTGAAAGAATGGCTAAGAGGTTGCCTGTCCAGATAATTTTTTTGGCTTGTAGTAAGAAAAACGAGCTTTCCTACTCGCAAAGTATGAATACTTAAAAAAATCATTCGCTTTCCCACATAATCCTGCAGGCCAATGCCACTGCGCATTCTGCTTCTGTACGGCTTACAGCATTCTAGCATGGAAAAGCGAACGACTTGATTTCACAGCTTTATAGGAAGACATTTGTTGCAATGCCTTTTCCAAAAGTATCAGATATGTTGGATGGAAAATCAGGTGTTTTAGTACATAGCTTCTATTTTTTGTCTGCACAAATATAAGCAAATGATGTCATTTTGAAAATTATTTGATGATATTTTTGAACAAAATAGTGATATATTGTCTTTCTGTGCTGGATGTTAGCTGTGTAGGTGCCATTTTATCAAGTGTTAAAATTGCAGTCCTCCGGATTTGTTTCCTTAGTTTTACAATAGCAATGTCTAAATTTATAAGTGCCATCCAGGTACGGCCTTCTTCACCGGATTGATAAGCGCATTGCCTGATTGATCTTTCATCAGCGGTGAGTTTCAGGACTTCTGCCAAAAATATAAATACCACAAATATGTACAGTCGAAGAAAATTTCTGCACCACAGCACCTTAGCCCTGTCTTCCCTCGCATTGCCCATCAGCTGCCTCGGTGCAACATCTGCCGATAAGAAAATTGGCGTTGCATTGGTTGGCTTGGGTTACTACAGCCGAGATTTGCTGGCGCCAGCCCTTCAATTGACCCAGCACTGTTACCTGGCAGGCATCGTCACCGGAACTGCCTCCAAGATTCCCGCTTGGCAGAAGCAATACAACATCCCGGATAAGAATGTCTACAACTACGACAATTTCGATACCATTGCCAACAATCCGGACATCGACGTCATCTATGTGGTATTACCGACCTCTATGCACAGCGAATACAGCGTCCGGGCTGCTAATGCTGGTAAGCACGTCTGGTGCGAAAAGCCAATGGCCAAAACAGCGGCCGAGTGTCAGGCCATTATTGATGCTTGTCAAAAAAATAAAGTCAAATTATCCATCGGCTATCGGATGCACCACGAGCCCAACACGCAAACCATCATGCGCTATGCACACGAAAAGCCCTATGGCGACATTCAGGCGGTCATGGCCGAGGCAGGCTATCGGGACGGACGCTCTGACCATTGGAAACAGAGAAAGGCAATGGGCGGGGGTGCTCTGTATGATATGGGCGTCTACTCTCTCAACGGCATTCGTTATGCGGTGGGAGCCGAGCCGACGGCGGTGGTTTCAGCCAAGCACAGCACGACGCGCCCGGAGATTTACCACGAAGTGGATGAAACGACAGAGTTTGTGTTGCAATTTCCCAATGGTTTGCAGGCGCTTGGAAAGACCAGTTTTGGGGAGAACTTGAATACTTTGCGGGTGGACTGTGCCAAGGGATGGTACCAACTGACGCCCTTTCAATCCTACTCTGGCATCCGGGGCAAAGCCAGCGACGGCAAAGTTTTTGATGCTTCCATTCCCAACCAGCAAGCTCTTCAGATGGACAATGATTCACTAGCAATTTTAGAAGACAAGGCCGTTCGCGTGCCAGGCGAAGAAGGCATGCGCGACATTCGAATCGTGGAGGCGATTTACCAGTCGGCGCGCGAAGGGCGTAGGATAGAATTGTAGGTGAGAATGGAAGCGCTCGAGAGCATCATCCGATTTGTGGATACCAATTTGATCCATAGCTTGGTACCAATGATTTTGACATTGATGTTGGTACAATGGCTGTTCACAACCAAGCTTCCAACCCAAAAGGTGCTGAACTTGATTTGTTGGGTGATCCTTACCTACGCAGTGCTTAGCTTGATTTATTCTCTGCTCGATGCAATGTCCCCGGATGAAGGTGGCCAGCGGAATGTTTCGAGGGGTGTTGTTCACTGGATACTGTTTTTCACAGCAACAATATTACCCTTCACCTTGTTGATTAAGCGGCTTGCTACCAAGTATTGGTATGTTCTATTGGTTGCCTTTTTGATGAAAATCGGCGTTTACCTAGAGCAGTTTGTGATTGTCTCAACGAGCTTGGCTAGGGATTACGGAACCGAAAACTGGGATTCTGAAACCTTGAATCTGTGGGTGTATGGAAAATTGATGGCGGCCGCTCAAGGGGTTTTACTGGCCCTCTTGCTATTGGGACTTTTCAAGCTGAACTTATTCAATAATTACGATCAAAGACGAAAAAATCAATCATAGAAAGGAAAAAAACTTAAACGAATAGATATGAAAATTAGCTGTCAATCCTTCTTATTCACGCTGTTGGCGGTGGCTTTTAGTACACTTGCTTTTGGTCAGAATGCCGACTTGAACAAGACCATTGCCACACAGGCAGAGGTTGTTGCCTCCGGCGCTATGTGGGGCGATTACAAGACCTTAGCCAAGCACACCCACCCGGCCCTCATCAAGTTGCTAGGCGGAGAGGAGTCTTACATCGAGATAGTCAAAGAGACCATGGATGGCCTGAAGGAGCAAGGTGTCGAAATCGTCTCTGTCGAGATAGGTGATGACATTAAGGTTTCAGAATTTGAAAACGAAATGCACTGCTTGGTTCCCAAAAAAGCAAAGGTTCGCTCTGGTGAACAGACTCTTTTGATTGAAAACCACTTATTCGGTATGTCCGAAGATGGTGGCAAGCACTGGGTATTCATCGAGGCCGATAAGCTGAACAGCCCAGCTGCCAAGCAGATCCTCCCAGATTTTAAGACCAATCTGACGATTCCTGTTGGAAAGCCACCGGTGGTGGTGGAAGAGGATAAATAGTAAGACTTACTGGATCTTCTTTTGGATGAATTCTTTGTGCTTGTAAGCTTCTTTTTGGAGAATAGCTTCTATTTCAGCTTCGGACAGTTGCTCATTGTACAGCTTTTCGATCAAAACTTCTGATTTTCCATTTCGGAGTAGATACCTCGTCTCTTCGAACAGAGCTTCAATTTGATAGCGGTAATCAAATGGCTTAACGGCTGAATTATTAAATGTTTGGTATCGATACTCCATGGTAAAGGAGCTTTCGTGTGGCAGAAGGGAAATACTTATCTTTTGTCCTTGCTTATCCAATTCCTCGGATGTTTTCCAGAAAAGTTTTCTGCCATCAGGTGCAAGAAAAGATAGGCTTGCATTGAGATAAAATTGATCAAATTTTCGACTGTACTTAATGAAGTTGGTTAGAAGTGGAGAGATACTTTTCTGATAGATTTCCTTAAGTATTTCTTCGTTTTTTACGACTTCAATCTTTGATCCTTTCGTCTTCAACTGCTGCTCCAACAGCTTAATCTCCTTGTCTAAGTCATCCGGCTCCCGAATGTTCTCTCCTTTAGCGCCACGAATCATAATGTCCAGTGAGGCAACGAGATTCTGAGCGATGTAGTCAATAAATGGGGTGATCTGACCACTATCGGCCTGCCTCAACACACCAAAGTAATTCTGTTTGTCCTCTGTTCGGATGACAGCAGGTGGGTAGCCGAATTGCATCAGGATGAAGTTCATCAAAATACGAGCTGTTCTGCCGTTGCCATCGTCGAATGGATGTATACGAATAAATTTGTAATGGAACTCAGCTGCTAAAATGATGGGATTCGTCTCTGGCTGATCCATTTTTGATTTATACCATTGCATCAAGTCGTTCATCATCGCCGGCGTTTCTTCCGGACTGGCAAAGCGAAAAATTTCCCCAGTACTGGTTTTGACATGATTGGGTATCGATTTGTAATCACCGATCTTAATCCGCTTTTTGGTCGGTTGGCCCTCTGGCGTGATGGCGTCGACTTCGTAGGGTTCTTTCAGGATGAGCTTATGGAGTTGACGAATAAAACTTTCGGTAAGCGGACGATCCTGTTTGACGATTTCTACAACCCAATTGACGGCCTCATTATGCCCAGTGATTTCGAAGTGATCTTTCAGTGGTTTACTTTGTGCGGTGATACCGAACAGAATTAAGGCTTTGGTTTCACCATATGTCAGTGAATTGCCTTCGATGTGATTTGAGTGGAAATTCCAATCCAGCCTAAGCTTTTGCATGATGCGTAGCTCATCTTCCTTGGGTATAGGTCGAAGCGCATCCAATTGACTCTTTAGTTCGAGGGCCTTTTTGATGTTATCTGTTTCCACTATAACAAAGGTTATTTTGCGGTCCAAATTGACAAGATAAGGAAATTCCCAGGGAGAATCCTTAAAGGCAACAACTACTTCCCGCTCCCCATTCCCTTCGCCGTTCTTTTGCGAAAGCTGCTGTCGTTGATATTGACCTGCGTGAAGTGAAACTTGAAGGTGTCTCTGTTGCCTTGGATGATTTCGACATCCTTGGACAGAGGGCCGAATTCTGTATCTACCCAGGTTTGGTAGGAAATGTTGATGGTTTGGGAGGTGTCCAGCATATTGCGCATCTCGATCCGGTCGATGGTTTTTTGTGCTTTGTTGTAGCGCAGCTTGACGGGATGGTCTGATTGATCAAGGCCGCTGTACCATTGGTGGGTAGGGCTGGGGGTTACCTCGGTTTGCTCAGTGATTTGTGAGAAAAACAACTCTGGTCGGGCGCTGAGCTTGTGAAATTCGTGGCTTTTGATGACTCCCCGCTCTCCGAAGGGGATGCTGTCTTGGATGCTTTTGTCGAACGACAGCTTGTAGCCCTGTTTGGCGTTGGGGAGGATGGCTTCGAAAGTCTCCATTCTTCCTTTGTACTTTTGGTGGAAATAAGTGTAGCCATCTAGGGTGGAATGCACCTCTGTGGTGTAAAGGATTCCCGGGCCGCTGCAATCTGCCGTAGATTGGATGGTTTTTATCTTTTGGTAGCGTTCATCCAGGTCGATGGGGGAGCGGCTGGAATTGGAACAGGCGGCTACCAATAGGGCCAGCAGGGAAAACAAAAGTTGAAATTTAAGCTTGCAGGTCATGGCGATTGGATGATGGGTTTGGGTTTGTTTGGTGGATTTTGTACTGCATGATGCCGCCAATGGATCGGGCGCGTTCTTTGGCCATTGTGGCCTTTTCTCCTTCGAAAAGCTCATCTACTGTTTGTGCGAACAGGCCCAGCCAGGTGCGAAAATGCTCCTCATTTAGCGGATAGGCATCGTTCAGTGCCAGGTGTTTGACCATCGCATTGCGGTGGTATTCACCCGTGGCGAAAAGGAGGTTGTTCCAAAAGCTGTAAAGAAACGGGAGGTGTTCGGGCAAGTCAATTTTTGCTACCTTCAAAAAGATGTGCGCCATCTCTTCGTCCGAAAGCAATTTTTCGTAAAAAGCATCGATCAACCGTTTAACGTCTTCTTTGGAGCAGATGTCCTTTTTCATATGAGCAAGTCTGGCTCGTACAAAGTAATGAACGAATAATTTGCATGAACGCTTTTCAGATCATTCAATGCAGTTTTTGTCGTATTCATAGACGTGGACTTCCACATCCTGCCATTTGATACTCTTGATATCTTGTTCGAGCTTGGAACAATGGCCATACAAGTTGTAGTACAGGCTTCGATAATTTTTCTTTTTGACACGGACAGCCGTCTCATCGCCCTTTTTGAAATAATAAGACTTATCGCCTCCGCCTGCCATGGTGAAGCCGCCAATCCCCATGCTGGCCGATTCCATGGCCAAGGGATCGTGGTAGACGCGCATCTTACGGCAGCTGGTCGGGTTGAGCAGTTGCATCAAGAGCGTGCGCTTTTTCTTTTTGACGAAGACTTCTGCTTGCTCAAAATAGGCATAACCGTCTTTAATCAGATCGGCTTCGAGCTCGACATCGTCCCACTGGGTGGCATCGTAAACCTTTTGCAGTGATCTGTTGAGTTGATCCAACCCGCTAGGCGGGAGATACATAAATCGGATGCCTGCCGGTTTGATGCTTCGCTTTTTGCCCTTTTCATCTAAGATGCTGATCTCCTCTATCAGGCCCTTTTTGCGCTTAATCTTTTTGATCTTGCCAATGACCTCTGTCCCATCGTCCATGGTGATGTAGGACTTCTTCTGCCGCGAAAAGCTTTCGTATGGCGTCAAGAAATACTGTGCTTCCACGGTGAAAGCCAGAAAGGTTGTGAAAATCAGCGATAGAACGAGTCTGTAGTTCATATTTCAGGGGTATTTTGCAAATGAACTACAATATAGTCAGTCTTTCTTAATCTCAGGCAACTACTTGTACGCCCTTCCAAAAAGCAACCCGACCTTTGATTTGTTGGGCAGCGTCTTTTGGCGTAGGGTAATACCAAGCAGCATCTTTATTTTGCTGTTCATTTACTTGGAGGGTGTAATAACTGGCCTTGCCTTTCCAGGGGCAGCTCGTTTGTAGAGAACTCTCCTGGAAGTATTCGCAAGCAATGGAGTCAGCAGGGAAATAGTGGTTGCCTTCTACCACAACGGTATCGTCACTTTCAGCTATGACGACATTGTTCCAAATGGCTTTCATATTCGGTGATTTTGAAGATTTGAATTCGCTGTTCATTTCTGTTTCAGCAGTATTAAAACTTCAAATTGCCCGGCACGGTTCATTTCAAATTCCATTGTGTCGGCTGTTAATCGGGTAATTTTCACCATTTTCTCCATTTGACCCTCTTCTGTGGTGTAGAGTTTGCTGCCTGCGATGCGATAAGTACCAACCTCCTTTTGCGTGGTATAATCCACATCGTATTGGCCGCCGGGCTGAAAATTGAAAATGGCCGTCAGCGATTGCTTCTCGGTGCGCTCCTTGCCCACCAACCATTTGTCGACCTGCCACTGACCGATAATTTTCTCTTTGTACTGGTTGTCTTGTTGGCAAGCTAGCAGCAAGCAGGGTAGGAGGAGGGCAAAAATCAGGTACTTCTTCATGATGGTTATTTTTAAGTCTTAAGATCCGTATTTCCTGAAGGTCAAGTTGATTCTGGGTTCTCGACAGTCCGGTGTTGGCGGCAGGGCGTGTTCGTAGCGCTCCTGGCAATACAAGCCCATGTGAACCAAGCTGCCATTTTTTAGTAGTAGCGAATAGGTAGCTTCTTGTTGTGCTTTCGGACGGAAGGCGAAGTGGCGCTCGGCACCCAGGCTGATGGAGGCAATGGAAGAGGTATCTCCGTAGGCTGGGAGGTCGGAATGAAAATCCATATGGGCGTTGCCATCGGGGTAGTAAATGGCCATGCAGACATTGAAGGTATCTCTCAAGGTATCCTCGACTTTGTCTTTTAGCGACCTCAATAAGGGAGGCCAAGGAATGGTTTCTCCCCAAACAGCCGGTAATTTTTTGGCCGTGTGAATATCCAGATCGACAAACAATTTCTGGTAGATATCCAATTCTATGACACTGCCGTCACCCATTTGATGCATGCGCTTTTCCGTCAGGCGGTGCTTTTCAATCAATAGATCAAACAACCGACGGCATTCGGCAGTCTCCATAAACTCAGGAAAGTAACTTACTTGGCAGTTGAGCGGGAGCTGAAGCGGTTGCATTGAATTTTGTATCTTTAGCAGCTGAGGAAAACAGTGTAAATCAAATTGTCACCTCCTTTGCAGTGGAGTACATAGATATGAAAAAATATTCGGATTCTGATATTATTTCCATGCTCCAATCTGGAGACCGTGCTTTGCAGGATGCCGCATTTCGCCATCTCTACCACTGCTATTTTGGCCTAATTGAAAGCCTGATTGTGCGCAACTCAGGGCAAGCCCATGAGGTCAAGGATGTTTTTCACGATGGCTTAATTGTTTTGTTCAATAAGGTCAAAACGGCTGATTTTTCGCTGAGTAGCACCCTCAAAACCTATTTATATGCCATTTGCCGAAATCTGTGGCTGTTGAAGCTGAAAAAACAAAAGCGAGAGGTCGTCCTGGAGGATACCCACGAGCGGATGCAGGTGGAAGAAAGTCATTTTCAAACCCTGGTGGAGACGGAGCGCAAAGCCCTCGTCCGATCTATGATCGAGTCGCTGGGAAGAGAATGTCAGCAAATTTTGGAATTGTACTATTATCGGCGTTTGAAAATGGTGCAAATACAACAAACGTTGGGCTTGGTCAGCGAGCAAGTCGTAAAAAATAAGAAAGGAAAATGCCTGCGTAAATTGCGGGAAAATGTCGCACCGGCCTATCGCCGTCTATTAAAAGAAAACGGATAAAGCATGGAGCAACAAGAATGGATCGACCGCTACCTCGAAGGTCGTTTGAACGAGGCAGAGTTGAAGGAAATGGAACGCAAGCTCCAACAAGAGCCGGAATTTGCCCGTGCTTTGATGTTGGAAAAAGACCTCATGGAGGGCATCGAATCTTTTGGCAATGATCGTTTGCGCGATTTTTTGGATGGTGTCCATGAAGAAGTCAAAAGTGTTCCGGTGCAGGAAACGCCCAAATCTTCTCGGCTCATTTGGGTGGCAGCCGTGGCATTGGCGGTTTTACTAATGCTGGCCTTTTGGCTGTGGCCCCGCCCTGATTCCACCCCCGCTGAACTTTATGCCCTATACAAGCAGGAAAATTCTTATCCCTTTGACTTCACCGAAAAGTCAACAGACGACGAGCAGGCCCTCATCGAATTGGCGGAGCGGTTGTTAAAAAAGCAAGACTACAAACAGGCCCTGATGCCCCTCAATGAGCTATTCAGCAAAACGGAGGAAAGCCAATACCTATTGGCGATCGGCATTGCGGAAATGGAAAGCGAAGCGGTACCCAACGAAGCCATTGCTACCTTTCGAAAATTGCAGCAACAGTATCCAGCCTTCCAAAATGATTACCTGTGGTACGAGGCGCTGGCCCACCTCAAAAAAGAAGATGTTGCAGCAGCCCAGGCGAGCTTGCAGAAAATTTCCAATGCTTCCAAGCGCTACGAAGTAGCACGAGCCCTGCTGGACGCCCTGGATGCCAACTAATGGCCGACCTGACGCCACCGCCAAACCAAGGCCACCAACCCGACAAGCAGTAGCCCCCAAAGCCAGGTGTACGGCTTGGACCGATGGAGCTTCAAATCGGTATCCTGACCAATTAAATTAAAGCCCGCCCAATAGTAAGGAAGTCGTTCCATATCTGAAGGAACCTGCCGTAAGTACTGAATTTTTGCTTGCTGTAATGCCTTGGCAATCGATGTACCCTTGTTCAGTTCCTCGTAGAACAACTGAAACAACAGAGCCGTGGACCGCTCATTGACCTGCCATTGAGAGGCGATTGTGTTTTGAGCACCGGCATATTTAAAGCCGCGGGCCAAGCTCATAATGCCTTCGCCCTTGACCAAAGCTCCACTGTTGGATTCGCAGGCGCTGAGCAAAACTAATTGGGAGGGAATGCGCATTCCATACAATTCTGCTAGATAAAGCGTAGAATCAATGAACTCGATTCGTGGAGCAATTCCACCAATGGCATGGGTCGACAAATGAATCAAACTTGACTGGGGGGCATACAAGCGAAAGTTGTGCATACTGGCTTGCGGACCTTCGAAACGCTGCGCATTGCTCAATGAGCCGACCTCTTGCTGGCCGTATCGCAACGTGGCCAGTTGGCGCTCTCCCTTGTCAAAGCCAGGTAGGAAAACAGCTTGAATTTTGTGCTTGTCCCCTTGCGTTGTTTGCGAACATAAATGGCTGGCCGAGTAGGCTTTCCAATTGGAAAAGTATTCAACCAAAAAAGGATTCTGAGTATTGGGCTGGACAACCAAGGCGTCGAAAGTCAATTGATGCAACAGGCCGTCTGGCACTAGGATTAGGGCGGGTGGGTCTTTTTGTTCCAGTGATAATTCTGGGCAAAGTTTTTGAAAAAGTCCATGCGCCAATTGCTGGAATTGATCGTAGTTTTTGCTGATGGCATCCACGGATTGTAGGTAGCTGTTTAAGGTGGTAATTTCAGCTGCTACTTCAGCGACATCGGCCAGTTTGTAAACATCGACTTGATCTGCGCTGACCTTTAGGATAAACAGGTAACTACTGCCTGCAAAGTATTCAAACAAAACAGCCTGCTTTTCTCGCAGGTAATGTTGAAGGTCTTTTAAGGAGGTGAGCTTTCCATTTTCTAAGGCACTTTTAAAAGATGGATATTGGCGTTTGAGTTGTTGCAACAAAAGTCCGTGCTCATTTTTGAGTTGCGACCAAACCGAGCGCAGGGAGTCTCTTTCTTTTGCTCCTCCTTCAAAAATCAAGTAGGCTTTATGCGCTTGTACAATCCGATTTTTTAGTACCCGCTCTCGATACAAAGAGCTGTCTGGTATTTGGGCAAGTACGGCAGCATTGTTTTGCTCAAAAGCTTCCTGTAGAACTTGTGCTTTGGAGCCCTCCATGAAGGCAAATATTTTCTCAAGGTAGGTTGGGTCGGGACGTTGTTGGTAGAGTTCATAATAGGTGTCGATGCCATCTTCGACATAGTCATAAGTGTATTCGCCGATTTCATTTTTGGCATCTTCGGTACCATAAAAATTGTAGAGGGCTTTGGCTGCACGCATACTCAGCTCGAAATGTTGACCTGCAAATTTGAGGTCATTTAGATCGGCTGTTTTTTTAAAGCGCTTTTTCAAAGCGCGTGCCTTATTCATGGCCGTGGTCATTTGCCAAGACTCTGGATAAATAGCGTCCGTGGTGGGTAGACTGTGGTAGGCGGTGTCTGTGTAGGAAGGAAAAATATGCCTCATGGCCTGCTGGAAAGAACGCATGGCTCGATCCCCTTGATTCGTTCGCTCAAAGTAAGCGCCCTGCTGAACATACACTCTGGCGAGTTCTCTGTTGATGGGGCTGCCAAATGCATTGGACTCTTCTAGGGCCAAGCGAAAATTGCGATCCACTTCGGATGCGTCCATTCGCCTTTCTGCAATCTTTGCCAGTAGCAGATATTGCTTCAGTCGCTCTTCCCACATGGGCTTCCGACTTTGGTAGTATGCCAATGCCTGCAAGGCTTGCGCTTCGGCTTGTTTCAATTTGTTTTGCTGCAGATAAATGTTGGCTTCAATGACCGAGATGGTTGCTTGGGTTAATCGGCTGGGGTTGGCCGCTCTTGTTTGTTGAACGAACGACAAGGCGTCTGAATAATGCCCCTTGAAATAATGATAATTGGCGATCTGCCCGAGAATGCTTGCCTGGTGTTTTTGGGTACTGTCTTTCTCCAAAGCCGTATTCAAATAATGTATGGCTTTGGGATAATCCATAAAGCGGATGCAAAGTTGAGCGGCCATAAAATAAGCATAAGCCACATTGGGTCGATTCACCTGCTGGCTTTCAAACAACTCAATAGCCGCTTCATAGTCTTCAAGCGCAAGGACATATTCGTCCAACCAACGCTGGGCATATCCGCTTAGGGTATACGCCTTGGCGAGGGAAGGGATGGCGGTGGTTCCGCTATTTGTCAATAAACGAATGCCGTCTTGCAAGCGATCTACCATCGCTCTCATATTCCTGCCATCGTACAGATGTGTTCGGGCCGATTTATATACAGCCTCTGTCGCTTGTTCGAAACTGTCGCGACCAATATACCATTGAAAAGAGGCATCGAATTTTTCGCGGGCTTGCGACCATTTTTTTTCACTGGAAAACGACAGTCCTTTTTGGTAAAGCCCTGCACCGACCGATTGACTCATCAATAAATAAGGACAAAGCAAGTAAATACAAAAACTAAGTAGGCGTCTCATCAATATCTTCTTTTTTGAAAAAAAATTGGTTCAGCTATTACTTTTTCTTTTTCTGTTTAATTAAGTCATACAAGTTGAAATGAAAGAGGGAAATTCTCCCAACTTAGATGAAGTATTTTAATCGACATTAGTTTCCACAAACTACCATCAGCTTGCCGGCACTGGGATCAATGGACGCATCGATCCACTTATGACTTATGGTTTAATGGCCTCGAATCTTTCGATCGCCAAGGAGGATGTCATGCCTTATGGCCAACGAAATGGCCTGGGAACAATCATTTTTTCACTTATGCTTCTGGCTTCACGGGAGTAAAAAAAATTAATCGGAAATGAAAAATTCAATGATGCAATTTAGTGACACACAAAACAGTATTTTTCGGTTTAACAATTATGGTATGCCACTGCAACTGACCCATTTTATCAAAGGTGGTTCTGAGGGTTCCGAAGGTGGCGACTCCATCATCGAGGTGGAGATTGTCGAAGGCTAAAAGTACAATCGTCCGACTGGCCTCGCCATTGTAGGTCCGTCGGACTTTTGTTCTTACGATTTATATTTTCGTCGCCGTGTCAAGAAATACAGCGAGCCAATAAACAAGATATAACATTGTGTAGCACCACCACCGGAAAGACAGCCTGCCGCACAACCGGAAGTGGGAATTCCTTGGTTTAGCGCAACGCGCCTGCTTTGGTGACAACCGGTTGTCGTATCGAGTACGCTGAGATAAAAGTCGGCCTGTGTTTGGCTGATTTGTGTTTCTTTAAAACTGCTTTTATGCTCACCATCCTGCCATTTCCAATTTTGAAGGTTGCCGCTGACGCTGGCGCAAACCGTCCGGTCGCCGGTCGCTGGATCGATGAAGACGGTCGGGAAGATTTTTTGATTGCAAGGAAAGAAAACTGGGAATTGGATGACGACCCGCTCGCAGCTGTTGTCTCTTTGTGACAAGACCAGAAAATAATTGGTATTCTTGGCGGGCGATACCTTGGGCCTTCGCTTTCTGGCATTACTCATGCCGGCGGAAGGGTACCATCGGAATTGGAGGTAATCGTATTCGGGTAAAAAATAATCGGATGCCTTCAATTCGAAAGAATCTGTAGCTGCAAATTTCCAAGAGGTATCTGCTAAAATATAGTAGGTCGCACAATTGGAGCAGCTGTCGATCTGACAACTGATGTTTGATTGAAATGCATTGGTCAAGATGGGTGGATTACTGTCAAAAATAATTTCTGCTTCATTTACAATGGCATCGCAAGAAGCAAAGCGCTCGTCGAGACCCGTTGCGGGATTATTGAAAAATTGTGTCTTGTAAGGGTCCTTGAAGTTTACCACGTAAACCAGTGAATCGATGGTCTCGGAGATGTCTACGCCATTTTCTTGCTCGCCCCTCAAGTCTTGGTTGCCCCTTAGAAAATAATCCTTTAGTTTCCAATAAAATTCTCCGGTTCTAGGGTTGTAATTTGTTGCAGGTGGCTCGCCATTTTGACTCAAGGGATACACCACATCGATGGTCTCTGTGGTGGCTACGAAGGGGTCAGGGATGCGGTTGTAGATCATAACAGAATCGGCAGCTTGGTTGCCTTGGTTTTGAAATACGATTCGGTAGCGCACTTTTTTTGGCGGCGCATCTTCCGGAGCAGCATAATAGCAAACCAATTGTTGGTCGGACTGAAGAGCATTTGGGTCGTGTGAGTTTCTGACCATTTTACTGATGGTAAACTTTTCTTCCTGACAAGTCGCGCCATCGTACTGAATTTTTACGCTTGCCTGCACCATGCTCCCTTCGGTGATGTCGCTGATCATTTGCATCCGAATAAATATCGGACGTGGGTTCGGATCGGAAAGATTGTACTGCCAGGACAATGGATTGCTACTACTCAAGTTATTCGCATTGTGTTTTGTTGAGTAGGCATCTATATTTACCACTTGTTCCAAGAACATCTCATTGCTGTTGTATTCAAAAATAACGGTGGCATTGTTGCTGGCGGCACAAGAAAAACTGGGGTTGATGATGTAGGTGATTCGATGCCCTGGAACGGCTTCCCGATTGGTGTAAATGGAGGAATTATTAGAAGGAGGTAGGACATTGGGTTGACAATTGCTACAGTTGATAAAATTATTTCCAGTGGGTGGCAGGAAGCGCTCGGGCGGTTCTATTTCTTCATAAGCCAATACAGTTACCTCTGCGTAAGGGCTAAGGATATTGTTGCCTGTGTAGTGGTTGGAATTGTAGCTGTGCGTAATGGAGGGATTACCGCCATTGTTGACAAAAAACTGCTTGGCATGTGTACCATCGCCAAAGTACCAGAAAATTTCAAAAAAACTTTGTTGGGCATAGGTAGGATTATTGTTGAAGCCCTGCAGCTCAAATGTATAACTATCTATGGCAGTGTTGCTGCTAATTTTGAATGCTTGTGCTAATATTTTTGGTGAGCCAACCAATAGCAGCCATCCGAGGGAGAAGAAGATTTTTTTCATAAG
Organism: Bacteroidota bacterium; assembly: GCA_039199225.1. Classification (GTDB taxonomy): domain Bacteria; phylum Bacteroidota; class Bacteroidia; order Chitinophagales; family Saprospiraceae; genus JBCCSZ01. The sequence goes on from JBCCSZ010000010.1 coordinate 14,770, forward strand.
TAGTTGTCGTTTTGTTTTAAATGTTTCTCATTTTTGAACTAAGCTTACTGGCCATCACAGTGCTTTGATTTTGGCAATGATCCATCCGACAGAATGCATGGCCTTGGTACTTTGCAATTCTCGTTCTAATTTTTTTTGGCCATCGCGTTTTTTCTCCATTTTCACCTTGGCCATCTTGCGAATCATCTGATTGAAATGGAGGTAGCGCTCTGCTTTTTCCAAGCTCAAAAAATCTTGTCTGCGCAACTGCTTTTCAAACGCTAGACTGTAGGCCAAGATCATTTCATAATAAGTTGGATTTGATAAAAAAGATTCGAAATAACATTTCAATATTTGACTTTGGGCATTGAGTTGATACAGTGGATGATCGAACGGATGGTCTTTCAATAATTCGACTGCGCGGTCAAACTGCCGTTGGTAAAACAACAAATAGGAGCGACCCAGCCGCAGGGCATCTGCTTTGGAATGAGCAGACAACTGCTCGCCGTACTTGACAATGAAGCCATCGGCCCACTCAAATTGGTTTTCTTTAGCAGCTACAATCAAAATGTTTAAGAACTGGTGATCGGCCACTCGGTTTTGTTTCAGCATGACATTATTCGACAAGCCTTTTCGGTACAATTGGAAGAGCAGCGAATTGTAATAATGGTCGTTGCGTGCCATATTTCGGATGAGGAAATTGCTGAGAAAAGCAAATATTTCCTGTGCCATTGCCGGACGAATAAAGGCCAGCTGTTCGAAGAATACTGCTTCCAAGTCTTTGTAAATACTGTCGTCTGCCTCTGTGTAAAGTTTGTAAATAGACCGATAGATTTTTTCAACCAATAGTTCTTTTTCTGCCATTGGCTCAGCAACTTCTGGGCTGTTGTAAATGCTGGCCAGATTGAGGAGTTGACAGCGTAGAATCAATTCTGTTTGTCGGTAGAAGTGCGACAGTGGTTGTAAAAGAAGAGCCGTCTGTTTGGGTTTGGCAGCCTTGTCAAATACGTCCAAGAGGTTCAGCTTTTGGTAATTGAGTTGAAAGACCTCTAATTGGTATTCCGGGTCTCTGTAGGATGCTGCTTCCAGTGTATTCAGTAGTTTTGCTGTCGACTTTTCAAACAGTCCCTTCATGCCTCGTTCACCAAATGCCAGACTCAATATTTTCTGCTTTTGGAATGCATTTTTGCGCAGTTGAAGTAGCACCATGTATTCTTCGACCACCTTGGTGAGTTCTCGCATCAAAACCCTCATTTGACCATCCGAATAGTCTCTTTCTGGGAATAAGCGGGCAAATACTTTCTGCTTCTCGAGTCGGGAGCCTTCAAATGCAGGGTAGGATGGCTTCAAGTACTCGTAAAACTTTGCCATTTGGGGGTTGGTGGTATAGATGGGCGAATGGACGACCTTTCGCAATTCCTTGAATTCCGAAGGATTCAAATTTTGAATCAATTGCAAAAGTTTGCTTTTATGCATTACTGATCTGGATTAACAGAAATTAAATGTAAGTAATTGAAAATGAAATTATTAATTAGGTTCGACTTGGTGTGGTAGACTAACAAAATACAAAATTTGTCCCTGAAATAAAACAGAAATTTCAAGATACTTGAATTGTTTCCGTTGACGTGCAGTAGCATCGTCAATGACCGAAAAGGAAATTGTTGTCTGCTGAAAAAATTGAGATTCGCAAGAGCGTTAGATCGTCGAACATTTCACGCTCCCGATGGAAGAAGGACCGAAGCACCGCTTCGGTCTTTATTTGTTTGACAAAGATATACATTTTCTGGATTCCAAGTCATTTCTTTCCACGGAATGCTCGCCCAGTTCTTGGATGGGAATGCCAATCCATGCTAGGCCGTAGACCAAAACCAAACAATTCCGATCAGTACCAGAACGAACAACAGCCACAGGGGTATCATTAAACCCCTCAATCCACTAGACTTTGACCGCCTTGTGGGATTTTCTTTGTCCAGTGCTTGAATGCGTCCAATGATCTTATCTTTCAGTTTATCGGGTACAGCCAAGGCGTTGAGCAAGGCGTATTTCTCCAATACCTGTTCGATGGCCTCCAGTTCGAGGCGAATGGCCGGGTGGTCTTTTGCCAGGCGCTCCACTTCCAAGCTGTCGCTTTTGGGCAGCGCACCCAGGACATAGGCTTCCAATTTGCCAGATGATATGTACTTTTCAATATCCAATAGCCGTTTGGTTTTCCATTGGATCGTTTAGCGACAGATAATTGACAGTTTTCCTCTTATATACGAGTGTATCTGGTGTTTCGGTTTTTTGTTTTCCATTCTACATTACATTTTTTTTGCTCGCGGTATTAAAGAATGAAAAAATAAATTTTGCCTTCGAACTTGTAGGTGGATTTGTTTTCTATTTATTTATCAAAAAAAATAAGCTATGAAAAAATGTATGGGCATTCTATGCCTACTACTGTGGACTCACCTGGGATTTTCCCAAATCAACCCGATTGTTCCTCTTGGATGCAGCATCAACGCCGGTGGCGACAGAGACATCTGTTTCGACGACGATGCGTTCCAGCTTCAATGCGTTAGTGAGGATGTTGTAAACGTACAATGGATAGACGATCCGAACGATCAGTTTTTGTTTTCAGACGTAAACGCCTGTAATCCGACGATTACCTCCGCCAGTGGTGGTAATTTTCAGTTGGGCGTTTACACTTTTACGATCACAGGTACCTGTGTAGAAACCAGCCAAACGATCAGCGCGCAAGTTCAGATTACTGTCGAAGGGCCGATCAACCGGCCAGACATTACCTTTAACGGCAATTCTGTCGATCAAATATTGGTATGCAATGAAGTTACCTTAGAAGGAACCAGCCCAGGGGCGGATACGGCCTTTTGGATATTGAGTAATCCTGCCAATATTACAGAGACCTATTCCAATGATAATTCGGAAGCGACTTTTGAAATCAGCACTTCTACCAGTGACCTTTGCCGTACAATATTTGCCTACTACACCGTGTCAAATGGTGGCTGTGAAGCAGTGGATACGGTAGAAATTACCTTTCAGCGAACGAATCCTATAGTTAATATATTCAGTTTTGAGGGCTTACAAAATGGTGGAAATGTTTGTGCCAACCGGTTGACATTCAGCGGATCACAGGGTGGTTGTAACAGTACGCACTGCTTTAGTTTCACAGAGTTTCCCGGTACTACAGCTCCAGCCATTCCCGATTCTTGTGGACGTTCTGTATCAATAAATTTCACAGAAGGTGGGTGGTATACCTTGCAGTATGAGGTGACAGCCAATCCGCCTTGTACCGGAGGCATTGATACCCTCCGCTTTTTCTTATGTCCAACGAATACGCAGGATCCACGCAATTCGCAGGTCTTTTTGTATTGTGGAAACTTTCCAGATACCATCGAACTTCGATCACCTATAGAGGATACCCTTAATTGTCAATTATCTCCTTGGACAGTGATCAGTCCATTTAATGTGGATGTAGATATTATCTATCCAGACTCCAATGATTTGTCCTTTGCTCAGGCCATCATTACAAATCAGAATTTTTCGACATACCAATTCCGCCAAGTGGCTACTTGTGATACTTGTTCTATCGGAGGAGAAACAGTCATTTGCCAAACGATTCAAAACCTCGTCCATCGAAGAGGGCCAACCGTAGAGGTGGATGCCGATACGGTGAACTTCAGCTGTGGCAGGCAGGCACTTTTCAATCCATGGTCGGTCGCAAATATTACTGGGGCATCTAATGGAAGATTCTCTCAGGTGATTCGCGTACCCAGCGGTTCTGATATTGATACCACACAAATTTTTAATAATACCGTAAGCTTTAACATATCAGACAATGGAACCTATATTTTTAAAATGTGGATTAGCTTTTCTGCCAATGGTGTCACCTGTATTGATACAACCGAGATGGTGGTCAATGTTTGCGAAAGGGAAAACCCTAGCGCTGGAACGACGACAAATTTTACCATCTGTGATACGATTGGTCTGGCAGGCAGCCTTCCACTGGAAGATTGTTCCCAGCCTTTTTGGCGACAAATTGGTGGCAATATGGAGGTAGAATTCATTGGGGCCAACACCATTAACAATCCTCGTATTCACGTGCCAGTATCGGGTGTTTATCTGTTGGAATACAGCTACTCCCGAGCAGACGATTGTTACCTAGCCGATACCTTGCGGATTGTGGTCAACGAAGAGCAATGTGATCCGGTGGAGCCCTGTTCCGAGATTACCCGATTGGAGTGCGTCGTGGGAGATAATGCCCAAAAGTGCTATGAATTCAACATCCGTTTTTGTGAGATCAGCACCGGCTTCCCTTGTTTTGAAGATGTCTTGTCCAGCACAGGAACCCTGCAGAATGTGGAGATCGTTCTGGCACCCATCACAGAACCTTTAGGGACTTACTTCATCAGTGGCGTCTTTAAACCCAACCCCGGAGAAGATGAATTCTGTGTGGATGTGATCTACAATGATTGCGTCTTTACAACAGGCGGTACCGTGAATGATACCCTCAGCCTGTGCCAGGAACTTCCGGAATGTCCCTGCGTGGTCAGCAATGAAAATGTCAATTTGAATGTTTCTTGTGTCAGTCCTCAGCAGACATTCTGCCTCGACTACACCTTTGATTATTGCGGCCAGGAAAATGTTCCGATTACTTGGTCGGTGGATGGGTCGGATTATACCCTGATTTCTGCCACCAATGGCACAGATGATTTGGTAAAAGAAGGCAGCAATACTTGGACGCTTTGTTTTCAGCTGAATACCAGTTGTACGATTTTTACCAGCACACCACTGAGCTTTAGTGGGGCCATAGGGCAGACCGGATGTACATTGGAATATTCGAGCATTCTTCGTTGTTGTGGCTGTACGGATGTGAGCTATGAGTTGGAAATTACTTCCTGCACCTTTGCCAATAATGAGTCTGTTTACGACTTCTCCATTACAGCATTCAATGTTGGAGCGGGTGGTATTCCTTTCACTGTGACGACCTCCGTCGGTTCGACATCCTCCATTAGTTCTACGCTTATCAACAACGATTCCGATCTGCTCATCACCGGTCAGTTGCGAATCAATGGGGCTGCGCCGCTGGAAGCATGCTTCAACGTAGATTTTAGCAGTTCTATATACTGCGATATTGTCAATGCTTGTGTAGAATTGCCACCTTGCTGCGAAGAGGTAAAAACAAAAAGACCGGTCATAGAGTGCGCTGCTGACGAACAAGGAATATTTTACACTTTCCGATTTGAGGTCGGCAATGCCGACAATCGAGCTTTCCCTTTTAGCATTACCAATAACTGTGGTGATGTAACTTTCAATCCCATCACAGTCAACCCAGTCAATGGTAATTATGTTGTCAGTGGAACACTTCGCAATTTGCAAGTGGAGCCAGGCCGGCGCTGCTGTTTCTTCCTGGATTTTCAGGACCCTGGCCTGTGCGACGACCGCGTTTGTATGCGCATCCCAGAATGTGAGTGCTACGACAATCTGTCTGTGGATGCACCAGAATGCGTGGACTCTGCTGGCCAGCAGCTGTGCTTGACCTACAATTTTGATTACTTCGGGCCGCCCACCACAGGCGTTTCCATCATCTGGTATCCCATATCTGGAACCTCCAGCTCCATTACCCTGGCATCTGCAACCAACAATACCCCAGGGCTCAGCGGCAATGAGGTCAGAGCGGGCTCGAATACCTGGGAATTGTGCTTTGATTACAATCCGGATGGCGGCGAATGCACCGAAGATGTTTCAATCGAAGTGCGAGCGGTGATGTTTACAAGTGCTGGTTTGGAATGTTGTTCCTTTACCGACTTAGTAGAGTTGGAGTGCTGCTGTGTCGAGCCAGAAATTATTTTCGAATGGTGTGGCTTGGACGACAATCAGTTTGATTTGATTTCCAACACCATTGATTCACAAAACCCGACCCTGTTAAGCTCCATCAATCAGTGGAGAGGCTGCGGTAATACAGGATCATCCGAGACCCACAGTCAAAGTCTACAAACAGGACTTTTTGCAGAAAATGATTCTTGCTGCTACATCTGCGAAGACAATGTCGGGCCGATCTTTGCCCTTGATGCCAACACCCAGATGATCTTCCCGAATCCGCCGTATACTTACCAGTGGAGTGCCTCCGAATTTGGGCCACTCGACCAACCGTACATCATCGGGGCGGCCGGAACAACCTACACGGTGACGGTAACGGATGGCAACAACTGTTCTGCTGTGGCTTCCATCACAGTTGATTGTGAGTCGACACTCGGTGGGGAAGAACGCCAGTCTTTGGAAGAGGTTCAGGCTGTACTACAGGAAGATTTGTTGGTGTATCCAAACCCTGCCAATGACTTCCTCAACCTCAGCAGCAAAGGACTGCAACCCGGCCTGCGTGTTCAAGTCATTGACCTGACCGGACGACAGCTGTTGCAGCAAGAAGTGACGGAAGAAGGCTACATGAGATTGAATACCACTCCAATAACGGCTGGTACTTACTTCTTACAGTTGAGAGACGAAAGTGGCTACCTGCTGACGAGCAAACGAGTGATCATAATGAAGTAACTTTAATAATCCATAAAAACTGAAAAAGAATGAGGAGGAGAGGAGTGATTCAACTTCTCTTACTCTTCTTCTTTTTTCAAAAAAGGCGCAGTTTCTTCCGAACCCACATCTGAAATAATCAAAGGAGACATATCTGTCGGTTCATTTGGCTGTACGATTTCCTTTTTGCGCTGTCGCCTTTGTTGAATACCCTGATACATAAAAGTAATGCTGGCAAGATTCCATATTTTGCTGCCAATGCGCGCTAGGATAAAACCTTGTCCCAATGCGAATGCCAAAGCCACTCCTCGTGCGTCGCTTGGTTGAATGTATTGTTGCAGGTACCAGTAAGCAGAGAACAAACCCACAAAAACGAGCGCGTTCAACAAGTACAATGGATAGGTCCGGAAAAAATTGGAAAGCGCGATGCCAAAGGATTGCCAGAAAGGACGGAGCATCCAGTTGTCATCCAAGTGGACCATATGGACCTTTGCATAGTCGTGTATCATAAAAAAGATGGAGGCCAAAAAGAGATAGGCGGGACCGGCGATTTTCAGTGCGTTGAGATATTCTAGTTCGCTATCTAAGCTTAGTATGTTGCCGCCTTCAGTGAGGAAGAGAAACAATCCAATGGCAAGGCTCAAGATCATTGCATGCACCAAAAGGAAATAAAGTGTCAAGCGAAACAACCTCCAAAAGTAAGTGGAGCATCCGGTCCAGAAATGTTGAAAACGAAACCTTTCCTTGTGGTCCCGCAGAACCTTCAAGATACCACCTGTCAGAAAAATAGCCAGTAGGAAAAACAGCAAGAGGGTGAGCAGAGATTGGTTCAAAATGGCCGGAAGGGCATCCCGGACACCGGGCAAATTTCTAAAGTCGCTATAGGTCGTATAGTCATAGCCTTCTAGTAAATCTCCTAGGGCGAGGGAACGACCCAGCTTCGAGGCAATCAAATTGTCGAGTGGAATGATGGCAAACAGGGCCAATAAAAAATTAAGTGCATAAAAAAGCAGCCACATCCCTATGGACCGGAACATCTGTACGAAACCCTTCCCAAATGCTACAAAGAAATTCATATTGCTGTTTTTCGTTTTCTCAAAAAAGGTAAATTCATCGATGGCAAAACCATCCGCTGACACTGCTTCTTTTCAGATGAAGAAAGTGACGCTTTGCATAATCTGTTGCATCCAAAGCATAAAGCGGCTACTGTATTTTTTAACAGCAGTCGTTTGAGGCTTGGTTGTTCGGCTGTTGTTGTTTAAGTTTTGGTCGATGTAGATTTTATTTTCCGGATCGATTTTGGCCCATTCGATTTTGCTTGGCCCTGTATAGTTGAATTCCTTGGTGCGGGATCGTCCGTTCCACTGTTCCAATTTCTCTTCTCCATTTTCGAAATGGATCAATACTTCCGTGGGGAGCGTGACCTCTCCTGTTCGATGCAGAATCACACGCGAAAAATAATTCTCAACATCTGCCTGCTCGGAAGCCTCTTGGTACCAAGTGGACTTATCCTCAAAAATACCTTGGTCTTCGCGCAGCGCGCGGTTGGAGATGGATCGGATTTCATAGTCGCAAACATTGGAGCCATACAATACCTGATTGAAAAACCAATTCATATCCGGACCAAATTTGCCCGCATGGTTTTTTTGCGTGACTTCATTGACAATATCGATGAAATCATCTGCACAAGGATGTTTGAATTTCCATCTTTCGAAGTATGTCTTCATAATTTCTTCCATCGTCTCCATGCCTACCAACCCCTGCAAGGTCCGCATCCAAGTTCCGGCCTTTGCATAGGTCAGTTGGCCATAACCACCATGGCGAAACTGCCAGGCCGAGCGGAAGTTTTCTGCGATTTTTGGATTGGCCATTCCAGTATAGCTCAGTCGCTGGTTTTCCATATCGCCAAAGTGAAAAAAACTGCCGAAGTCTATGTAAGAAGTTTTCTCACCGTAATATTGATCCATAATCAGACATTCAAAATAGGTGTTGAAACCTTCGTCGAGCCAAGGCTCTTCAAATTCATTGCTGGCCAATAGCTGCATAAAATATTGGTGGCCGAATTCGTGAATGGTGACCAACTCCACCAGTCGCACGCCCGTTGGCATATGAGACAAGCCCAAGCCTGTAATAAAGGTCGGATATTCCATGCCACTAGAAGCGACTGCATGTACCGGCGGATCGACGATGGTTAGGGTTTTGTAAGGATATTCTCCGAGATGTTCGTCAAAGTATTCCAACGACTGCTTGGCAGATAGCAAATAACGCTCGGCCAGCATGAGGTGTTCCGGTTGCACCAGTAGTTTAATGGCTACGTCCTTCCACCGATCCTCCCGCACGACATGGCGGGGCGAAGCCGTCCAGGCAAAGTCAATCACATCTTCGGCCCGGTAGCTGTGCGTTTTAAAGCCACCTTTCTCCTCGGTCTTTTGTAGACTTCCCGAAGCACCGACGACGTAATTGGCCGGAACCGTAATGTCCACATTGTACACACCAAAATCTGCATAAAATTCAGAATTGGCGTGGAACTGGTGGCAATTCCATTGACCCTTTTTAGCATAGCGCATGCCGGCCGGTTCATAGACACCAATTTTCGGAAACCACTGGCCCACCAAATAGTAGTCCTTGCTGTAACCCGTCCGAGCAATAACCCGGGGCAGCTTGGCCGTAAAGTCGATCCGAAGGTCGATTTTCTGCCCTGGCAATACGGCCTTCACCAAATCTACTTCCAGTACGGTCTGATCGTCTTGGTTGTCGTCATCAGGTTGAATAAAGCGCATGTTTGAGGTCAAATCGTTGCCTGCCGCATCGGTCATCCGATCGATGTCAATCCATCCCCAGATGTTTTCATTTCTGTTGTTGGGTATGGGGTCGGATTCCCGCATAAAGGTAGATCGATTGTTTTTGAAGGCATTCAGATAGAGGTGAAATTGCAGCGTTCGGATGGTGTCTGTAGAGGGGTTGCGCCAATGCAAAAGTTCTTTGCCCAGCAGCAATTGCTGATCTGTGTCGAGGGTCACGCCAATGTCGTAACTGGCAATGCGCGAGGAGAGCGCCTTTCGGCTATCGCCTTCCTGAGCTGTAGAGGAGGCGGCTACCCATAGAAATAGCAACGCGAGAAAAGGGGCTTGTGTGTATCTCATAGTAGTAAGGAGCTTGTGGTAAGTGTTCACAATAATGGTCCAAAATAACAATCGGAAATCCATCATTTCACCATAGATAAAGATAGAAATAATATCTGAGAAAGTGCTCAGGCAAAATTACCTGCCTCCCAACTTCATCCACTTAAAGGCTTTCTTCGCAATGAATCGCCACTTGGGTCAATTAACGGAATACCTATAAGGGCAGGCAGGCTTTTTCGCTGCATGAAGTTATCCTATCAATTTTTCGGACTCACCATCAATTTAATTCACACTTAACAATTAGTTGAGATTGACTTTAAGTCTATGTCGTAACATCCCCGCATTATCCAATCCCTTAATTTACTGTACATATGAAAAACCTTTCACTTCTAACACTCCTATTTTTGCTGGCATTTCAAACGCAAGATGCATCTGCTCAGGCTATCAGTTTGGAGCCCTTATCGACCTATCAAACAGGTATTTTCGATGAAGGGGCAGCCGAAATTGTGGCGCATGATGCACAAGGACAGCGCCTGTTCTTTACCAATGCGGATGAAAATACGGTCGTGGCACTCAACATCAGCAGCCCTGATCAGCCTATGTTGGCATTCACCCTGGATATGTCTGCCTACGGCGACGGCGTCAACAGCGTGGCAGTGGCCAATGGTTTGCTGGCCGTGGCGGTGGAAGCCGACCCAAAGCAAGAACCAGGTAGCATTGTATTATTCGATACAGATGGCAATTTCATCCAGGAATACACTGCCGGGGCTTTGCCGGACATGTTGTTGTTTACTGAAGATGGCCGCAAGATTATTTCTGCCAACGAAGGGGAACCAGATGATGATTATATGGTTGATCCGGAAGGCTCCGTTACCATTGTCGACTTGCAAAGCGGTGCAGCCAATGGAACAGTGACACAAATTACTTTTGAATCCCTCAACGATCAGAAGGTTTCACTGCAAAATAAGGGCGTCCGCTTATTTGGTCCCAATGCCTCGGTTGCCCAGGATTTGGAGCCTGAATACATCGGACTTTCGCCGGATGGCAATACGGCATACGTATCTTGCCAGGAAAACAACGCCCTGGTTGTCATTGACTTGGGCAGCAACACCATTGCAGATGTGGTTGCCTTGGGCTACAAAGACCACATGAATGGCCAGCCGCTGATGGGAACCTTCCAACTACAAGAAACACCAGGCTGGATCGACCTTGGTACACCTTTGTATGGTGGAGAAACCATTCGCCTAGGGGGCTTCTCCGGCCTTTGGTACGACCAGGCAGGGTCGACGCCAGCGCAGCAGGTTTTTTACACCATCCCGGATCGCGGACCAAACGGCAGCACCATCAGCAGAACACTGGCTGGCACTTCTCAAAATCTACGTCCCTTTAAACTGCCTGACTACCAGGCGCGCATCGTTCGCTTCAATTGGAGCAACCTAACGGGCCGGCTGGAATTCGATCCGGCACAGCAGATTTTTCTGACGGCCAAAGACGGTCAGACGCCCATCAGTGGTCGAGGCAACATTCCGGGTTTCGACGAAGTTCCTGTCACCCAGACCGATGCTTCTGTTTATACCCGCGCCGACTTTTCCATCAATGGCACCGACTACCAGCAGTTGGACTACGATCCATTTGGTGGAGACTTTGAGGGCATCGTAAAAGCGCCCAATGGTGATTTCTGGATGTGCGACGAGTACCGTCCTGCGATTTATCACTTTACGGAAAGCGGTCGCCTAATCGAGCGTTATGTACCCCAGGGAACCAGCCAACTGGGCGACACCCCACAGGCTCCGGGCTTCTATGGAGCAGAAACGCTGCCGGCTGTCTATTCAAAGCGCCGCGCCAACCGCGGCTTCGAAGCACTAGCGCTGGATTCAGACGAAGGCATCCTCTATGCTTTTATTCAAACACCCTTGTACAATCCCGATGCCTCTACCCGCAACCAGTCAGATGTCATTCGCGTTTTGGGGATCGACCCATCCAACGGCCAGCCCGTCAGAGAGTATGTCTATCTTCTGGAAGCCAACCGCAATGCAGGTGTCGGCCTATCTCGTGTCGACAAGATCGGGGATGCTGTTTACAAGGGCAATGGCAAATTTTTGATACTTGAAAGAGATTCCAGTACGCCAGAAGACGGTCGTACGGGTAAAAAATATGTCTTTGAATTTAGTTTGAAAGGGGCGACCAATATTCTGGGAACAGCCTTGTCTGAAAAGTCTACTTCCACCGGTGCTGCCGACAAGACATTGGAAATGATGACCGCCGATGAACTGGCTGCCGCTGGCATCCAGGCCCTGCACAAGCGCAAAGTCCTCAACCTGCCAACCATCGACTACATTCCCAGCGATAAGCCGGAGGGATTGTCCATCCTTCCCGATGGTCGCATCCTCGTCTTGAACGACAACGACTTTGGTCTGGCAGGCGCGGGTGTTTCCGATCAAAGCATGCTGGGCGTCATCACCCTGACCAAAAACTATGGCTTTGATGCCAGCGACAGAGACGACGACATCAAAATCTGGCAGCGTCCGACACTCGGCATGTTTCAGCCAGATGCCATTACGACCTATCAAAACGATGGCAACAATTATGTCTTGACGGCCAACGAAGGTGATGGTCGCGACTATGATGGCTACTCTGAAGAAGAGCGCTTCAGAGATGTTGAGGTCGATTTGAAAGATTTTCCAAATGCCAATTACATCCAGCAACAAGAAGTGATGGGCCGGTTGAAGATGACGAGTTCGCAAGGAGATTTGGACGGTGATGGCTTGTATGATGAAATCTATTCCTTTGGCGCTCGTTCTTTCTCCATCTGGGATGCCTTCGGCAATCTGGTTTGGGACAGTGGGGATCAGTTCGAGAAGGTCTTGCAGTTTTATCACCCAGAGACTTTCAATTTTAACAATGACGACAATGACTCCCGCAAGAGCCGCAGCGACGACAAAGGGCCAGAGCCAGAGGCCATTGCAGTAACAGAATATGGTGGACGTCAATATGCCTTGATTGGCTTGGAGCGCGTTGGTGGCATTATGGTCTACGACATTACCAATCCATACGAACCTTATTTTGTCAACTATCTCAACAATCGAAATTTTGACGTAGATGCGGAATCTGCCAATGTTGGTGACTTGGGAGTCGAGGACATCAAGGTCATTGCTGCAAACGACAACCCGACCGGCTATCCGTTGGTGGTAACGGCCAATGAAGTAAGTGGAACGGTTTCGATCTTCACGATGAAAAGCCCCTGGGTGACGCCCTTCAACAATCGCGTAAACACTCCTACCTCAAATCTTTACCAAGCAAGTGCCTTTCCGAATCCATTCGAGGATTATGTAGACATCCAATACCAATTGGAGACGGATGCGGCTGTATTGATTGAGCTGTACGATGTGGAAGGCCGCAAACTAGCACAGCTTACAGAGGAGCAGCAAGTTGCTGGTGTACACCACTTCACCTACGCCAAAGGGCTGAAAGCTTTACCAGAAGGCATCTACTTTTTGAGATTGCAACTGGGCGCAGCAGTAGAGACCGTTCCCTTGGTCAAGCGCTAAGATTGGATTAATACCCTGATATTCATTTTACACTATCCCTTCCCCGAACGAATCCCGTTCGGGGTTTTTATTTGCCTTAAGTTGAGAATCTTTCTCGCCAGGCCGTGGTCCATAAAATTTGTCGTTTACAAGCCTTTGGACAAATTCATGGCCTGGTTCCTACTGGCTTTGAATAGCCCATTTTCGCGTACGCCTGAAATTGTATAACTTTACCCCGTTTTCACTACAGGCGTATTAGACATGAAAAAATTAGCTTTCTTATTCTCAGTGCTTTTGGCAGCACCGCTTTTTTCCCAACCTGCTTTCAAAGACCTCTCTTCCCAGGCAGGTTTCAATGCTGTTGCTCGCAACTCCGGTATTGCCATTGCCGACTATGACAATGATGGCTTTGACGATGTTTATGTGGCAGTAGGAAATGGGGCCAACCTGTTGTACCACAACTTGCAAAATGGTACTTTCGAGGAAGTAGCGGCGCAAGCTTTGGTGGCCGATGCCAGTAATTCCATCGCCGCTGCATGGGCCGATATCGACAACGATGGTTGGACTGATCTTTATGTGGGGAATGCCGAGCAGCCCAACCGCCTTTACCGCAACTTGGGCAACGGGCGTTTTGAAGAACGCTCTGCTGCAGCTGGTGTCGACAATGAAGGGCGCTCGCAAGTTGTCCTGTTTGCAGATGTCGACTTGGATGGTTGGATCGATATGTATGTGGCCAACATCAATACAGAAAATGCGCTCTACCGAAACAATGGTGATGGGACTTTTACCGACATTGTTGAAACTTCCGGTACGACCGATCGGCTGGTGGCCATGGGGTCGCTGTTTTTTGTTTACGATAACGATGGTGATCCGGACCTCTATCTGACCCACGACAATCGCAAAGAATTCATCCTTTATCAAAACGATGGGAAGGGGCGCTTTACCAATGTAGCGGCGGCAGCAGGTGTCGATTATGCTGGCTTTGGCATGGGCGTCGATGTTGGTGATGTGAATCGTGACGGTTGGCTTGATCTGTACATTACCAATTTGTACGAAAATGTGCTCTTCCTCAATAAGGGGGATGGAAGCTTTGAAAATATATCTGCTACAGCAGGCATCGACGATCTGGGAATGGGATGGGGAACGGCTTGGATGGACTGCGACAACGACGGATGGCAGGATATTTATGCGGCCAACGATTCCTATTTTCCGGTGGATGGTGCCTACTACGACAATGTGCTGTATCAAAACAATGGGGATAATACCTTCACGAAGGTCAGCGATTCGACGGTGTTGAGCAGCCCCTTTGCGGGCTATGGTGTGGCTTGCAGTGATTTTGATAACGATGGTCGAGAAGATATTTTTCTAGCCAACAAGCAGGAAGATGGCAATCAGTTGTTTCACAATCTTACAGCGAATGAATACAACTGGGTACAATTCCGCTGCGTCGGAACAATGAGTAACCGCTCGGCGATTGGCACACGAGTAACTTTGGCGTTGGGAGATGTCACCCTGGTTGATGAAATCAGTGGAGGGTCTGGCTTCGCCTCGCAGAATAGCCAACGACTCCATTTCGGCCTGGGAGCGGCCACGACGATCGATCGCCTGTCCATCCGTTGGCCAAGCGGTTTGGTGGAAGAGCGCTCAAATGTGGCGGTCAATCAACTGCATACCCTTGTAGAAGGGGAACAGACAACCTCCTTGGAGACTTTGGTGGCAAACGACGAATTCAGACTCCAACAATTGCAGCCCAACCCCTTCCGGGACCACATCGCTTGCTTGCTGGAATTGGAGCAGACCACAAAGCTACAACTGGATGTGGTGGACCTGAAAGGTCAATTGGTTGCAAAAGTATTCGAGGGGCGCTTATCGGAGGGCATGCATACTTTCCAGTGGGATGGGCGAAGCCAAACGGGGGAAAAGCAAAGTTCTGGCCTTTATCTTTTAATAATAAGTGCGAATGGCAAAAAAAGGACATATAAATTGATTTTAGAAGGTCAATAGTAAAGCCTTTGTCAAAAATCAATTAGTTTTATATTTGAATGGACCACTTCAATAGTAAGAAATCCCTCGATTTTCTGGAAGTGGTTTATCTGACTGAATAAGCAAACAAGTTCGTTTACCTTGACAATCTTTTCTAATAGATTCGTCAGTAGCTTAAATCCCCTTTGTTAAACTTAACTCAAGTTGCAAGCTCGCTTACGGGCAGAGAAAGGGAAAAGGAATGGCTAATTTTTTAGCCTGAAGCTTTCTTGCTGCACCATCAACTTGAAGCACAAAACCTAATTCACATGTCTCGTTTTTACACTTTTCTTATTTGCTGTTTTTTGGTAAGTCCTTTTGTAGAGGCGCAAGTAGTTACCACTGAACCGGTTTTTCCCCAATTGGACGATGATGTCACCATCTATTTCGATGCTTCCAAAGGAAACGGCGCTCTGAGAGATTTTACCGGTGATGTGTATGCTCATACCGGCGTTATCACCGATGAAAGCACAGGACCTACGGATTGGCAAAATGTGATTGGTGAGTGGGGGACGGCCGATTCTCGTACGCTGATGACCCGCGTCGGCCCCAATCGCTATCAATTGACCTACAACATCAAAGATTATTATGATATTGAGGATGGCACTGAGGTGATGGAGATGGCTTTTGTCTTTCGCAATCAAACTGGATCGATTGTCGGTCGTTCCACCGATGGATCGGATATATACACCCCGGTTTATTCCTCTAGTGGGAGTTTGTTTACAACGATCGTTTCGCCAGAGGACGACAACCTGGTTTTGGCCATCGGATCGCGGCTGTCGATTAAGGCGGCCTCCTCTTTGAATGCCGACCTAACATTGACGGATAACGGAGTGGAGTTGGTGCGTGAGACCGGTAATTCCTTGAACTACGTATTGGAAGTAAAAGACCAAGGCAATCACATCGTGGAGTTTACTGCCAAGACGGGCGGGGAGGAATCCAAGCAGCAGTTTCAGTATGTCGTTCCTTCCAATGCGCCGCCGGAAGACTTGCCCGCAGGTGTGGAGTACGGCATCAACTACATCAGCGATACAGAAGTGGTCCTGGCGCTTTATGCTCCCAACAAAAGGCATGTTTTTGTCTTGGGAGATTTCAACAACTGGGCGCTGGACGTCGATTTTCAAATGAAAAAAACCACCGATGGCAATGCTTACTGGTTTCGACTCGAAAACCTGACACCTGGCCAACAATATGGCTTCCAGTATTTTGTCGATGGCAGCATTCGTGCAGCTGATCCATACAGCACCCTCATACTGGACCCCTTCAACGATGGCTTCGTACCGGAGGAGACCTTCCCGGATTTACCAGAATACCCAGTGGGTGCCTCTGGCATTATATCCATCTTGCAGACCGATGCGCCGGAGTACGATTGGGAGATCGATGATTTCGTTCCGGCTGCCAATTCAGAATTGGTGATCTATGAATTGCTGATGCGCGACTTTGTCGCTCGGCACGACTACCAAACGCTTTTGGATACCCTGGACTATCTGGAACGCCTGGGAATCAACGCCATAGAATTGATGCCTGTCAACGAATTCGAAGGCAATGACAGCTGGGGCTACAATCCTTCTTTCCACATGGCGCTGGACAAATATTATGGCACAGCGGAAGATTTTAAGCGCTTCATAGACGAGGCACACGCGCGCGGCATGGCCGTCATCATTGATGTCGTTTACAACCACGCCTTCAGCCAAAGTCCACTGGCACAACTCTACTGGGACCCTCTAGGCTTCAAACCAACTCCTGAAAACCCTTGGCTCAATCCCGATGCCAAGCACCCTTTCAACGTCGGTTATGACTTCAACCACGAGAGTGAGGCAACCAAATTTTTTGTCAAGAAAACACTTCGCTATTGGCTGGACGAATTCCGCATCGATGGTTTCCGTTTCGACTTATCCAAAGGCTTCAGTCAAGTGGATTATGGCGATGATTCTGGTGCTTTTGCTCAGTACGATTCCTCGCGTGTTGCCATTTTGCAAGACTATGCAGATGTCGTTTGGGCAGAAAACCCCAATGCGATCAATATCCTTGAGCATTTTGCAGTAGATGAGGAAGAAGTTGTACTGGCGGATTACGGCATGCTGCTGTGGAACAACAGTAATTTTATGTATGGCCAAGCGGGGATGGGCTATGAAAACGATCTGTCGCGCTCTGATTATGCGGAACACGGCTTTACGAAGCCCCATCTGGTCACTTATATGGAGAGCCACGATGAGGAACGCCTCCTTTACCGAATCACCAACTTTGGAAATGAGTCGGCTGATGGCAGCTATAAAACAAAAACACCGATCACCGCTTTGCGTCGAGCTGAGCTGGCCAGCACTTTCTTTTACACCATCCCGGGTCCGAAAATGCTTTGGCAATTTGGTGAAATGGGCTATGATTTTTCCATCAACCGATGCACAGATGGCTCTGAAGACCCAGACTGCCGCCTGTCGCCCAAGCCCATCCGTTGGGACTACCTGACGACTTCCGGCCGCCGCCACCTGTTCGATGTCACGCGCTCCCTGATTGGCCTAAAGACCACCTACGATGTGTTCAATACAACCGACTACGATCTGTGGATCGACGACAGCAATAAGAAGCGCATACAGCTCAACAGCGATGACCTGAAGGTCAATGTGCTGGGCAATTTCAACGTCGAGCCCGAGAGCATCGACCCAGCCTTTCAGCAAACGGGGCGTTGGTACGAATATTTCACGGGTGACAGTCTGGATGTCAGCGATGTCAATGCCATGATCGCCCTAGCGCCCGGAGAGTACCGCCTATACACCACCGATCGGCTGGACCTACCGACAGACTTTCTCACCTCTGCCAACGAGGTGGCCGCCGCTCGCATCGGCCTGGCCCATTACCCGAACCCAGTGGCAGAACAAATGGCTGTCGTCTATGAGCTGGAAAGCAGCGCCCGCGTCCGCCTAGAAGTCTACAATCTGCTGGGTCAGCAAGTATCAACCGTCTTCGAAGGACAACTTCCCGCCGGCCCACAATTGCACACCTGGACCGCCGACCTACCCGAAGGCACCTACTTCCTGCGCCTCGCCGTCGGCAATGCCGTGATCACGAGCAAGTTTATGGCTGTCGATTAATCGGTAGGCAGTTAGCAGTTTGGCAGTAGGCAGTTTTCCCTTGACCGCGTTTAATGGAGGACTGCCTGCTGCCAACTGAAAAAACTATCTACTCGGAAGCCGCCAATGCCTCTAACAAAGCCGAACGAGAGTCAATAACTTGCTCATAAGTCTTCAATTCAAAAAGTTGCTCGGGCTTGGTGGGGGCTGAACGCAGTTGCTCGAAGGGAATCTGGCGGTAGGCTTGAGCTGGCAGGACCACCAGCCGTTTGCCGGGAAAGAGCGCAAAGAGCCGGCCGTTTTCATCGGGTAGTAGTTTCATATTAGACCACTGGTTTTCGGGGAATTTGATGAGGCATTTATTGTCTCCCGAGATGTAGTGGACGCTCAAATTTACGGTCTTGGGTCGCTCTTGGTCGTCAAAATCAAAGTTGGCACTCAGCAGGACGGCCTCCTCCTCTTTAGCGAGTTTGTCCCAGTTGTAGATGCCAAAATCTGCTAGGCGGAAACTTCGATACACCGATGCCATGTCCTGCCAGTATTTTCGTTCATCTTCGACCTTTTTCATGGTCGCCTGGTAGTTGTTGAGCCAATAATCAGGGGAATAGGCAAAAAGTGCCTTGAGCGGCATAACGGCCAGCAGCTCTACCCGAAAACTGTCAGAGCTGTCTTTCTTGGTGAGGGTGTAGGCATAACGGTTGCCACGCAGTTTTTCAAGTCGGCCATAGCGGTGTTTTGCCCATTCGGGAAAGCTTTTGCCCGAAAGGTTTTTCCAGACCATCAAAGAGGCGTGTTCACTTTTACCCTTCCAATCGATCCGCTTGTGTATCTCTGCATCTGTCCATCCCAGCCCATAGCTCTTGAGCTTTTGGCGCAGCGCTTCATCTTCTTTAAATAAGCTGCGGTTGTTGTTGAAATAGACATCTAGGATGGCCCGATAATTAAAGGCGAAGTAACGGCGGTTGAGCGGAAACTTCAGGGAGGGTGTCATGCGCTTGATTTTCTTTTTGCGTTCGACCTTTTCCTGATTGATCTCCGGAGGGGCCGTTCCCTTCCGTTCCCACTGCCCGTCTTGCTCTCCGAAGCGGTAAAAGTCGTAATCGTCGCCCGATTCATAGGAGGCCAGGCGGACCATCGCTTCTTGTCCGTTTTTCAGCTGCAGGTTTTCCTTCTCTTGTCGCACCCTCAATTCAAAGGAGCCTGCGGTGGTGAAATGTCCTCCATTGTAAGACATGGGAATTCCACTGAGGTAAACGTCGAAGGCATTGTGCAATTCTCTGTAAAAGACCTTGGCCTTGCCGGTGGCCTGCTGGCTATCGGCATGCATCAATGCATTGGCGGGTATTTGAATGCGGGTGCCAGAGGCAATGCGAATATCGGCTCCCTGATCGATGGCAAATTCGAAAGAATCCAGTGCAGGGTCCAACTCGGGAATGGGCGGTTGGATGAAGTTTGTTTTGACCACTGCATCAGGGACGGATTCCTGGCAGGCCCAACAGAATAAGCTCAAAAGGGTCAGTAGAGAAAGTTGTTTTACATTCATGTTTAATAGGTTTTAGTAGCCCAAACCGCAATCCATCCAAGGCACTCTCAAATCATTTTCGATGGAGTATCCATGAACTTCAATTGGAAGAAGAATTGTAAACTTTCGCTCGATAGATGGTTGTTTTAAAAGGGAGAACATTGAAATTGTTGGTAAAAAGCGGTGGCTAAATCACTGTAGCGGCACTGCTCGCCTTGAAATTTTTGTCCATAAGGGAAGGCGGCCTTTTGCTGCCAGGCTGCGATTTGGTGAGGTGATTGGTCAAAGCCGAAATTGTAAGCCGCGGCATAAAAACGGAGGCGTTCTGCGACGGAAGAAAAGGAGCGGCATTGGTACATTTCATCGGCCAGTTCGCAAAAGGCCATGGCATAACGCAATTGCCAGTGGAAGTCTTTCAAACGTTCAATGCGTTGTTGTCGTTGTATTTTTTCATCCTGTTTTGCATCGATGAGCAGCATTTGCCAACGGCGCCCCAGCTTTTCATCACAGGCCAAAGCTGCTTCCAGTTGCTCGATGAAAGAGGGCTTCATTTGGAAATGGCCAATGGAAAAATCAGCTATTTTGCTTCCGCCATTGACATAGCCCCATTCAAGTGCCTTGGTTTCAAAGAAGTCTTTTAAAAGGTGGTAACGAATCAATTCTGGTGCGACAATGGCCAGCGCAGGCTTCCAATCGACCTGTTGTTCGTCGGCCACTTTTTGGACAACGGCCTTTCGGGCTTCCAGCAGTTGTACGGCTTCCTCGAAAGCCAACTGAATGTCTGTCGGAAAAATATAGAGGCTGGCGATCACCAGGCATGTAATGGCACGACTCATAAGAAATAGCACAACTTAAATTAGCATCTTTGACAATCAGTCCTGTGGGCAAGTTCGCTAGTGAGAACTGATTTGACAGAGCGGATATTGTGTGCCGTGTCCGGGGAATGCTTCTAAACGCCTTTCAACCCATTACTTTGGGACCAAAAGCTCCCTTTGTTGGCGGATGAACTCGGTGGGCGTTAGACCGAATTCCTTCTTGAAGCATTTTCGGAAGTACTTCAAATCGTTGAAACCCACCTGGAAGGCCGTTTGTGAGATGTTGAGGCTGCCTTCCTTGAGAATCTTTTCGGCATGCTTCAAGCGTACGAAACGGATGAATTCTGTGGTAGATTTCTGTGTGAGTAGCTGCAACTTTTTATAGAGCCCTGAGCGGCTGACCCCCATTTGCAGGGCGAATTCCTGCGCGCCGAAGATGGCATTGTTCAAATTCTGCTCAACCACTTGGGCGGCCTTCAGTAAGAAGCGTTCCTCCGAAGAAGTATGGTTTTCTTCATTGGGTAGGATGCCTTCGTGTTTGTAATATTCTTTGAGTTGACGAATGTTATTCAAACAAGCAAAGACCTTAGCTTGGAGCAGTTGAATATTGACGGGCTTGGGAATGTAGTCGAAAATGCCCTTTTGCAGTCCTTCCAATTGGTGGATGATGGCCGTTTTGGCTGTTAGCAGCAAAATAGGGATGTGGTTGGTCTTACTGTCTTCCTTGAGTTGCTTGACCATTTGGACGCCATCCATAATGGGCATCATAACATCGCTGATGATGAGATCGGGTTGGTGCTTTTTGGCTTGCCGTAGACCTTCTTCTCCGTTGGAAGCCTGGAGAACGACGAAGGAATCCTTGAAATAATTGGCGAAGTAGGAGCGGATTTCGAGATTGTCTTCGACGAACAACAACTTGAGCTTTTCTTTTTCAGACAATTCGGAAAAGACGACCTGTGGGAGCTTTTCCCGCGTTTCGGTGAATGCCTCCTGCCACTGGACCTGCTTGCCTGTAGCATTGGGCGGCGGGCTGTTTACGATTTGCGACTCTTCGAAATGCTCTTTTCCTTTTGGCAGGCGTATGTAGAATTTGCTGCCTTTGCGTTCTTCACTTTCCACTTCAATGCGGCCTTTGTGAAATTCAACCAAATTTTTGACAAGCGCCAGGCCGATGCCGGAGCTGCTGCCATAGAGGCTTTCTGTCGCCCGCTGAAACGGCTCGAAGATTTTGTCGATCTGCGACTGCTTGATTCCAATGCCTGTATCCTCGACCAAGAGACAAACATCCTTTTCTTCCTCTATCAAAGACATTCGAATACTGGCCCGATCATTTGAGTATTTGAAGGCATTGGAGAGTAGATTGTAGATCACCAATTCGATTTTCTCACTGTCGAACCATAGCAAAATGGTGGGCGATTTACTGTCGAATTGAAAATCAATCTGTCGCTCTTGGGCGTGTTGGGTAAAACTGTGGAAGATTTCCCGGGCAAAAGGGACGATGTCCTGACAGTGGACACTCAGTTGCAGCTTGGCGGTATTGATGAGGCGAAAATTGAGAATTTGATTCACCAGCCGTAGCAAGCGATTGCTATTTCGATGAACCATCTGCAATTTATTGCGCACCCTGGCACTGATTTGTAAGTCGTTCACCATTTCCGTCAAAGGCGACAGGATGAGGGTCAGTGGAGTGCGGAATTCATGTGATAGATAGGTGAAAAACCAAAGCCGCATCTCGCTGATTTCTGCCTCTTTTTGCCGATTCAGCTTCTCAAATTGCAATTTGTTCTGCAGGTTGGAATAGATATAAGATAAAATCGAGATGCCTCCGATGACCCCCAGGATCAAGAGCCCAAAGAGAGTGTAAGCCCACCAAGTCCGATGCCAAGGGGGATGTATCTTCAGGTTAATAGCTCGTACGGGGCTCCAAGCTTTACCATCGAGGCTGGCCCGCACTTCAAATCGATAGTCTCCTTCATACAGATTGGAGTAGATCGCATAGCGATTATCGGAGTCTGTGATTTGGGCTTGTTCGTCGAATCCGATCAGCTGATAGGCGTACTTCAGCCGGTCTGCATTGTTGAAGGTCGAAGAGTTGAAATCAAATCGAAAACTGTTGTCATAAGGCTGCAATTCAATGTTGGCCGTACGCTGTATGGATTGCTCTAAAACGACGCTACCATCCATCCTGCTCCCTATAGGTACAGGCTCTCCTTTGATGTAAAAATGGTCGATACTGACCTGTGCAGGCGTCTCTGGGCGGCTACTGAATAGCAGAGGATCGAAGATGTTGAAGCCATTCTTACCACCAAAAATCATCTTGCCATCTGGTGTTTTTTCATAGGCACCGAAATAGAACAAATTACTTTGCAAACCATCGTTGACCGTGAAAACCTGAAAGGACTCTAGAGCCGGATCGAAAAGGACCAGGCCGTTGTTGGTACTGAGCCACAAACGCTCCGATTCGTCTTCTAGTATGCCATACACAGCTTCATTTGGCAGGCCATCGACTTGTCGAAAGGTTCTAAAGCTGCCTTTTTCCAATGACTGGCCGGTCCACAAACTGAGTCCACCACCGTAGGTGGCCACCCAAATCCTTTCCTTTTGATCTTGAAACAAACAAGTAATTCGGTTGGTATACAGTTCAGCTGTATCGAGCTTTCCGGTGTAGTAATAACTGGCTTTGGGCGGCGTGGAGTGGGGGAGTTGAGCCTTTTTGAGTGCTTGGACTTGCTCTTTTTCATAGACTAAGAGTCCGTGCCAGGTCCCCAGCCACCAATTTCCGTCGTTGTCTTCCAGAATGTAGTTGATATTGTAGTTGGGTAGCTCCAAAAATGCGTTCATGTCCTCAAAACCTGTGGCATCTTTGGCGCGCCTGGAAATTCCGCCGTTGGTGACGGCCCAGAGGTTGTCGTACTCGTCTTCAAATAGCTGGTGGATGGATGATTGTGCTACATCATCTCCAATTGGTGTGTTAAACAAGGTCGTCAGTTCAAATCGGAGCTGTTCTCCTTCTTCCACAGCCCGATTGAGTCCATTGCCCCAAGTGCCGATCCAGAGCGTTCCGCCCTTGTCTCGATAGATGCTACTGACTTGGTTGCCACTGAGCGAGCCCTTGATTTTGGGGTTGGCAAGGAAGTGTCGGAAGCGCATATTGTCTCGATTGAAGCGAAACAGGCCGCTACCATAGGAACCAATCCAGATGGTTTGTTCGGACTCTGCATAGATCGATCGGACGATGTTGTCGGCCGTTCCGTGGTCGACATCTTTGGTATTAAGGCGAAAAAGAGGAAATTGTTTGTTGGATAAAAAGAGCCGAATCAGTCCGTTGTTGGCTGTTCCGATCCAAAGATTGTCCTCCTTGTCCAGTAGGAGTTTGTTGATGTTTTCTTTATCCAGCCTATTTTGTCGGAGCAATTGGATTTCCTGCTCCTTGAATTGGAATTGATCGTCGAGTACGCTCAGGCCATTCTGCCCGGCGATCCATATTCTTTCCTCCCGGTCTTGGAGGATGGAATTGACGAATTTGAACGCATTACCTGCAGGGTTTCGGATGGCCTCCAGGTTGTAGTTAGCTGGTTGGCGGAAATTCTTGAGGACAAAAGCTCCTTTGGTAGCTCCAATCAGCAATTCGCCCTTGTTGCTGGGGCAAAGCGTCAGAATTTCACCTGTCAGCGAAAAAGGAACTTGTTTGATCAGCCGAAAGGAGGCATTTTCTCTTTCTAAGAGGTAGAGCCCTTCTGAAGTACCGGCCCAAAGCCCGGTTTGTGCGTCGTGGTGGAAGCAGGCAATCAGCACATCTGGCAAGAATTTTTTAATTTGCAGACTGTCGGCTTGCCAAGTCAATTGCATGGCTTCCTGTGCTGTACCTAGCCAAATATGTTGCTGATGACCATCAGAAACTGGCTGTATGGCATTGATGAAGAACTCTTCGTCTGGCGCTCGCAAGATGGGCGTGTTGAAATAGCTGAAGTGCTCTTGTCGGTAGGAATATACGTTGAGCCCCTTGGTTTGGGTGCCAATCCACAAGCGGCTACTGTCACTGCTGACTAGGCTGGTAATAACATTGTCGGATATGGAGCGGCCATCGTCTGCTCCGCGGCTGTAGGGCAGAAAGTCGGAACCATTGTATCTGCAAAGGCCATCCTCTGTGCCGATCCACAAAAAGCCGCTGGCATCCTGGTGAATGGATCGAATGGCGTTGTTGGGTAGGCCGTTGAAGATGGTGAATCGCTCCAGATGGGGTAAACCGAACAATTGAGCAGAAAGGCTGCTGGTCAACAAAACAAATAGGCTGGTCATCAACAGGCTTGACAACCACTTATCAGCAGGGGTAAGTAAACGGATAATCTGCGCTTTTTGAACAAATTTTCGGCCCCATTTTTCAATTCTACACATAGCAAGACAATTAATCCAAACGATTTAACTTAAGACAGACTAGGCGCTTTTGGGAACTTATTTAACGGAGTTTTTTATCTTTTTCTAGGATTCCAGGGAGAATTTCTGTATGTAATTAATCAAATTTCAAGATTTCCCCATTTACACCTCTAAAATTAATCATTTGTCCTTGTTTTTGAGAATTAAGCTCATAAAATTTGTACATCCTACCTGTAAACGAACAAAACCACTGTTTTAGGATTTCGAAATCAAGTTCTGATTGAGTCCCCAAATGCTCAAGACGACACCAGTCTTATTGGATCAACAGTCGAAAATAGATAATTGAAAAATTTACATACACAATTCAAATTCACTAGTCTGACATGAAAAGAAGCTTTAACCTATTTATGCTTTTCATGGCCCTGATCATCCTACCTAACTTGCTGCTTGCGCAGCGATCGGTCAGCGGCCTGATTACAGATGCAGAGACGGAGGAACCGCTGATCGGCGCCAACGTCTTGATTACAGGGACAGGCCAGGGTACGGCCACAGATTTTGACGGTAAGTATACGATCAACGTGCCTGAAGATGCAACGACTTTGACCATTAGTTACACAGGATACGCCGACCAGGTGATAGAGTTGGGAGCCTCTAACGTTCTCGACATACAATTGAGTGCCGGAGCCATTCTGGACGAGGTTGTCGTAATCGGTTATGGTACTGTAAAAAAGGAAGATGCGACCGGAGCGGTTCAAACGGTCAATGCAGATCAATTCAACAAAGGAGCCATTTCGTCTCCTCAAGAGCTACTGGCCGGTAAAATGGCCGGGGTGGTCATTTCAACGCCTGGTGCGCCTGGTGACAAGCCCGTGATTCGCATTCGGGGAGGTTCTTCCCTAAGTGCCTCAAATGATCCGCTGATTGTAGTGGATGGTATTCCCGTCGATAATGGGGACATTAAGGGGGGAAGAAACTTCTTGAACACCATCAACCCCAACGACATTGAGACCTTCACTGTTCTGAAAGATGCCTCTGCAACGGCCATCTACGGATCGAGGGCTTCCAATGGTGTTATTTTGATTACTACTAAGAAAGGTACACTTGGCAAAAAGCCATCCATCAACTACAGTGGCCAAATAGCCTTGAGCACGCCTGCTACCAGAGCAGATGTCATGGATGCGGATGAATATCGCCAGCTGATCGAGGAGCGCTTCCCCGATGGCAGCGAAGCGCGCAACCTGCTGGGGTCTGCCAATACCGATTGGCAAGATGAGGTCCTTCAAAATGGCTTTGGACATGAGCACAACCTGAGTGTAGCCGGAGGTATTGGTCCTGTACCTTATCGGGTTTCCCTTGGTTATGCCGATCGGGAAGGTATCTTGTTGACCGATCAGTTCGAGCGTACAACAGCTGCTTTGAACTTATCTCCTGGCTTCATGGACAACCGCCTGCAAGTGAACTTTAGCTTCAAAAGCTCCTTCATCAACAACCGCTTTGCAGAAAGAGATGCCGTTTCGGGTTCTGCCCGGTTCGACCCAACGCAGCCTGTTCGCGATGAATCCAGCCCATATGGTGGCTTTTTCACCTGGACACAAGCCAATGGCGATCCAAACACTGTAGCGCCGACCAACCCAGTAGCCAACTTGTTGCAAACCAATGATGTATCCAGCGTTAATCGCTACATCACTACCGCTGGTATCGATTACCGCTTTGGTTTCTTGCCGGAATTGCGGGCCAACCTCAACTTGGGATACGACTATCTCAAGGCTGAAGGTTCTACAACAGTTCCTACCAATGCTGCCTTTGCTTTTGATCCAGCACCCGACGGTGGTGGTACCAGCAATACTTATGAGCAGGAAAAGAAGAATGAGCTTTTGGAATTCTACCTCAATTATGCCAAGGATTTCGGTAGTTCCCGTTTGGACATCATGGGAGGATACTCCTGGCAGCGCTTTTTCTTCGCAGATTTGAACAATGATTCCAATACTTCTGGTTCGGAAGTAGCTAGGAATGAAGATTCTGGGGAATTGTTCCTCTTGTCCCTCTTCGGACGCTTGAACTATACCTTGCAAGACAAGTACCTTTTCACCTTTACTTTGAGAAGAGATGGAACATCCCGTTTCTCTCCGGATACGCGCTGGGGACTTTTCCCGGCTGCTGCCTTTGCCTGGAAGATCATCGATGACACTTCCGTGGGGCCGCTCAACAGCCTGAAATTGCGCCTTGGATATGGTGTCACGGGCCAGCAGGACATCGGAGGCTTTTACGAGTATCAGTCTCGCTACCTGTCTAGTTTCGACAATGCTCGTTACCAGATTGGCGACCAATTTGTCACCACCCTGCGTCCTGAAGGCTACGATGCCAACATCAAGTGGGAGGAAACAACGACCTACAACTTCGGTTTTGACTATGGTTTGTTCAACGATCGCATCTTCGGTTCTGTAGAATACTACATTCGCAAGACGGAAGACCTGATCAACTTCATCCCTGTACCTGCTGGTACGAACCTGACCAACTTCATCAACACCAATGTTGGAGACTTGGAAAACAGAGGATTTGAATTTACAATCAATACCATTCCATACAAGAACAAAGATGTAGAGTGGAATGTCGGACTGAACTTTGCAGTTAACAACAACGAAATCACTCGCCTGATTGCTACAGACGATCCAACTTACCTCGGTGTTTTCACCGGAGGCATCGCTGGTGGTGTTGGTAACAACATCCAAATCCACAGTGTTGGATTCCCTGCCAACTCCTTCTTTGTCTATGAGCAAGTATATGATGAGAGCGGCGTTCCTGTAGAAGGCTTGTATGTTGATCGTAACGGCGATGGTCAGATCACACCAGATGACCGCTACCAATTCGAAGACCCTGCAGCAGACATCACCTTTGGTTTTACCACCGGTGTCAACTACAAAAACTTTGACTTGTCGGTTGCTGGTCGTGCCTACCTCGGCAACTACATCTACAATAACAACTTGTCAAACCAGGCTTACTACCAACGCCTTTTGAATACCAGTGCGTTGACGAATGTTCACCCGGATATTCGCGAGACGGACTTTGTGGAGCAGCAGCTGTTTAGTGACCACTACATCGAGGATGCTTCCTTCCTTCGAGTAGATCACATCACTTTGGGCTATCGCTTTGCCAACCCCTTTGGTAAGGGGACCAACCTGAGACTATTTGCAACGGTTCAAAACCCAATATTGATTACTGAGTACAGTGGAATGGACCCTGAGTTTTTCGATGGTGAAAACAACGGGATCGACAACGATATCTATCCGCGTTCGAGAACCTTCCTCTTCGGTGTCAATGCCAGTTTCTAAACTCATTCGTTTTAAATCGTTAAAATTCAATTGAAATGGAATTTAAAGCTTATAAAAAATTATTATTCGTTTTGGCAGGCGCCTCCTTGTTTTTGACCTCCTGCTTCAACGATTTGGATACGGTGCCATTGGATGAGGATGAAGTGACCTCTGCTGTTGTTTACGACTCACCATCTGCCTACAGACAGGTTTTGGCCAAGTTGTATGCAGGGCTCTCTGTTAGTGGTCAGCAAGGCCCTGCCGGACAGCCGGACATTTCGGGTATTGATGAGGGTTTTTCTACCTACATCCGTCAGTACTGGAAGGCTCAGGAATTGTCGACCGACGAGGCTGTCATTGCCTGGAACGATGGAAACATCCACGACTACCACGAGCAAGATTGGGATGCGAACAATGAGTTCATCACAGCGATGTACAACCGCATTTTCTACCAAATTTCTCTTTGTAATGAATTCCTCCGGGAAACAACCGATAGCAAATTGGACGGCCGCAATGTAGATGCTGGCACTCGTTCTGAGGTAGCTGTCTTCCGGGCGGAAGCAAGATTCCTTCGGGCTTTGAGCTACTGGCACGCTTTGGATATGTTCCGCAATGTTCCCTTTGTCACAGAAGAAGACAAGGTCGGTGCTTTCTTTCCAGAGCAAATCAGTGCTGAAAATCTGTACACCTACCTGGAGTCTGAACTCTTGGAGATTGAAAATATCTTGATAGAGCCTCGCCAAAACGAATATGCCAGAGCAGACAAAGCTGCTGCTTGGATGTTATTGGCCAAACTGTATCTCAACGCTGAGGTATATGCTGGCAAAGACGCGAATACACAATGTATTACCTACTGCCAAAAGGTGATCGATGCTGGTTACCAACTCGATGAGAACTACGAGCATTTATTCCTGGCGGATAATAATACGACGACCGGATTGATTTTTCCAGTAGCCTTTGATGGCCTTTCTACCCGTACCTGGGGTGGGATGACCTTCGTCGTACACGCGGCTGTTGGTGGCAGCATGCCTGCGGCAGACTTCGGTCTGGATGGTGGTTGGGGTGGAACCCGGACGACCAGCGCCTTAGTCGAAAAGTTCCCTTCAACGGGTGGTAGCCTTGTTGTTGCGCCAAATCCTGGTGCTGCACATCCTGTTATTTATGTACCTGGTTCCTACCAAGGTTGGGACCCTGCGAATGAAAGTACAGTCCTAGGTTCTGTCAATGACGACGATAAGTACGAAGGTTACTTCAACTTTACAGAGCCAGATACCAAGTTCAAAATTACAACTGGTCCTAACTGGGATGTCAACTTTGGTGACAGCGATGGTGACGGTAAATTGGATCCGGGAGGAGACGACATCGTAGCCAGTGAAGCTGGTTTTTACCGCGTCACCGTTGATCTGAACGATTCTACCTACACTGCAGAGAAAACGATTTGGGGAATCATTGGCTCTGCTACCGATGGTGGCTGGGATTCCGACACGGATATGACCTATGACGATGTGGAAGGTGCTTGGACATTGACAACCGGGCTGGTGCAGGGAGAGATCAAATTCAGAGCAAACGACGATTGGGGAATCAACTATGGAGACAGTGGGGCAGATGCCATATTGGATTTTGATGGCTCTAACATCATCATTGAAGAAGGGAGTACCTACATCATCAAATTGTATTTGGATAAGCCAGATCACACCTACAGCATCGAAAAAGCCAGTTTTGATGGACGTGCGATGTTCTACACCGATGGACAATCCTTGGAGATCAACGATGTTTCTCAGTTTACAGAGGGATATGCCATTACGAAATACAAAAACATCGATCGCAGTGGAGCTGTTGGATCAGATTTGACTTTCCCGGATACAGACTTTCCGATGTTCCGTTTGGCAGATGCTTACCTGATGTATGCTGAGGCAGTTGTTAGAGGTGGTACTGGAGGAGATCGTGCGACCGCTGTTCAGTATGTCAATGCTGTTAAGGAAAGAGCCTTTGGCGATTCAGGTGGAAACATTACGGATGCCGATCTGACTTTGGAATTTTTGTTGGATGAAAGAGCACGTGAGCTCTACTGGGAGTGCCACCGTAGAACGGATTTGATCCGCTTTGGGCAGTTTAGCGATGGCGATTACTTGTGGCCATTGAAGGGAGGTGTTCCTGAGGGGCGCGCTGTCAATGCCATCCGCGATGTATTCCCTATTCCATCTTCAGACATCGGAGCCAATCCAAATCTGGATCAGAACGATGGCTATTAATCAAATTTTCTTAAAAAAAAGAACAGAAGAATCATGTTGAGAAAATATATATTCATAAGTCTGACAGTATCCCTGCTGTTTTCGGCTTGTACAGAAAGAAGCTTCGACCCTATCCTGAAAGTTGAAAATGGAGCTACAATTACAGCTCCTGCTACTGGCGCTAGTTTTGTACTCACCGAAGAAAAGGCCGAAGACACATTTGCCGATTTCAGCTGGTCACCGGCTGAATATGGTTTTGATGCAGGGGTTACTTATAGTGTAGAAATGGATGCTGCGGATGCCAATTTTGGGGACCCAGTTAGTTTGGGAACTGTCAATGCATTGGAATTGAAGGGTGTTACCATCGGCGAAGTAAACAACGCTATGTTGATGAAATCTTTGCCAGATGGTGTGCCTACCGACGTACAAATTCGGATTGCGGCAGATGTTGTAGAGGATGTACCAACCGTGTACTCTGATCCAATTACCCTTGCCATAACGCCTTACAAGACAGCGGTGGATTATCCAAAGCTACAAGTGCCAGGGAGTTACCAGGGATGGGACCCAGGAAATACCGAGACAGTGATCTACTCTCGGGAAAGTGACAATACTTTCGAGGGCTTCCTGTATGTTGGAGATGCAGATGCTCTGCACAAATTTACGGATGGACCTAGTTGGGATGTCAACTGGGGCGATACAGGTGCTGATGGTATCCTAGACCTCGGTGGTGACGACATCGTTCTGGGGGCAGCAGGTTTCTATCGCTTCAAGGTCGATCTGAACGATTTGAGCTATTCAACGACGCTTACCAACTGGGGTGTTCTTGGTACTGCTACGCCCAATGGTTGGGATGAAGATCAAGACTTTATCGTTGACCCTACCACAGGTGTGATGAGCATTACTTTGGACTTGGTTGCAGGTGAAATGAAATTCCGTGCAAATGATGAGTGGGTCATTGATTTTGGTGATACCAATGGCAATGGCTCACTGGAATACGGTGGCGACAACATCATTATATCAGAAGATGGTAATTACACCATTGAGTTGTTGTTGAATGTATCCGATTACACTTACACGATCACAAAGAACTAAATAGAGTAGACTAACTAAAGTTTTAGATCAGAATTGCCCTGAAGGTTTTTATTCCTTCAGGGCATTATTATTTTTGGGCATGATTGATATCCGAACCCTTCAACCACAGGAGGTCGCCAAAGCACAGGCTTTTTACAAAACGCAAAATTACCTGACTTCCATACAGGCCAACGATATTGTCCTCGTTGCAGAAAAGGGCGACCGATTCGTTGGTATCGTCCGACTTTGTCCTGAAGAAAATTTTCTGGTCTTGAGAGGGATGTTCGTCGACTTGCCGTATTATCAACGCAAAGGCATCGGTAAACAAATGCTTCAGTCCTTGGCCTCCTTGTTCGGAGCGCAAGAAGTTTACTGTCTACCTTATGATCACCTACAGGATTTTTATGGAGTTATTGGTTTTAAAAAGATAAATGCAGCTGATGCACCTACCGTGATGCGAGATCGGTTGCAGAAGTACAGCAAGCGTTTTGATGGTTTGATTTTGATGAAGCGGACGGCAGTAGGGTAGGAGGTTAAAAAAACTGGTATGTTATGTCACGAAGATGAATTCTTTTGCTTCTAATAATGAGAAATACAAGCAGTTGGCAGCTATCGGGTTGACAATTAAGTTGGAGAGAAACTGTTTAAGTCTGCGTTGGCTGTGCAGGTTTTTTTTAATAAAAAGTGCAATTAAATAAAAAAGATACTATATTTGTTTTGAGTTGCGTTAAATAAA
>JBCCSZ010000011.1:0-46755 GCA_039199225.1 Bacteroidota bacterium
CGAATGGAATCGCCGACTTCCACCGCATAAAGTGTCCCACTTTCTCCCAATAATTTGGATAGATTGTCCTGAAAAGTTGGAATATCTTTTTCCTTGATTTGATGCAGCACTCCGCGCATATAAATATTGAACGGGCCGCCCAATCGGGCAATGTCAAAAGCTTCCAGTGCTTGGGTAATATCCAGCGCATCAAAAGAGACATTGCTTTTTTCGACCTGCTCCCGAGCCAGCGCAACAGCATTGGCAGATACATCTACGCCCAAGACCTCGTCGTAGTGGGCAGATAAATATTCCGACTGGCCGCCGGTTCCACAGCCCAGGTCCAACACTTTCAAAGCACGATCAAAATGGGGATCAAATATTTTTTGGTCGCTCGCAACGGCTTGTTCCGGCGATACATCCCACAGAGCTTTTTGCTTTCTAACCAAGTAGGTCATGTGGTAATATTGATCCCAATTATTGTCGTACATACCGTTCTGATTTACCTTGAGGCATTGGAACTGAGTTGCTGCTGGACATTTCTGGCCACACAAATCACATTGGCCGATTCGTCCTGCTCATAGCCAGCCAATTTCTTGAATTGATCGATTTTCCGATCGTTGTTGAGCAAGCCTACGGCCTTGATGTATTTCTTGTAATTAGTGAAAAAATCGCCCGCCAGTACTAGGTGCCAAATCGACATACCAGCGATGAATTTTTCGTAGTCGTATACCTGTAGTTTATGGACATCCTCAAAGCGAATGGAATTTGGATCGTAGAAAGTCGTCACCATTTTTTCTACCAATTCATACGCCCCATTGATGGAATCATATACCTCTTTCATGGGCAACTTATCCGATTGTTCCAACCACTTCGGCAGCGATTCAGCCAGCAATTGGGCGCTTTTCATGCTCAGGTAAATTCCACTCGAAAAAATAGGATCGATGAAGCCGGAGGCGTCGCCAATCAGTGCAAATCGATCGCCAAACTTACGGGTCGAGTAGTAAGAAAAATCTCCATTCACCGCCACCGGATTCGCCCGCTCAGCCCCT
Source organism: Bacteroidota bacterium (assembly GCA_039199225.1). Lineage (GTDB taxonomy): Bacteria > Bacteroidota > Bacteroidia > Chitinophagales > Saprospiraceae > JBCCSZ01. The sequence goes on from JBCCSZ010000011.1 coordinate 1,032, forward strand.
TCGATGATCTCAGCTACCAGCGGTGAAGATTGAATTTCTTTGAGGTAAAACCACTCCTTGAATTCAGAGCGCTTTACCGGACTGGCTTTCTTTTGTGCCTTGGCATAAGACATGTTGACGGCCAGGCCCACACTGAGTCGATCCTCTGTTACGGGAATCATCCATATCCAACCGAGCTTTTCCCCTTCGAGATGGACGATGTTGATATTGCCTGCTTGCAAGGAATCGTTCAACTTGGCATTTTTCCAATGGGTGGAGTAAGCAACCCGGCGGTGTAACTGATCAAAAGGCACCCTCGTTTCCATTTGATTGGCCAACAAGGAATCTTGCCCGCTGGCATCGATCACAAAGCGGCTTGGAAAGGTATGCGCTCGTCCTTCCTTGTCGTCTACATGTACTACTGCGCCATCCGAGAGACTTTCAAAGTCGACCTTCCGAACAGTCATTTCTTCCAATACCTCTACCCCATTGTTCCGACTGTTTTCCAGCAGCATATGATCGAATCGCGCCCGATGGATGTGAAAAGACAGATACTCTGGCCCTTCAATGACTTTCCCAAAGCAATAATGGGTTTCATCCTTTCCGTCGATGCTGGAAAAAGTAGCGCCCGGTTTGCGGACATAGCCCTTTTGCATCTGTGGTAAAACGCCTAATTCCTCTAATATGGGATAGCAAAAAGGCAACAAGGACTCCCCTACGTGTTCTCTGGGAAATTTCGCCTTTTCCAATACCAGGGTCTTGTAGCCCTGCCGCGCCAGCAAGGTAGCTGCCGTCGATCCGGCCGGTCCTCCTCCTATGATAATGATATCGTGCATGTTGGATTATTTGATGGTTTTACACCCTTTGATGATTCGTCGATTTGCCGCAGCCAATCAATCCATCACCGAATACTCTTTCCAATAATGTTGCGTTGGACCTCTGATGTACCAGAATAGATTGTTGCACTCATGGCATCTCGCAAGCAGCGTTCAAACTCATTGGGTGTACGGAAGGCAGCTCCGGCAAAAAGTTGCTGCATCTGTACGGCAAAGTCCCGATAGGTTTCGCTGATAAACAACTTGGTCATAGCCGCTTGGGCGTTGACCTTCTTGTTTTCAGACAACATCCAAGCCGATTTGTACAGCAATTGGCGACCGGCTTCAATCCGGCATTTCAAATCCGCCAACGGGTGCATGACTGCTTGGTACTCCTGTAGGGCTTTTCCGGCAGAGCGGCGCTTTTTGGCAAAACGAGCAGCCTTGGACAGCAGGCGTTCCATCTCTCCGATGTGCAATGCACCCAGACAAATGCGCTCCCATTCCATCGACCGATGAAAAATGGGACCACCGCCACCGACCGCCCCCAAGACGGTTGTTGCTTCGAGTTCCACATTTTCAAAAAACAATTCTCCTAGTTGGCAAGTGCGCAAGCCCAGCTTGTCAATCCGATCTGTTGAACGGAAAGCATGTTGGTCTTTTTGTAGCACAAAAGCCGTAATGCCCCCAAAAAACCCTTTGGTTTCATGGGTGGTGGCATAAGTCAACACAACATCTGCGACCGGGCCGTTGGAGCAATAGGTCTTATGACCGTTGAGCAGGAAGCCCGTATCGGTCGGCTCAGCTGTGCTGGCCATCCGATATACGTCGGAACCTGCGCTTGCTTCCGTCATGGCGTTGGTCGCAACATGTTTACCATTGCATAGTGCGGGAAGTAGGTTGGTCTTTTGTTCGTCTGTTCCAAATTGCCAGATTGGTACGGCGCAAGCTAGCAAGTGAGCGGCCAGCGCAAAATTGAATCCGGCGTCCTCCGAATGTCTGCCTAGAGCTTCCAGTGCCAAGACGGTATCGAGGGCATTTAAGCCTCTGCCGCCGTAAGCTTGGGGGATGCTCAGACCCGGCAGGCCAATGGAGCCACATTTTTCCCAGAGCGAGCGATCAAAAAATTGTTCCTGATCTCTTTGGGCTACCCCTTCGTTGAGGTAGGATTGGGCGAATTCGGCAATCTCTTCCCGAAGCGCCACTTGTTGAGGCGAAAGGGAGAAATCAAGCATTCGACCTTTTTTTGAGCTGTTGATAATCGACCTTGTGGGAACTGGTTTTGGGGAGCGATGCTACAAAGATAAAGGAATCTGGCAACATATACTTCGGCAAATTACTGTTGCAATACATTTTCATCGCCAAAAAGGTCATTTCCGAACTATTTTCTTTTCCGTGGATGTAGGCTTGCAGCCGAATATCGCCCTTGGCATCCTGGACGGCTAGAACGGCAGCTTCGTGAATATCAGGGTGTTGCAACAGCGCTCGTTCGACTTCCGCCAGCTCGATGCGATAGCCCCGACGCTTGACCATGCGGTCTTTCCGCCCAATGAAAACATAGGCTCCATTGGCATTGATGGCCACCACATCACCGGTTTTGTACCATATTTTTCCATCGATGTGTAAAAAGGCTTCCCTTGTCTTTTCTGGTAGATTTAAATAGCCTTGAGCTACGCTTTCCCCACTCACGATCAATTCTCCCTTTTGGCCGGGTACCTCGGGTAAGAAACCCTCCAAGCCCCAAAGGCGGCATAACGCAAAGGGACAAGGACCACCAATTGGAATGGCCTCAGATAGTTGGTCCAGAGAATCGGGTACCTTCTGCCAAGTCACCACATTGGTCTCCGTCGGACCGTAGAGATTGTAGAAAGTTGGCTGGGTCCAAAGCGCTTTCAACTGTTTCAAGGCATCCAAGGCAAATACCTCACCTGCAAAAAGGACGATCCGCAGGCTGCTGTGGTCGTATCTCGAAGGCTTGCCGTAGTGAAGAATAAGCTTCAGCAAGGTAGGCGTTGCATATAAAACGCTGACCTTATGTGTCGCAATGAGGCTCGACAGCAAAAGAGGATTTTTCGCGCCCTTTTGATCAATCAGCACCAGGCAAGCACCGCTCGAAAGGCCGACAAACAAATCAAATATGGATAAATCAAAATGAAAAGGAGCAATGGAAGTTAGAACATCTTTTTCTGTGATGGCAAAACAAGTGGCACTCCAGGCTACAAAGGCCAGGGCATTCCGATGGGTGATCAAAACCCCCTTGGGCAGGCCGGTCGAGCCGGAGGTGTAGAGCATGTAGGCCAAATCCGCTGGAAAAGTAGCGGGCTCCTCCGGAGCAGATGTACGAACCAGCAAGTCGAAAAGTGCCTCTTCCGATGCTACAATCGTCCATTTTTGAGTCGTTGCAGATAAAAAGGAGGCGGTCAGCGAAGGGTCAAGAAAAACGGCTTTGACCTGGCTGTCCTGCAGGATGTAAGCATTGCGACTCATGGGAGCCTGCGCGTCTATGGGAATATAGGCAGCCTTCATGGCCAAGATCGCCAAAATCGCAGCCACGGTATCGGCGCGCTTGGGCAGCACCAAACCGATGCGGTCTCCGCTTGTCAAAGCATGTGCTTCCAGGATGGAACGGAGTCGATCGCTGCGTTCGGCCAATTGCCGATAGGTCCAAGTCAAACCACTTGGTTCTAATAATGCATTACAATCGGCAAAATGGGAAACCGCTTTCGGCAATATCTCAGAAAGATGCTCCATTTAGGCAGCAATCTTCGATTGTACGAAAGCCTCGATCTTTACTAAAGTGTCTAAATTGTCCTGATCCACTTCTTGAGCCTGAAATTCAAACTCGTAGGTTTTTTCCAAGAACTCGACCAACTGCAGGGCGGAGATGGAATCGAGAATGCCGCTGCTCAAAAGCGGTAGGCTGTCCGTTACAGGACCTGTTTCTGACTCGTTGACAAATTCCTCCAACAAGTAGTTCTTTACTATTTCTTTGATACTGTCCATGAGTACACGCTTTAGAATTATGCTACTAAAATAAGACCATTTTTTCAATCTATCAAAGGCTTGGAGGCGGAACATGGGGAGGAGAGCACAATTTTGACCACTTAGCCTAAAATGTATAAGCAAAATTCTCAATGTCATCGGCATAGTAGTGTTCAACCAACGATTTGAGTTCGTCCTGGTAAAAGTCGCGATAATTTAGGATGGGGAGCGATTGGTTGAAATGGCTCAACTGAGCTTTGATACCGATCTTTTGACAGAGCGTTTGAAAATCAGCTTCCAGGTTTTCAAAGCGACCGATGAAGTCTATGGCGATCTGCCCATCTTGATTGTATAGAAATTCCGACTGCGGTTTGAGGTTTTTCCAGAGGGTTGGATCTGTTGTCATCAAGGACCTATGAATTTTTTTCAAGCTCCACTCTTGGAAGTGATCGATGCTGACCATATCCGTGGTATTTTGCTTACGCATCTTGAAGCGATAATGCGAAAAGAGCCGATCCCATGGATTGCGCACAAAGGTAAAGGTAAAAGCCTTATCCCATCGTTCCGGGCCGATAAGCTGGATGATTTCAGATACAAAATAGTGTTTCTTGAAGCTTTCAGACAAATTGGTCCGATTCAGCTTGAGGGATTTTCGAATGCTCGTACCAGCCGTCTTGGTGACGTGTACAAAGATGACATCGGTCCGCCCTTGCAGGAAAAAGGGATAGGGCAATAAGTCACTTTTTGAGCGTCGAAACAATCGCTTAAACATAAGTTCAGTTTATTTACCGGGCAGGTTAAAAATGCTAGTCTCGAAGGCGTCGATCCCGCAATCGGAGCGCCTCTTCATAAAGTTCAATTTCTCCTTTGAGCACCTTTTCTAGCGCCGCTCGTTGTGCAACAGTGATTGGCGGCTTTTTCAAGCGCGTTTTGTTGACATGCGGATTTTTGAAAGCACTCCAATTCATTTGCTTTGCCAAAGCAGTACTTTCTTCCTCCATATGCTCTAGAATTCCTACAAAATCATAGGCGTCCAGAGAAAGGCCACCCAGATAGGATTGGTAGAGTGTCGCTTGTCGTTCCAACTGCGCAAATTCGACCAGGCTTCTCATCAAACGTCCCATGATTTTGCGCGAGTTTTTTTGGTGGACAATCAGTTCGTCCAACTGGCTTTGGAGGTAATAGTAATTGGAGATCGTCCGCTCAATGGGGTGTCGCAGCCAGGTAATGAACTTCGTATCGGGATTGGTCGTGAATAGTTTTTCAAAGTGCCGATACTTAAAGTGTCCGTGGACAACTTGAACACCATCCGAAAGCTTGCCGTTTCGAATGGCCTGCGCCAGTACCTCCTCTGGCATATTGTTCTTGGAAACCAGCTTATCCAACTGCCCCTCGGCTGCCTCGCGAATGTTGTAATCCATCCGAAGAAAGCCCGACTTTCCAAACTGCTTTTGGAGGTACAGCTGAAAAGAAGTTCCACCCGTCTTCGGAATATGGATGGACACCAGTTTCAATCGATGCGATAAGGGCGTATGGGGCAACTGCATAAACAATTATTTTTTTCGAGGCCAATGGTCCATCATCTTACCAACGATGCCCTTCTCGTACCAAGCTTCCGGGGCAGGCCCCAGCATCTGCGCTGCGCCATTGATGCGATCCAAAGGCGGCAAAGCCTCTATCTCTCCCGTGGGGGTATAGCCCAACAGTTCCATCAATGGGCCGCTCTTGTACCAAAAAGCTTTTTGTAAGCGCTGGGGCATTTCCTCCTTCCAATCTCCGATCTTACCCTTTCGGAAAAACAGGGTTTTCTTCTCTCCATTCGGACCATACCTCGGGTTGCCAAACTTCTGGGTATCAAAAGTCGGTAGCTCGATGCGCTCTACCCTGGCTGGCAGGGACAACACGGATTCAATCCGCTCCATTTGTGCCATCGGGTCTTGAATGAGGTCCTCAAAACGGACAATGACATCTGCCTTTTGAATCCAATCCAGTACATTTTGGTGCCAACCGCCGAAGAAACTTCCCTCTTTGGCCTTCAGTGCTTCGCTCAAATTGAAATGAAAATCCGAGCCAGGCGCAACAATGTTGCTGCGGTGATGCGCCAAGGAAACCAAAGCATCCCGGCCATCCCGAACCAAGTAAATCACAGCCGGCTTGGCGCCCAAGTGGGCCACCTGATGAGGCATCAAATGGGTTTTGACGATGGGAAAGGTCAAGCGGTCGCCGGGCTGTTCCAAGTTCTTTTCGTGGATCGCAGAGGATTCCAGTCCATAAACCTGGAACAAGACATTGCGCATAAAGGTATTTCCCGATCTTGGGAAGGAAGCCAGCCAAATCATATTAAAGCATGCTATTGGAGAAGTGATCTACTTCTTATTTTGAAAGACAGCCGCCTGCTCTGGGGTCAACACTTCTTGGAAGATTCTTTCCCGAAAAGCTTTGCGTTCCCGAACCAAGTCTGCCTTTTTCATATTGGCGAAGTCGTAAGATTTTCCAATTTCCTTAATGGCCGAAAGCTGCTCGGGGCTGAGCTCTATCTCTTTTTCAAGTCGCTTAATGGCCTTGTCGACAAAATTGACCATCCGCTTGGCAGGTTGCTCCTTGGCGGCAGGGGTTTCTGCGGTTGCAGGCTCTTTGGCCGTCTCTGTATTGCAAGCCGCCAGGAATGTCAAAACCAGCATGGGTAATAGAAGTGTTCTCAGTATTTTCATAAAAGTAATATTAAGGGCAAAATTAGGTGTCGTTTAAAAAGAGGCGGAGCCGAATGTCTAGCTAAGGATGTTCCGCCCATTACAAATATCTAAAATATTGCCATTTTTTTTAATTTGGAGCAATTCTTGAAAACTAATACCTTTGAAAATCACATTCCCTTGATATGGAGCAGCCCGAAGAACAGATAAGCCCCTTAATGGATTTGCACCCAAGCGGGCGAGTGGGTTTTGTTCGTAGGTGGCGCATGCTGTTTCAAAACATTCGCACTTATCGCTTTTTCATCCGCCAACTGGTTCGCATCAATATACTGACGGAATTCAAACGCTCTTTCATCGGTCTGAGCTGGCTCTTCATCGTCCCGATCCTGGCGGTGTTGGTGTGGATTTTACTCAACGGGGCCGGCATTGTCGAACCGGGCGACACGGCCATTCCCTACCCTGCTTATGTGCTGCTGAGTACCTCTATTTGGGGATTTTTTGCCGACATTTATAAGAGCAGCAGCACCCTGTTCAGCAACAATGGCCGAATTATGATTATGACGCATTTCCCTAGGGAAGTCCTCATCGTCGAAAAAGTCATTGTCCATCTGATTCGCTTTTCGGTTCCTTTTGCCATCAACCTCATCGTGCTACTCTATTTTGGCGTCAAGCTGAGTTGGGTCGCTCTTTTGTTTCCGATCGCTTTGATTCCACTTTTGTTGGTCGGGCTGGGCTTGGGGCTGATTGGCGCCTTGCTAAAGATAGTTGCTGTGGATTTGAGCAACCTCATGGATGAAGGCATCCGACTACTGATGTTTATCACCCCTATTGTTTACGCACCCAAAATTCAATTGGGCTGGTTATCGGACATCGTCCACCTCAACCCGATGACTTATTTGGTGGGCTTTTGCAGAGATGTCCTGACACAGGGAACGTTTTACGAAGCGCGCAACTATTTGATCTGCAGTTTGGTGGCCTTGGTTTTTTTCCTATTTGTGATGCGAATCTTCAAGGCTTCTGAGTCGCGCATATTGGAACGCCTCATCAATATTTGACAGTCCATGAATGAAAAAGTATTGATATCGATCCAAGGGCTGAGCAAGAAATTCAGTAAAGACATCAAGTACAATATGTACTACGGGATCAAGGATTTATTGTACGATGGCTTGATGCTGCAAAATACGCAAAAGGAGGTCCTCCGAAAAAGAGAATTCTGGGCCTTGAAAGACATCAACTTTGATTTGCGCGAAGGAGAAATTCTAGGCGTCGTAGGCACCAATGGCTCTGGCAAAACCACTCTGATGCGCTTGATCGCTGGTATTTATCCGCTTGAGATCGGCTCCATCAAAGGGGTAGCCAATCTGAAGGTTACCGCTATCTTTGCGCTTCGCTCCGGCATGCAATTTCTATTTACAGGCCGGGAAAATATCTACATCAAAGGCTCGATGTACGGCATGAGCAAGGAAGCCTTGGATGCCAAAATGGATTTCATCGAATCCTTTTCAGAGCTGGGCGACAAGCTGGACCGGCCCTACGGCAATTACTCTTCAGGGATGCGCGCGCGCCTGGCCTATTCGATCGCCGTTGCCACAGAGCCAGATGTTTTCATCATCGACGAGGCCCTGGCCGTAGGGGATTCGCTCTTCAAAGCCAAGTGCTTGGAACACTTGAAGCAGTATGTGCAACAAAAGGGAAAGGCCGTCATTTTTATCTCCAACAACATCCGCAAAGTTATGAAAGTCGCCTCTCGGGTTGCCGTACTCGACAAAGGCCAGCTGATCCACCAATCAGAAGATGTTCCTGCAGCCCTGGACTATTACATCCGCAACTGCCTCAAACACCTCGGAGAGGAACAGCTCAAAGACCAACTCCAAAAAATCAAGGAATACGATATGTGATCACTCCTGCAATACCACCTGGCAGTGTTTGCTCCGGGCCGTCAACAGCCAATCGATGTTGGTCTTGGAAGGTGGAAATACCCAAGGATTTTTCACTTGATAAGAGACCGTTTTTTCCTTCGATTCCAGATACTCCTCACTGAGCAAATTCGCCAACTTTTCCCGGATCAAGCCCGGCAGTTTTTCCCAATTGTCCTCCGGATTGTTTTTTCGTTGCTTCTTGGCGACGGCCTCCGGAATGGCGTGGCTGTAGATAACGGCCAGCATATCTGCCCAAATGGCATGCACATCCAAGGATAATTCGTAGGAAGCATTCGGCTTCCATACAGGTTTGGGCGAAATCAACCAATTGTAGTCGACCAGCGCTTGTAGCCACTGTTGTTCTTTCGCCCTTGTGCAAATTTGGTATTTTTCACAAAAGGCTTTGTAGAAGTCTTGCATAAAATCGCGCAACTCCCCCTGACGGACTTCCCGGAAACCATTGTCGCTCGGCTTGAACCAAATGTGCTCACTCAAGCGGCGGTAAAATATGGTCTCATCATTGCCTGTCCCATCGGCAAAGCCGACGATCGCCTGCCGCATTTTATCCAGAAAAGTGCGGTGTCTACTGGGAAAATCGTCCACCTTTCCCATCAGTAGATCGTCCAGAAAAGAAAAGGCTTCCTTGACGCCCAAACCATAGCGAGCCAGGTAAAAATTGACAATCTTACCCAAGTCGTGGTTGTGCAGCACATGTGCGACCCCTAGAATTCTAGCACCGCGTTTCATCTCCGTGTAGCTCATATTCTGGTGGCTGATGACGATGTACTCGTAATAATCCGAACGTTCTTCGTGCGGGATCACCGTTTCGGGGCGCTCCTCCGATAAGAGCCGAATTTTCAACTCTTCCTTCGATTCGTACAACTCCGTTCCGGGCAGCAAAGACAGTTGGTGGATCATCAGGGAGGGGACGCCAGTGGAAATGACTGCCTCCAAGCCCTGTAAGAATTCGGGATAGCTTTCGCCAGGCAGTCCCCAGATCAAATCGGTATAGGTATCGATGTTGCGCTCTTCTGCATTTTTGACCAAATTCACAAAGCGCGAGGGCGGCATGGCGTAGCGCTTAGAAATCTCCTCAGCTTGTTGGCTGACCGATTGAATGGCCAGCGTCGTTGCAACACCGATTTTTCCTTCCCGAAAAATAGAAGCTATTTCCAAAATGCGGTCGCTGCTGTTTTTGGCCCAATTCACACCGACAAATCGGATCGGATAATTGTAGCGGGCGTTGGCTTCACAAATCAGCCGAGCGATGTCGGCATCTCCGGGGAAAATTCCAAAGTTGGCATCGGCCAAGAACATAGCCCGCACCTTATTTTTGGCAAAAAACTCAATCTCTTCGGTAATGCGCTCCTGAGACATCCGGTAAACCTTCGAATTGCCATTGCCCCAATAGCAAAAGGTGCATCGGTAGGGACAACCCCGATTGGTTTCGTAAAAAAGTGGCGCCGGATGCAGAGGAATAATCCCTTCCAAATAGGGCGAAGGCACTTCATCCAACATCTTGATCCGATGGTTGATATTGGGACGGCTGATGGCTCCATTGTCGCTTCGGACCACACAGTTTCGGGAATCCATAAAGGGGTCTTTGTCCGGATCAGTCGCCAGACTCAAACATATGTCCTTGAAGGCTGGCTCTCCCTCTCCTTCTATCATCACCGAAATAATCGGATATTCTTTCATCATATCCTCGCCAAAACTACCGGCGCTGTTCGGCCCGCCGATGATGATGTACGGCAGAGGTCTTCCGCAGCTTGTCAGGTAGTCCAGTATGCCACAAATCTTTTTGTAATTCCACGAGTAGTTGGACATAGCGACCACATCGACCTGCAGGTCCAAGATTTTTTCGGCGATCTCCTGGGCAGGCTGCGGCCGGGGATGCTCACTAAAACGAAAATTTATTCGCTCCTTGACGACTTCCTCCGTACAAGCATAAGCGACCAAAAGCCCCAACTGATAAGCTGGCGAATTGTAATAGGATTTTAGATCGAGCATCAAAAATTCTAACTTCTTCATGGGTTGTGGTTTAATCTCTGGAAGTCTTGGAAGTCTTTCGAGCAGATGACAGAATTAATTGTTGGAGCTTTTCATCCTCGGACAAGCGCTGGAACAATTGCTGTGCAATCCAGCGGTGGCCGTTGGCATTCGGGTGCTTGTCAAAAACAGCCGTCGCCATTTCGGTCGGGTCTGTACCTTCGAAAACATCGTACATATCTATAAAGTAAAAGCCCTTATCTTCCGCCATTTTTTTGAGCTGCGCCCGTTCATCGCCAGCAGGCTCGTCACCAGGTGCTAAAATGTAAATGTAGATGGGTACAATATCATCTTCCCGGCAGACCTTCGCAATCCGGTCGAGCCCCCAAGCATATAGGTCTTCTTTGTAGGGCTCCAAAGCTCTGGCGAGATTTTCCTTGCCTATTTTGGGATGGAGCTGCAATTGATTGGCCAGATCGAAAAGAAAGGGATAATCGGCCACCCACTTGGGATGGGACATGACCTCTCCGAACTTTCTTGTTCCTCTAAGCAATTCATTCAAATGACCTGTGTAAATCAGTACATCGGGCTGGAAAGGCCGTACGCGACGCTCTGTTATGGGCGCATGCTGCGGCATGTGAATACCAGCGATGGCAAAGTTGAGCAATTCTATTTTTTGGAAAGGATCAAAAACATCCGATTGGTTGAGTTGCTGTTCCAAAACCGATTCGAAGGTCTCTGTATCAGCGACGGCAGAACCCATTTCCATGGAGCCTCCCAAGAGGGCCAGGCGCAGACTTCCCGCTGGCTTTTCAATTGCGTATTCCTGGTCGCGCATGCCGTGGCTGTTGGTGGTTAGTTCCTCGTTTTTGAAGACGACCTTTTCGTTTGGTTTCAGCTCTTTCAAGATGATGTCCTTCATTGGTTTCACAATGCCCGTCGACTTGAGATTGCCCCAATTGGCTGGTTTTTGTTGGTCCACTTCCCACATCCGGGAATTGAGGTTGTTGCCAATGATGAGTTCATCGTAATAGCCTTTGAACAGTTGTTCTTCATCGGCCTTGTTGAGCTTCGTTGTCAATACGGGTTCCATATCAAAATTGAAGCGATCGCCAATTTCCTGACTGACCCAGGGGTTGCCGGCCAGCAGCAAGAGCAACAATCCACCGTTTACATAGCTCAAACGCGCCTCTTCCTGTTGGCCAGGCTTTGGCTTGTCTTGCCAGCCGTACTGATGGGATAAGTAATGCAAGACGGTTCCCAGCAGTATGCAGCCCAAAGCTACAGCGCTGATGACCAATACATCCGTCCAACCAAATGGCTCGACACCCATCAGGAATGCCCACCAAACACCAATGCTGGGACTGATCCAGAAACTCCACAGAAAGCTCATCAAACACAGCATACCAACGATCTTTGCCGACTTGATGAATGCCTCACGGGGATGAAAACCAGCCGCACCCTTTTTGGCCTTTGTATTTTTTTGATAAACAGAATTAGCTGCAACCACAAGACCCAACAAAGCCCAAAATAGAATGTCGTTTTGTTTTAGCAAGAAAGTGCCTCGTATCCAAAACCACTGATAAGCGTGCAAAAACCAATTGAAAAAGAATACGATCATCACCGTAATGAAGACAGCTGTATTGTTGCGCTTTTTGAATTTGAAGTAGATGGGAAAGTAAAAGACTTTCATTACAAAGTCCTTCCAATAGATGTTGATGCGGCGCCAAAGGTCACTGAAACTCGTCGCCAAAAAGTAGTTGTTGAAGGTCTCAGGCAAATTAAAGCCAAACAAACACAACACACCGGCAGAAAAGTGAAACAAACCAGATAAACGGACAATCAAAGCATAGGAAACCAACAAATACTGGAATAAATCATATACGGTGTGGACATCGCTCATCGCCGGCATCAAATAGTAGTACATCAATCGATACAATAGAAAATGCGTAATGCCACGAAACATCCATTTCAATCCTTTGCTGTAGTTGTCATAGGCTGGTCGATCGTAGTACTTTCGTACGAAAGTTTTGTAGTCGACAATTGGAAAGATGTAAAAGATGAGGTTGGGCAGTAAGAAAAAGTAATTGATGCGCTTCCAAAAGCCGGGATCGTCTTTTTCGTATTGTAACTCGTATAGATACAAAATACTCCGAAACATAATCAATACGCCAACCACCGTCACGATTTGTTGGCTGTTGCCACTCGTCCAGAAACCCACCCGTACAAAGATCAACACAAAAGTAGCCAGAACAGTCAGGGCGGCCCGATACTTCCAGGCAATGGGCAGAGCCGTGATACCGATGAAAGCCAAGCAAATCAATAGAATGCTACTTCCGATTGGGATACCAAACAATAAAAACAGCGCGATGCAATTGAGTAGGAAGAAAAAAGGCATGCGATAAGAAAGGGGCAAAAAGGCATAGATCACAAAGCCGGGCGTCACGACGGTCATCAGCTCGAACAACTTCAGCCCTTCTTCAATGTGAAAAAACCAAATGCTGGCTCCGATGAGCAAAAGGGTTATGAAGACCTTGAAAAAGTCCGGGATGCTGATGCGGGCGTTATCCGTCCCACTTACATCGGTCGCCTTTTGTCCGAGGACAATATTCAAACTTTTCGAAAAAAAATTCATCATCACTTTCCCAATAATTGACAAGCCTTCTCGTATAGGAGCAGGTCTTGTTCATTCAACTTTTTGATGGCGTCCAATTCCCGGGCGGTCGGCTTGTTTGCCGCCGGTCCGGAGACGCTTCGGTTCAACTGAGGGATACTCAGCTCTTTCCAATGCAATTGTTGTTGTAAGCGACGGAGGTCTTTTTCAAAATGTTCCAGCAAACCCACAAAGAAGACATCCTTTAAATCAATTCCCTCCAGGAATTTCGACATTCGGTTTCGATTCTCTTCTTTGGCCGCATAAGTCATTAAAGACTCGTTGATGCGGTGCTTGTTCCGCTCGTAATTCAGCGGATTTCTAGTAGGGTCCATCAGGCCAGCTTTGAAAAAGCGATAGTTGGACACCACCCTTGCCACGGGTTCGCGCAGCCAGCAAATGATACCGGCCCGATGTTTTTTATGTAGCGCCTTCACTTCCTTGTAGTACAGGTGTCCATGCAACACCTTGACATTGGCTGAAAGCGCCTTTTCAATAGTCGCGTATTCGTTGATGGCTTTTTTATAATCTCTGCGCTTGTAAGAGATAGATACGGATTCGCCATATACCTGTTGCAATATCTGATAAAAGGACGTGCCACCCGTTTTGGGGATGTGAATGGAAATCAGCTCAATCATTTCAGCTCGACCTTTTTTTTCGCAAGTTCAATGCTTCCTCGTACAGCGCCATATCCAGGGCATTGAGTTGTGCAATTTCGCTTCGCTCCGCCTCGCTGACAGCCCTGCGTTTTTGGGCGGTCCGATTGTGGTGCAGCTCTTCAAATGCTGGCCAATCAAACAGCTGGGCAAGGGCCAGAAGGTCATCGCTGTAGTGCTCCTGGATACCCACAAATGCCAATTCGCTCAGTCGAATCCCATCTAGGAATTTGTGTTGTCGGTTCCGATTGACCTCATCTCTAGCGTATTCCATGAGGCTTCGTTGCATTTTGCGCAAAATATCCAAGCCCTTGGCCTCCTCCTGCAATTCTTCCTGTAAGCGCTTTTCCAGGTAGAAATAATTGGAAATGACCCTTTCGACCGGATGACGCAGCCAGGTAATCATTGGAATGTCGCCGCGCAGGTCGAAGCGCTGTCGCAGCAACGCTGGCGAAAAATGGCCGTGAACGACCTGCGTATGTGCCGGCAAGGCATTGGCCTGACTCTCCTGCTCATTCAATCGTAAGACCCCATCTTTCAACGAAATATCCAAGCGCAAAACAGCCTGTTCCCCATAGACTTGCTTGAGGATGTTGCGAAAAGATGTACCAGCGGTTTTGGGAATGTGAACGGAAAGTAGCTCTATTTCAACGGGAACTACCTCCTTCGAACGAGTCGATTTGAATAGGTTGAACATGGGACAGACGTTCTTAATTTGTCGTTTTCAAATGTAATATAGGCTTTTCCAATGATTTCAAGGGTTCCTACATCGTAGAATCCACAGATATACACCCAAAAATGCGTCCAAACTAATCAACAATAAATGTCCGTCCTTGTCCAGATACCATCCACAGACACAAGGCTAGCTTTCACCCCACAGATTCGACAGGTATTTTCTATCTTGCCACCAAAGAGTGGGTAACCTTTACAAAACTTCTTTCGTATAGCGTCTAGCAACAGCAAGAGCATGATTTGGTTGGCTTCTTTCCCTAGATCGGGAAACACATTCTTCAGAAATGTCCTACACGAAGTGTATGGCATCGCATCCAGTACCTACCATCGCGATCCGGATCGGAACCTAGATGCCAACTTCAAGGATTTTCCCGTCGTCAAAACACACCTGCTGCCCAAAGACCTGCCGGCTTCCCTCCGAGACCTGCCTTCGGTCTACATCATCCGGGATGGTCGGGATTCCCTCGTTTCGATTGCGCACCACCGAAAGGACATCGTCGCGCCCGGAAGCGATTTTTACAACAACCTCCTAGAAGCCATATTGGCACAGGAAGGCAGCTTTTTTGGAGGTTGGTCCGAAAATGTCCAGCAGTGGACCGACAAGGCGGATGTGGTGATCCGATTCGAGGATTTGATCGCCAATCCCATCGAGGAGGTGGAAAAGCTACGGTCGATTGTGGACCTACCACCCCCTGCATTGGAGAAGCTACCGAGTTTTAAAGATTTGAAATTCGGAAGACCCGCCTACGGCGGCGGCAAAGGGCAAAACTTCAAAACCGAACGGGCGCAGCTGCACTTTCGAAAGGGAAAGATCGGGGCTTGGCAAGAGGAATTACCTCCATCGTTGGAAAAGCTACTCATGGCCCAGCACGGTCCACAGCTCATCGAATGGGGCTATGCGAAGCCTGCATCAGCCGCTCCTCCCAAGCAAAAACGCGTGATGATTGAAGCCAACAAATTGTACAGCAGCGACAACGATGGTATCAAGCGCTACCTGGCAGAACTCCTCAATGGCCTCAAAGTCATTCTCCCCCATCTACCCGAATGGCAAATAGCGCTTTACGACCACAAGAACATCCAACCTTTGATACAGCGCGAAGAGGCGATCGAAGCGCCTGACTCGGAATTCCGAACCTTAGATGAAAAGGAGGCCATCCTGAAGGATCGACGGAAAATGGGCTACGAAAAAAAGCTCTTGCTCTTCAAGATATTTGTCAAAAAGAACCTACCGACTGCCCTATACGAACCCATTTCCAACTATTACCGACAAGGGCCGTTTCGAAGAATGCTGCAGTCCATCCAACAGCGAGCCATGCGGTGGCGCTACCGAAAAAAGAAGGACGACATCAAAGCAGCTCTACAGTCAGCCGACCTGATCCACGTTCCACTGCCCCAACATATGCCAGAAGTACCAGAAACCTCTGCCAACATCCTGGTGAGTGTACACGATCTGACGCATCGACTATTTCCCGAATACCACACCCAACAGAACATCCAATTGGCAGAAAAAGGCATGCAAGACCTGATTCGCCGAAAGGCACATATTCTCAACGTTTCTCAATCCACTTTGCAGGATGTACAGGCTGCCTACCACTTGCCGACAGAACGACTTCACCTGTGCTATGAAGCAGCCGACAAAAGTCAGTTCAAGCCATCGCTCAGGCAGACCAATATCGATCGACTCCGCAAAAAATACGGGCTGCCAGACGGTCCCTACCTGATGTGCCTGTCCACCATCGAGCCGCGCAAAAACCTGCGCAACACCCTGAAAGCTTTCATCGAGCTGAAAATACAACAGCCCACATTGGACATCTCTTTGGTGGTCTGTGGAAAAAAAGGATGGAAAACAGGAGAGATATTTTCCGAATTGGATTTGGAGCGGACGGACCTTTGCTTCACCGGCTTTGTGGACGATGCCCACCTCCCACTCCTCTACGCCAATGCCAAGGTTCTGTGCTATGTGTCTTTCTATGAAGGTTTTGGGCTGCCTTTACTCGAAGCTATGAGCTGTGGAACACCAGTGATATATGGACAAAACAGCTCCATGCCGGAGATCGCCGGAGCAGCAGGTCTGCCAGCCGACCCAGAGGATGTTTCCCAAATTTGCCACCAAATGCAGCAATTGTTGACGGACGAGCAGCTCTGGCAGGATAAATCAAGGGAAGCCTGGCGGCAGGCCAACCGCTTTTCTTGGTTGAAAGCTGCCTTGGAAACCCTCCAAATCTACGATAAAGTCATCGAATCCAGCCGCCCATGAGAATCGCCATCATAGCCGACCCCTTGGACAACCAACGAGCAGGCGTACATGTGTACACCCGAGAGTTCATCAATGCGCTGTTGGCAAGGGAGTCGAAACATGAATACATTCTGCTGCGCGAGAAGGTCGACCCATCCCTGAATGTCCGGCAAATCGCCATTCCCAATATCCACCTGCCCATTGGATTTGCCTCCGTCCGACTGTTTTTCCTCCTGCCATTGGTCGCCCGCTGGCTCAAGGTCGATGCCGTCTATGAACCAGCCCACTTTGGTCCTTTCAACCTACCAGGACGCATCCGCCGCATTACAATGATCCACGACTTGACGCCCATTCTATTCTCAGAATACCACCGCTTCCACAGTCAGCTGCTGCAAAAGATATTTCTCAAAAGCATCCTGCGCCGCGCCGATCTGGTGCTTTCCAACTCTCACAACACCACTGCCGATTTGCATCGTGTTTTTCCCGTCACAAAGGCAAAAACCGAAACCATTCACCTGGGCCGAGAGGCGTTTTACCAACCAACCGCCCAGAAAACATACCTCTCTTCAAAAGGAGTACATGCACCCTACTTCATCTTTGTAGGCACCATCGAGCCGCGCAAAAACCTCGAATTGCTACTCGATGCCTATGAAAACTTTAAGCAGTGGGATCAAAAAGGCGTTCAGCTGCTCATCGTCGGGCAGAAGGGCTGGAAGTCGGAATCTTTTTTTGAAAAGCTGGAACGGCATCCCTTCCGATCGGATATTGTGCTGACGGGCTATGTGGATAAAAAACATCTACCAGAGCTGTACAGTCACTCGCTTGCCTTGATCTACCCTTCGATCTATGAGGGGTTTGGGCTACCGGTATTGGAGGCGATGTCTTGCGGTACCAACGTTATCTGCCCGAGGAATTCCAGCTTGACGGAGGTCGGCGGCGAGTATGCATTCTTCTATCCGACACAAGATAAAATGGCTTTGGTGGAACAAATGAAACGACTGGCAGAAGGCGGAACAGTAGTTGAACAGCGCCGGGCTGGAGTTCGACATTGGGCAGAGGGATTTTCCTGGGAAACCTACGTCAAACGCTTTGAGGAAGCCTTGGAAAAGCTGCGATAGTCCGACCAAGCAGCATATTAGGCAGACAATAACTCCAAATCTTGCTTCTCATACACAACAAAGCCACCAGCAGCAGGCATTTGCTTTTTTAAGTCCCAGCATCGGAGGGCATCGCGAAAAGATCGCCCCTTATTATCATCGAGAAAGTCGCGGACATACTGGCTGAGCATGTTGTGCTTGGCAATGTCCCGGCGAAAGGCTGGATCGTCCTTTCTGCGCTCCAACTCTTCCCATTTCAAGACGGCATCCTGTAAGTGCTTTCCGGGATTGTCTTTGACCCAGTCCATAAAATCGCTGTGGCAAACGAAGTTTGGCCCGATCTGCTCCTTCATAAATCGCCGAAAATTAGGGCCAAAGGATACATTATCTGTGATGGGTGTGTCCAAGGTCAGCTCCGCTCTGGCCCAATTGAACCTGGAGCGAGCTTTTGGCGCCTTTTTTTCGCGAAGCAAGGCACCATTGTTGTCCAGCGCATAAATGATGCGATCGCGCAATTCAAACTTACTGCCTGAATAGGGCAATTCCAACTGTTTGCAGATGTCTATCATCTCCTCTTTTAGCCAATACCAATTGTTGAATTCTGCACCGGAAGAAAGAAGCGCAAAGTCAGGTCTAGACATATTTTCACTTTTAGAAGAACCACAATCTCTTTTACCTCAAAAATCGACCAGCGCCTGTGCCATTTCACGCATAGCCTTTTCTGCCGATTCACTGTTTATCTGCCCCTTATCGTCCAAGATGGCACTGATGGACGAAATGGGTAGAATCTTGGGCATGACCAGAGTACCGACATGGTGCAACACCCCTGTCATATGGTCGATACCGCGAAGATTGCCCGCGCGACCAGAAGCAACACCAACCAATCCAGCTTTTTTGGCCTTGAACGTTGGGGCGTAGGAGCGAATGGATACCGCGTCTAAAAACAACTTGAGGATACCAGGAAAGCTGCCATTGTATTCTGGAAATACGAAAAGGAATTTTTCAGCAGGAATGAGCAATTCATCCTGAAGCTGCGTCAGCTGGGGTGCCTGTCCAGCAGGAGCGTACATGCCTTCTCGAAGCACATCGTTTGGCAATGCAGCCAAATCAATCAGGTGGACAGGCTCGTCGCTGAGCTCTTTTAACAATTCCCAAAAGTGATTGGCAAATAAAATTGTTTTGCTTGGGGTTCGGTTTGTACCCGAAATTATGGTAATCATAGAGTGCAGTTTGTTTCCTTCAGGCAGAATCACGAAGGATTTCGAACTAGTTTAACAAGAGGTTTTGTATATGTTGCGCTGCCCATAAGCTTTAGCCAGCTTTACACCACTCCCGCAGGCACAGCAGCCGCTAAGATAGTTTTTCCCAGTTGGATTCAAACAAAAGGCATCTGAAGTTCCTGTTAAAGGATAAATGAAGGCGCAGGAAATGAGTTTCGTATTTCAAAGCACCCTCGGCCAGTTTTGAGCCATCGTTTACTCCTTTCTGAGAATCACTGTCTCAACAAGGCAGAAATACAATGGTTCATTTAGGTCATATTTTATTAAAACCTACTATCTTTGACGGCAAATTAAACAATACCTATCTTCATGAAACTGACGTACTATGGACATGCTTGCGTTTTGGTGGAATTTGGTGGTAAAAAACTCCTGTTTGACCCCTTCATTACACCCAATGAGAAAGCAGCAAGCGTGGATGTGGCCAGCATCAAAGCAGATTACATCCTATTGTCTCATGGCCATCAGGATCATGTTGCAGATGCGGAGCAGATCGCTCGCCAAAGCGGGGCAACCATCATTGCGGCCTATGAAATCGTCAGTTGGTATGGAGAAAAGGGCATCAATGGTCATCCGATGAACATCGGCGGTAAGTGGCGCTTCGATTTTGGAACGGTCAAAATGGTGAATGCCATCCATTCTAGTATGTTGCCAGATGGTACCTATGGGGCCAATCCTGCGGGATTTGTCATCTGGAATGAGGAGGCTTGCTTTTACTTTGCCGGAGATACCGCCCTTACAATGGATATGAAGCTGATTCCGTTGACCTGCCCCGAGCTGGATTTTGCGGTTCTTCCGGTCGGTGATAATTTTACGATGGGCTACGAAGATGCGACCATCGCTGCCGACTTTATCGAGTGCAACACCATCGTAGGCTGCCATTACGATACTTTTGGCTACATCACCATCGACCATCAAGAGGCACAAGAAACTTTTACAAATAAGGGGAAAAAGCTTATTTTGCCCGAAATTGGGTCTACCATAAAGCTGTAGTCACTCATTCAATACTTCGTCAAACGCAATAATTTAAGGATCTATGGGAAAAGTTGTAGCGATTGCCAATCAGAAAGGGGGCGTAGGAAAAACGACCACAGCCATCAACTTGGCTGCCTGCCTGGCAATCCTGGAAAAGAAGGTGCTGCTGATCGATGCCGATCCTCAGGCCAATGCGACCAGTGGCGTCGGAGTAGACTTGGACGAAGTCGAAGTTGATCTCTACGACTGTATGATTAACGATGGGGTCCCCAAAGATGCCATCGTCAAAACCGGTACACCCAATTTGTTTCTCATTCCCTCCTCCATTGATTTGGTGGGGGCAGAGGTGGAGCTCATCAATCGCTGGCAACGCGAATATGTTCTCAAAGAGATCATCGACAAGGTAAAGGATGATTTCGACTACATTTTCATCGATTGCCTGCCGTCTCTAGGATTGGTGACCATCAATGCACTGAGCGCAGCCGATTCTGTATTGATTCCCGTACAATGCGAGTTTTTTGCTTTGGAAGGGCTTGGCAAGTTGATGAATACCATCAAGCTGGTCAACAAACAGCTCAACCCAAGCCTAGAAGTGGAAGGCATTCTGCTTTCTATGTACGACAAACGGCTTCGACTGGCCAATGAGGTGGTTCGACAGGTCCGAGAATATTTCAAGAACGTCGTTTTTGAAACCATCATCCACCGGAATTCCAAGGTTGGAGAAGCGCCCAATTTGCACGTCCCAGTCGTGTTGTACGATGCAGCCAGCAAGGGAACTGTCAATTTTCTCAATCTGGCGCGGGAGTTTTTGCAGAAAAACAAAGACTCACTTCTGAGTAAGAAGGAAGGTAAATCAAAATCCAAGAAGAAAAAGGCGATCTAAGGCAGGCGGAAATTCGCAAGATGGTTCTCGCTCGCTTTAGCTCATTTGTAATGATGTAAGTATAGTTATGGCAAAAAAAGTCAAACGCAAGGAAATCGGCAAGGGAATAGGCGCCCTACTCAGTTCAATCAGTAGCGAACCGGAGGCACCTCCCAAAGAAGAAGTGGTTAAGGAATTGAGTCATACCGTTGCTGAAATTCCGATTGATGCCATTGAAGTCAATCCCTTTCAACCTAGGAAAGATTTTGATGAAGAGGCCCTGCAGGAATTGGCCACTTCTTTGAAAGTCCACGGTCTCATCCAGCCGATTACTGTTCGCCGGATGAGTGCCGGTAGTTATCAGCTCATTTCGGGTGAACGCCGCCTGAGAGCCAGCAAATTGGCTGGCCTGACAGACCTACCTGCCTACATTCGTCTGGCCAACGACCAGGAGATGCTCGAAATGGCGCTTTTGGAAAATATCCAGCGCGAAAACCTCAACGCCATCGAGGTGGCCATCACCTACCAACGTCTGATCGATGAGTGTCAACTGACCCACGAAACGCTGGCAGATCGGATGGGCAAGAAACGCAGCTCTGTCACCAACTACCTGCGCCTGCTGAAACTACCGCCCACCGTTCAAACGGAGTTGAAGAAAGGCAGCATTTCCATGGGGCATGCCCGCGCCCTGGTGTCCATAGAAGATACAGTCCTGCAATTGCGCTTGCTGAATGAAACCATCACCAAGGAGTTGTCCGTTCGAGCGTTGGAAAAACTGGTCAAATCCTACATACAGGGCGTACCGTCCAGCAGCAAAGCTGCCAAGTCATTATCGACTGAATACGAAAACGTTCGCTCCAACTTGCAGTCTTACCTGGATACGAAGGTCGACCTAAAGATGAAAGGGCGCAACAAAGGTCAAATACTCATCAATTTTGATTCTGTAAAAACCCTCAATCGCATTCTAGGTCTGATCGAAGATTGAATGCAATACGATTGTGGAATGGCCGTTTTCTTAAATATGAAGTACCTCTTTCTAAGCTTAGGACTGTTACTTGCTGGCTCTGTCTTTGCTCAGATTCCCGATTCTGTCAAGCAGGCAGATCAACAAGAGGTCGCTCCCCCGCCCGTCTTGAGTACACCACCAGCTCCTTACACGGCCGATTCTCTAAGTGTTGCTCAGGTCGATACGAGCAGTAAGCGAAAGAAAAAGGGATTTTTCAAAAACCTCTTTGACAAAAGCGACTACCCCAATCCCAAAAAAGCATTCATCCTTTCAGGCATCGTCCCCGGCGCTGGCCAGATTTACAACAAAAAGCTCTGGTACATCAAAGTGCCGATCATCTATGGCGGCATGGGTTCTATGATGGCCATCATCATCTTTAATTCCCGCCTGGCCCGCCGTCTGAAAGTAGCCAACCAGCAACGTTTTGACGGAGACGATGATACGGTCGATGAGTTTGTCGATCGGCTGGACGACCAGTCTCTTCGTCGCAACTGGAATTCGGTCCGTAAAAACAGGGAACTGAGCTATGTCGGCCTCATCGTCATGCACATTCTACAGTCTGCCGAAGCTTTCGTGCAGGCCCATCTGCTAGAATTCGATGTCAGCGACGACTTAAGCCTCAATTGGAGCCCACAGATCATCAACGACCCATTTGTAGGCCCCCAAGCAGGCATTGGCATTCAACTCAACCTGAAGCCCCCCAAGCAAACCTACCTTCGACCACTGATAACTCCCTAAACCGTGCGGGCCAAGCCAATCTTTTTCCTGCTGCTCATAGGCTCACTTGTCCTCCTTTCGGGAGTCGCCCGATGGTATGGCAAGCAACCCAATGGCATCCTCTTCATGCAAGCCCAATCCCACGTCGCTACCACCGACTCCGCCCTCTGCCTAACCTTCGACGACGGCCCCTCCGCACACCTTACCCCCCTCCTGCTGGACCTACTGAAAAAGCATCAAGTCAAAGCCGTCTTCTTCGTCAATGGCATCCAAATCGAAGCCAACCCACAAATTGGCCAACGAATCATCGCCGAAGGCCACCAAATGGGCAATCACACCTACCAACACGATCCCATGGTCTGGCGCTCCAAAGACCAAATCCGCACCGACCTCCTCAAAACAGATCAACTCATCCGCACCGCAGGCGGCAAAGACCAACACCTCTTCCGCGCCCCCTACGGCGACAGCTTCCTAAATCTCCCCCTCGTCCTAAAACAACTCAACAAACAATACATCGGCTGGAGCGTCGAACCCAAAGCCCAATACGAAACCCCATTTTCAGCCCCCAAAGTCATCCAACAAACCCTAGAACAACTCCACCCAGGCGCCATCCTCCTCCTCCACGACGGCTGGCACCCAGAAACCGCCGCCTTCCTCCAAGCCGTAGAACAAATCATCCTCCAAGCCCAACAGTCCGGCTATCACTTTACAGCATTGTAGCAGTCCCCCCCCAATCACAAAACCACCAGCCAAAGGCAATCCCTAAATCACCCATCACAAAAAAACTCACCCGCTCACCGATCGCCAGCTCACCCGTTAACCGATCACAAAATCACAGATCACAAAAAAGCCCACCCGTTCACCAGTTCACCGATCACCCAATCACCAGCCGAAGGCAATCACCAAATCCCACATCACAAAAAAGCTCACCAGTTCACCACTCACCAAACCACCAGCCGAAGGCAATCACCAAATCCCAGCTCACCGATCACCCCTCACCAGCTCACCTGTTCACCGCTCACCAGTTCACCGCTCACCGCTCCCCTCCCCCGAACATTCCCCTCCCTTATTTGTACCAATAATAGACAAAGCAACCACAAGCCCAACACCCATATCCAATACCTTCAAAATACATCAATATGCGAATCGTCATGTTCCTTCTTTGCACAACTTTTTTCCTCAGTGCATGCCAGGATAAGTCAACAGCCCCCGACCAAAATACACCCAATGCCCAAAAGGTGGCCCTACAAAACAGCGACAAGCAGTTTAAGGACTATTGGTACCAGGGCAAGGCAGAAATCAACAGCTACAAACTCGAACAAGCCAGATATGGCGAAATCCGGGAAGGTGAGGCTGTTCTCATTTTTGTTACTGAGCCTTTTTCACGCTCCAAGCAAGTCAAGCTCGACAACCCGTCTCGCGCAGGCGACGACAATGTAAGTGTGCTGAAATGCAATGCCACCCGGAGCTTCATCACAGGGGTCTATCCCTACTCGACCATGCAGTCGGTCTTTACGCCCGTCGAGCTGGCCCAATACCCGTTTTCGCTCAAAGCAACCACCAGTACCCAAGAATGGTGCGGCCAAACTTTTATGCAATTGAACCTGGCCCAAAATAAATACGAGGTGGCGCACAACTCTTACTTTGAAGCCGAAGGCGACAAAAACTATGAGGTCGACAAGGTGATGCTCGAAGAGGAGATTTTCAATCGCATCCGGATCGCTCCAAAGTCTTTGCCGACCGGCCAAGTCCAAATGCTGCCTTCGACCCTCTTTACCCGCCTGAAGCACACGCCATTTCAAGCCTTCCAGGCCAAAGCCAGCCTTGAAACATCTGGCAAAAACGAGATGATTTACTCGGTAGATTACCCGCGCCTCAGCCGAAAACTGAGCATTCGATTCAACAAAAAATTTCCACACGAAATACTATCTTGGGAAGAAACAACCCCCAGTGGCTATGGTGCCAACGCCCGGCTGATGACCACCCGTGCTACCCGTAAGGAAACCAGCATGTTGGACTATTGGCAGCGAAATGCCAAATCGGATGAAGGACTGCGCAAGAAGTTGAAGTTGGAGATGTAAAATAGAAAAGTAGGAAGATCGGCCGACCTCCCTACCATTAACGAAACTTCAAAATGTATTGAATGCACCCTTCGGGGATTCATACATTTTGAATAGACAGATTAACAATATGAAGGTTGCGTGCGTGCAGACTTTCTCTCTACGAAAGTAGGGCCATAGGCTTAATTTGCTTCAGCCAATCGGATGGTACAGCCGCTTTCATTGAAAACAATCTCCAGCTGTTCCCGCTTTTTGAGCCACTCGATCATAAAACTGCCTAGAAAGTTCTTGCGCCAGGTCGTTTCCAAGCGTCCGTCTATGTATTCCAGATCGGCTTTCATTTTTTTGAACTCGGTCCGGTTGAGAACCAGATCGGGGGCCATTTGCTGCTCCTGACACTTGTACTTGATCAAAAGGTGCAAGACTTCGAGGGTCGTATCGTCCAGCTGGCTGTCGGTTTCCAGCTTTGGAATGCGGGCAAGGATGTCTCGCTCTTCCTGGGAAACCGATTTTTCATAGAGCTTCCGAAAAGTATCCCACTTGTTTTTGATGATGTAGTCCGGAATGCGACGGTGGTTTTTCAAGGCATTTTTGCCAGAACCGATGTGGCGGACGATCGGACCGATGTACTTATTGGCCAAGACCATTTCCTTGGAATGGTTCTTTCGCTCGGCTTCCTTTCTTCGCCAAGCATATAGGCGAAGCATGAAAGCTTGCTCTCTGATGTGAAGGCTGGAAATCGTGCTGTTGTGTAGGGCTTCCTTGTGAGGATCAAATTGGTAGTAAGACTCGGACTCTAGCAGCTTCATTTCGTTCATCGCCCAAGCCATTCGTCCCATATCTTCCAACTTGGTGCAGATGGAATCCCAGATTTGCTTCAAATAAATGACATCGTTGAGTGCATACTGGATTTGCTTGTTGTTCATAGGCCGCGCTTCCCAATCCGAGACCGTATAGCCTTTGCCAACACGCACGCCTATTTCCCGTTCTGCCAATTTTTGAAAAGAAATCGGAAATCGATATCCAATAAAGCCAGCAGCAATTTGAATGTCAAAAATATTGCGCGGAATGATATTGTACAACTGATACATCAGGCGATAATCATTTTCTCCGGCATGGGTCAGCTTGATGATGGAAGGGTCTTGTAACAAGGCCAAGAAGGCATCGATGTTTTTGAGCTTTAAGGTGTCAATCAAGTAAAAACCGTTTTCTGTGGCGACCTGAATCAAACAGAGCAAGGTGTAAAATCGCTTTTCGCCGATGAACTCGGTATCAAAGCCCATCCATTCGACCGCTTGGTTTTCTTCTACCATGCGTTGAAGGCCAGCCTCATCCTCGATAATAGTATGTTGCACCAAATCAGTAGTCCTCATATTTCAAGTTGAAGGGGTGTCCAAAAGGCGGAAAATAAGAAAATTTAATAATATTTTAATATTTCATGCGCCCAAATACCCAAAGCTGCCGATCTCAAAGACTTCTTACCTCACCCTGTTTTCGCCCTTCACCCGCTTCTTTTCGCCTACTCAACCCATCAAAAGATAGCGTAAGAGCTCTCCTACACCGACCCCCAAATAATTTCCAATGGCCATGCCGACCAAGGCCGTGGCAATCCCCGGAAAGATCAACTGGCGGTTGCGAATGGCGCTGGCTACCTGGCCAATGAAGGCCGGACCATACAAAGCTGCCGTGGAAGTAATCAGCGCCGTATCCCTATCAACCCGAAAAATCCGACACAACAATAAGTGCAGCAGCACCGTCCCGGAAAGTACAAAGGCCGTATACAATATCACCGATCCCCCGTCTGCCCAAAGCGTAGAGAAATCGGACAGCATACCAACAGCCACACAAAACATCAGCAAAAGGTAGTCTCCTCCCTCGTAAGTGCCACGCCATACTCGGATGCGCGGGTTCAAAGAGGCCAATATGGAAAAGCTGGTGAGCAACAATAGAATCAGCGCTGTCCGCTTTAAATCTCCAAACAGCAACCAGGTGACTCCCACCGACAGCGCAATGATGAGGATGGATAGACCCAGCCCTTTCAACAAATCTCCCCAACTAAAACTACCGTCAGCAACTTGTTGTGTTTGAGTGGGGTTTTTCTTTTCCTGATAAGAAGTGAGAAAAAATCCAAAGGTTTTATGCGCCACAGAGGTCAGAAACAATAAGTAGATGCCCCCACAAAATATATCTGCTGCATTCATCAAAACGTAGGTTTCCTGCGGCGCTCCCAAAGCCAAACCAATGGCCTGCATATTCGGTGTACCACCAGTATACACGCCGACCAACATACCAGAAACCAACCAGCTATTCTCTACCGTATCCCCCAACAGCATTACGGCCAGTCCAGAGATGAGTATGCCGCTGACAACACACAAAACAAAGCTTACAATCGTCAGCCGAGCCTGCCCCAACCAAGCGACCAAGTCCGTTCCGTATAACAGCATGGGGATGGCCAATAATACGGTGGCCTCACTGAAATGCGTCGAGACATCGGTTCTTATGGACAGAATGCCGGTGTTGGCCAATACAATACCTAACAGATAGGAAAGTACGACCGGACTCAACCAATCTTCTACTCCTGCCCGCCGACTGAATTGCATACAGCACCAAGGCCCCAGCACGATTGTTAAAATTTGCAGAATGACTTGAAGGTACTCCATTGTCTAAAAATCACATCTATTTTCGATCTATCTCTATTTGATACGTTGTTCCATACGACGCTAGATGGTCAGCTTTTCAAGCTTTACTTGATCACCAAGACCCCCTTCTTGAAATCAACCGACAAGGTCTGGTCGGCAGCTTCGGGGTGAAGCAACAACCAATTGGCCATCGGATTGACAACGGTTTGTTCGACGGCCCGCTGCAAGGGGCGAGCGCCATACCTTTCGTCAAATCCAATATCGGCGAGATGGTCGATCAAAGAACGGCTGAAGTCGATTTTTAAGCCCCTTTTGATGAAACCCTCCCGTTGCCGCAAAGCATCCAATTCCTTGAGTGTGATTTGCTCGATGTCCTCCCGGCTCAAGGCGTTGAACATCACAATGTGATCGATCCGATTGACAAATTCTGGTCGGAAGAAGGCCGATATGGCCGATAGGTACTTGGCCTCATCGGATGTCGTATTTTTAAAGCCGATGGAAGCGCGGTTGGAAGCCCCCAGGTTGGAGGTCATCACGATGATGGTATTGCGAAAATTGGTGACTCGCCCGAAGGCATCTACCAAAATACCTTCATCCAGAACCGTGAGGAAGGCATCGAAGATGGCTGTAGAAGCCTTTTCCACCTCGTCCAGCAAGACCACAGCGAATGGTCGCTCGCGAATCTCCTGAGCCAGTTTGCCCACCTCTTTTCCGGCTCCGATGAAACGGCTGATTTGAGAGGGATGCTGAAATTCACTCATATCAATGCGTATCAGCGGATTGCGCTTCTGCCCCTTTCCAAAAAAGTAATCCGCCAGCGCCTTGGCACTAGCCGTTTTGCCAACACCCGTCGGTCCGGCAAAAATCATGGTCGAAATGGGCTTATCTGGATTGTTTAAGCCGGCCTTGAAAATTTTGACGATGCCACAGAGTTTATCTACTGCATTGGGCTGACCGATCACACTGCTGTTGAAGTAGTTGGTCAGTTCCTCTTGATCGAGTAGGATGTCGTCGCGCAAAAAGAGCTTTGGCATTCCTGTTTGCTCGATGAAGTTGCGAAGGACATCCTGGCGACTGATCTTTTTTTGCTCGTTGAGCTGCGCTTCGCTGACACATTTTCCCAAAAACTTAATGGCTTTTCCGGGAAAGCTTTCATAGGGATAGTAGCGAAGCAGCAAGCGATAAGCATCGTTCAAAGCCATCGGCTCAATATCGATGGACAGCTGCTGTGTAGCATATTCTGCAATCTTGCGAAGGATGGCTTGTATTTTTTGCTCGGGCAATTCTTCTATTTGAACCACTTGGAAATGCTCGACAAAACCGGGCAACAAACGCCGCATGCTTTCCAACTCCTGCTGGGTGACTTCTCCAATGATTTGAAGGCGGCCCTGTTGCAGAAAGGAAACCAAAAAGGCCGCCACACTATCTTCGGCACCTTGGCCACCAGATTGCAGCAGGCGAATGATGTCGACGACCCACAAAACGCCATTGGCCGACCGCAATTCTTCGATGAGCTTTTCGACATTCTCCTGCCACTCTCCCAGATAGCGCGCCGAAGCCGTAATCCGCTGCGACATCAACTGCCAAAAACTCATGTCCAAGCCCTCTTTCTTCGACAGCGCATTGACCTTCTTGATGGCTTGCTGTAAAACCGAACTTTTTCCCACGCCATGCTTACCGACAACCAAAATGTTCGCGCGAATATTCAACAGCTTGTCGATGACCTCTCCTACCTCCTTTTCCAATTCCCAAGCCGCCTCGGGAAAAGTGTTCAATTGCTTGCGAAGCGATTTGGAATAGGGATAGCGAACGGTCAGTCGGCCCAGGAGCTCATACTGCCGCTGGTAGTTGCGCTCCGAACGACGAAATACGCGCTCATCGTTGACCTTGAGGGATACCATGTCCAGCTGTGGCGGTGGATACAACAAGTGTCGATTGAGCTGTTCGGGGCTGAGCTGGTTGAACAAATCAACGGCGATGTAACGCACCAAGGACTTGAATTGCTTGGGGTCGTAATAATAAAAGCTTTCCTCCAATAGCGGCAGATAACATTCGTAATGCCCTTGCTCTGTTTCACCAAAAATAACTGGCACAGGTATTTTCAAAATGGTATTGGTCGGATAGGAACCTGTATCGTCCTTGTAGGTAGGCCGGATTTTAATTTCAAGCACCTTGAGCCGAGGCTCGATTAGGTCCATATACCAATAATCATCCTGCTTTTTGTATTGGCGTTGCAAATAGGCGGAAAGCTGCGACTTAAGGCTCTTGAGGTCTTTGTCTACCAATTGATAATCCGTCCCCACCAGGATGCCCAAAATGGCGTCCTCTCTAAGTTGAAAATACACAAGCGGGTAATTGATTTTCTTCATCCGACAGACTTTATGGGAAAGAACGGAAAAAATCGGCGATCCACAAAACTTCCGCTCGAAAACGGTTTCAAACCTGTGGAACATGCTCGATCATCTCAGCGCCAAAAGAAGGGTGCAAATCACAGTCCTAAAACCGACTAAATCAATAGTGCGTCTCATTGTTCCAGCCGAAAGCATACCAAAATCGGTTTTTACGGATTTGCTGGTTTTCCTGAAATAAATAAGGGCGACCATCGGGCGTTAGCATTGGTAAATGGGGGTTTTCTGGTCCGTTTAAAGGCTGAAAAATACTCAGTCCGTCGTGTATCAATTTGTTTTGAAAGAAATGCCGAATCTTTTCCGAATCCAGTCCTAGTTGTAGCTCTGCCCATTGGTCGTTCCAAATAGCATGACCCACCTTCAGACTTAGAATTCCGTGTGAGTAAATGCCCAATAGCGAATTAGACAAATCTCGATAGCCAAAGCGGCAAGGATAGGAAGTCGATTTTTCTATCTTCCGACAGCTCGGATGCTGAGGGTCTCCCGTCCATAAGAGGACTTGCGTTCCCACCCTGGTTTCATTCAACCAGTAAGCCACTTCCAGGGCGCCCGTTCGGAAACGGTCTTTTCCACCAAAAATAAATGCATCATTCTCCAACAACAGCTCTACGTCGCCAAGGCGTACAGCCCAGCCAGCGCTCCACTGAGGGGTGAATCGATCCAAATACCATCGGACCACATACCCCAAGCTGTATTGCCGACCCAGTTGGTCATTCAAAGCCGTCCATGCTTGTTCCCGCACCGCTGAAGAGTTGCCAAAGCCAAATAACATGGCTGCAGCAAACTGATGCTCAAAGCGCTTGCCACTTGGGCCGTAGCTGTTCCAATTAAAGTAGCCACGCCAAAGTCCATTGAGCTGCCATTGCCCGACCCTTTGATAGGCCCCTCCCAAGAGCCCCACCCGGTTCACCTTCGACCCCATCTGAAAACTGATGCCGATCCGCACCGCATATTGATCCCCTTCCCAAGCCTGGGCAAAGAGTGGTATTTTCATGAAAAAAAGTAGGCAAGAAAGAAGAAAACAGTTGATGATTTTCACATATATTTCCATTAAAACAGCTAGGGTCTCAAGCTCAATACTCAGATACAAAAGCAAGCGAAAAACAGCTCAAATACACTTTTAAATAGCTCATTATCAATTACTTAAAAAGAAAGATATACCAAAACAGCGATCTACCCTTTTTGGTGTATTTTTACTAAAAAGTCTTTCAAATATTTTTATCATTTATTGAAATAACATACATTTGTAATCGTAACCGAAACACAATTCTCCCCGAATTTTTTTCCTCCCACTTTTACGAATCAACAACTTACACTTTTTCAACTGCTTCGGCGGTACGCTTAGGAAAACGAATATTGGCTGCACTTCGGTGTACCACATAAAACGAATCTTACAATTTAACCGGACTCATGAACAATCCAAGAATTTTTACCGCCGTGGTGGTAATAGCTGTATGCCTGGACCTACTACTCATCCTATGCCTTTTGATCCAGGGTTTTAATGAACAATTTTTGACCATCGTAAAGTCCCAGGCTGTCTTTCTGGGCATCATATCTATATTCAGTTTTTTATCCTTTTCTTCCAAAAAAAGGGCCATCACTAAGTAGCACTTCGCTGCTGCCGAGGCCATAATTGCTAGCGGATGGATAGCAACAACAAGATGTCTTCACTTATGGGACAAAACAAAAAGACTTGAACAAACACGAACAAAAAGAACAAACACGACTTACGCTTATTTTACTCA
Source organism: Bacteroidota bacterium (assembly GCA_039199225.1). Lineage (GTDB taxonomy): Bacteria > Bacteroidota > Bacteroidia > Chitinophagales > Saprospiraceae > JBCCSZ01. The sequence continues at coordinate 32,469 of JBCCSZ010000011.1, forward strand.
TGGTTTGAATTTATTTGGCTATAATTTGTTTACGGATTTAATAGTTGAAGGAGCTGTCGGCATTTTCCGGCAGCTCACTTTTTTTATCAAATACCATGCTCTACCTACCAATCTTTTTTGCAAATACCAGATTAGCAATTCTCTAAATATTACTAAAATCAATTATACAATTGAGGCAAAAAAATATTCCTTATAGACTGATTTACAATTTATTATCGTATATTTGCTTACAGCCTACAAGAGCTACACACACAATCCTCCTATCCATTACCGTTTACCAAAACTGATCATTTGTCTACATTTCAGACCGGCTCGCCCATCGTCTGACAATACCCTTATTGTACCTAAACACTTCTATCCTGCTGCTTCCAACGGAAGTTAGCAAAAACAAATTTAGCCATGAGAATACTTTTTACCACCCTATTCTTTCTGTGCATCTGCAGCATAGGAACCCAGGCCCAAAACCTTTGGACAGGCAATGTCGACAGCGATTGGAACAATCCCGGCAACTGGGTCGGGGGTGTACCTACGACGGGTGTTACGGCCACTGTTCCAGGCAATCCCGTTGGTGGCAACGACCCTATTTACAACGGACCGCCCATCATCGATTACACCATCCAGGTTTCTGGTGTATTGACTTTCAACAACCTGGTCTACAACAATGGACTCATCATCAATTTCAGTGGTGGACAGATCATTATCAATGGTAGTTTTTTCAACTCTGGGGGAAAGGTCTTCGACAATGATGGCATGCTCGAAAACAATGGCACCTTCGACAACTACGGTACTTTCGACAATGCTGCCTCAGCAACGTTTATGAACCTACCGGGTGCGACCTTCAATAATTTTGCAACTTACCGAAGCAATGGCACCATTACCAACAGTGGTACAACCAATAACTATGGTACCCTCCGCACGACCAACAGCTTTACCAATAATGGTGTGCTCAACATCTACGGCAACTTTCAAAGTCCTTTTGGTAGTACTTTTATAACGCCTCCAGGAGCTACCCTGGCTGTCAGAACGGGAGGGGTACTAGACCTGAATATCCCCTTCACCAATGGCGGAAGCTTCTCCAACGATGGCACCGTTCAGTTGTCGACAGCAGTGGTATTGACCAACAGCTCTACCATTGACAACAACGGTCAGTTCGAATTGGCCGGGCAACTGCTCAACAATGATGGCTTTGACAACAGTGGCAACTTGGTTTTGAACGACGGTGGCCGATTCGAAAACAACAGTACCTTAAGTAACACCGGAATGATTGACATCTCCATCTGCGGTATACTCATCCAAAATGCGAGTGGAACAGTGGGTGGCACCATCAACAGCGATGGTTTGATCTACGAAATTGGTGGAACCGTCACTGTTACAGGCGGTGATTTGGGCAGAAAATTTTCAGACCTATCGGATAGAAAGCCGCCAGTCGCCGGTTGCAAGCCAGGCGTATTCAAAGAGCTGGAAGCCGACGGCACTGTCTCGCTTGTCATTACAGATGTGGACAAAGGCAGCTATGGTGAGTGTGGAGCCGCCATCGTCAGCCGAACCCTAACGCCCAATTCATTTACAACTGCGGATATTGGCGACCAAGTGGTCACCCTACGGATCGAGGATGAATTTGGTTTTGTGTCTACCTGTGACGCCGTTGTCAGCATCCTGCCCTTCCAAGCGCCCATTACAGCAGTGAACGACCCAGACATTAGCTTTAGCTGTCCTCCGGATATTACAGTGACAGGATTACCAGGTGCTGGAAGTGCGCCGGCCAGTTGGACAGAGCCGGAAGCCACAAGTACTTGCACGCTTGGAGGAGGAAACGGCCCGGACTGTAGCCAAGTAAGTGAAAGCATTCCCAATTATTCTTTCATGGGAGAATTCAACAACAGCAAGTATTTCCTTTCCAACAATTACAATACATGGCCAGACGCCAAAAACGCCGCAGAAGCCATTGGCGGCCACCTCCTTGTCATCAATGATGCCAATGAAAATAATTTCGTGCAATCCAACGCTGGTAGTGGATCGATTTGGATCGGTCTGACAGACGAAAACAGCGAAGGTACTTTCAACTGGATCAACAACGACCCACTCAGTTATACGAATTGGGCTAGCAGCGAACCCAGCGGCAATCCGGGAGAAGATTACGCTCGAATGCGCCTGGACAACGGCAAATGGACCGACAGGACCATCGGTCAGAGCTATCGCTTTGTGGTCGAATTTCCCTGCCCAGCAGCGGCTCCGGCCTGCGCAGGCGTGTCTAACAACATCGCTGGCTTTAATTTCATCGGTGAGTTCGAAGGCAGCAAATTCTATCGCTCGACCTCAAGGAGAAGTTGGCAAAATGCCCAGAGTGCCTGCCAAGCAGCCGGTGGTCGATTGGCCATTGTTAACTCAGCGGCTAAGAACAGCTTTTTGCAATCATCTGTCACTTCCAACACCTGGATCGGCTTGACGGATGAAGCACGAGAAGGTACCTACAGATGGACAGATGGGGAAGAATCCACTTATTTCAATTGGAATCGAAACGAACCCAACAATCTAAACAATGAAGATTATGTCGAAATGCTCCAATCTGGTTTGTGGAACGATCTCAGAGGCAATGTAGACCGTAACTTCTTCCTGGAAATTCCTTGTCAGGGCTGTAACGCCATCACCAACAACATCAATGGTTTTGAGCTGATGGGGGAATTCAACGACCACAAATATTTCCGTTCCATTGCGACCAATCTCACCTGGCCACAAGCCAAGGCATTGGCCGAAGCTAACGGAGGTACTTTGGCCATTGTCAACGATGCGGCAGAAAATGAATTCATCCGCAGCAATTTGACTTTCCACTCTGGTTGGCTGGGCTACACGGACGAAGCACAAGAAGGCACCTTTGTGTGGATCAATGGTGAAACTACCAATTACACCAACTGGCGCTCTGGCGAACCCAACAACAACGGCAATGAGGATTACGCCCGAATACTTCAAAACAGTGGTCAATGGACCGACCGGGATGCCAGCTTCCAAGCACAGGCCGTTCTGGAGATTCCTTGTGCTGGCGGAGGAGGCAATGGCGATGGCAACCTGACGGTCGAACAAATTAGAGGTTCCTCCAATGGCGGTGAATTCCTCGTCGGTACGAATGAAGTGGCTTACAGAGTATCTGACGATTGTGGCAATGAGGAAATATGCATCTTCGAGGTCACCGTCAATCAAACAGCTGCCGACTTGGCATTGACCAACTGCCCGCAGGATATTACTGTGCAGGCCGCACCAGGAGCCACCTCTGCTGTCGTCGATTGGGACGAACCAACAGCTACCTCCAATTGCTTCCGTGGGGAAGTCGCCAATGTCGAGCAAACCTTGGGTACAGATAGAGGCGATCTTTTCAACCTGGGTACCCAAACCGTTGTATACGCCGTTTTTGATTCCTGCGGCAATTTTACCTCCTGCAACTTTAATGTAACAGTCGAAGCAACACCCGTTAACTTGCAGTTGCTGAACTGCCCCAGCAACATCTCCGTTACAGCTACTTCAGGCAATGGTGCAATTGTGACTTGGGATGAACCCACCGCAAGCACTGATTGCTTCCAAGGTGGTCTAAGGGTCACCCAGGTACAAGGCTTAGCCAGCGGAAGTCTTTTCCCCGATGGCATCAGTACCATCATTTACGTGATCAGTGACGCTTGTAACAAAACCGAGATTTGCATCTTCAACGTTAACGTCAACGCCTGTCCAGCCACTGGCACCGCTTGTGACGATGGTGATCCTAGCACCTTCAATGATGTAGAAGACGGAAATTGCAATTGCGTTGGTACGCCTTGCCCAAGCGCCGGAACAGCTTGCGATGATGGCGACCCCAGCACCGAAAACGATGTAGAAGACGGTTTCTGCAACTGTGCCGGTACCCCTTGCCCAGCCGCTGGAACGGCCTGCGATGATGGCGACCCTGCTACCACCAATGATACAGAAGATGGAAACTGCAATTGTGTAGGCGTCGGATGTCCATCGGCTGGTACCGCCTGTGACGATGGCGACCCAAGCACCTTCAATGATGTAGAAGACGGAAACTGTAATTGCGCTGGTACGCCTTGCCCAAGTGCCGGAACGGCTTGCGACGATGGCGACCCAAGCACCGAAAACGATATAGAAGATGGTTTCTGCAACTGTGCCGGTACCCCTTGCCCAGCCGCTGGAACGGCCTGCGACGATGGCAATCCAGATACAGAAAACGATGTGGAAGATGGCAATTGCAATTGTGCCGGAACACCCAGCGGTACAACCTGTACCAGCACCGAAAATCTGGCGCTCAATGGCACCGCCCGTCAATCCAGCGAGCAACAAAGAGCAGAGGCCGCCCGAGCTATTGATGGCAATACCAATGGAGAATTCTATGTCGGATTTTCCATTTCTCAAACCAATTGGGAATACCAACCCTGGCTGGAAATCGACCTGGGAGCCATTCAAAACATTGAGACCGTCAAGGTTTGGAATCGCAGCGATTGTTGTATGAGCTTTTTAAGCAACTACCATATTCTTGTGTCTAATGTGGCCTTCAATTCCGATGTCTTGGCAGACATTCAGGCACAAGCTGGTGTAGATGATTTCTTGGAAATAGACACTGCTGAAAGGCCAAGTTCGATAGCTGTCAACCGCAGCGGCCGCTACGTAAGAATACAATTGGAAGGAACAGCCTTCCTTTCTGTAGCCGAGATCGAGGTGATCGGTTGCTTGGGTACACCGAGGGTTCCCACTTGCGACGATGGCATCCAAAACGGCGACGAAACAGGTATCGACTGTGGAGGAACCGACTGCCCAGCGTGCTGCCCTGCCGCCGGAACAGCTTGTGACGATAGTGATCCAAATACAGAAAACGATGTGGAAGATGGCAATTGCAATTGTGCTGGCACACCAATCGGCGGAGATTTGCCAACGGGCTATTGCAGCAGCAGAGGCAAGCAGCCTTGGCAGGAATGGATCGAAAATGTCAACTTTGGAGCCATCGACAATACAAGCAATAAAGATGGATATGGCGATTATACCAACCTGAGTACCAATGTCTCAACAGGCAATGACTACCCCATTACCATCACACCATCTTTCAGTTTCACCCATTTTACAGAATACTACCGCGTATGGATCGACTTTAATCGAGATGGTGATTTAGAGGATGCCGGAGAAATGGTACTAGACCTTGAAGTAACGCCCAATACGCCTCCATATCGCCCAACACCCATCGTACCAGCTACTGGAATGATCAGCATACCGACAGACGCCCAGGTCGGCTCTACCTTGATGCGAATAGCCATGAGAAGATACGACCCTGCCGGCCCTTGCGAATCGTTCGACATAGGCGAAGTAGAAGACTACAAGGTCAATATCGCCGACGGTGGCACAGGCTTTTCGGTAGGTCAAGCTGAAATTCTAAGCTTTGATTTGCAAAAAGCTGGAACAACAGCTCAATTGGAATGGATCACCAATACGGAATACAAAAATGACTATTTCGTTATTGAACGCTCCCAGGATGGTCGTCAGTTCGAAGCCATCGGCCAGGCAGTCAGTCTACACGATGGACAGGGTACGGCCCGCTACGAATTCCAGGATGCTTTCCCGGAAAAAGGTCGTAATTTCTATCGAATCTTAAAGTACCACAAAGATGGATCACGCCGTCCAACAGCGGTCCGAAACATCTCCTTCGATGCAGACCCAGCCCGCTTCGAGGTCTATCCAAACCCAACATCGGCCAGCCTCTTTGTGAACCTACGAGCTTACATGGACAAGCCCATCAGCATTCAAATCCACAATGCCCTTGGTCAAAAGATGCAAGAGCGCCAGATCGATGCCCTACACCAACCCATCGAACGCTTCGAAACCTCCAATCTGATAGATGGTGTCTATTCGATCACCGTACAGGTAGAAAACAGAAAACGTATGACCCGTTGGTTCGTCGTGAGTAAACAGTAGATTTCTAAACATATAAATCCTCCCCTCCCCGGTTGTCAGATATTCTGCAGCTGGGGATTTTTTTTGGATTGGGTGATTGCCTGCGGCTGGTGGTTTGGTGATTGAGCTGCGCTCTGGTGATTGCCTGCGGGTGGTGATTTGGTGGTTGAGCTGCGCTCTGGTGATTGCCTACGGCTGGGGATTGGGTGATTAGGCTGCGCCTTAGTGATTGCCTGTGGCCAGTGATTTGGTGAACTAGGAGTTTAAATCACAAGACCACGAAATCACAAGACCACGAAATCACAAGACCACGAAATCACAAGACCACGAAATCACAAGATCACGAAATCACAAGATCACGAAATCACAAAATCGCAAAACCAAAAACCACCCCACAATATGGTACATATCTTGATTGTCAATGATAGAATTCCATCTACACGCAATCAACAAGACTGATGAGAAAACACGTCCTTTTTATTGTATTTCTATCCTTTTTGGGAGTTGGTACGCTTTCGGCACAAAAGTACAGCAATGAATTTCTTTCTTTGGGCATTGGAGCGCAGGCTCAGGCGATGGGCAACAGCATCGTGGCCAGCGTAGATGATGTAACGGCTGGCTATTGGAACCCGGCGGCGCTGGCAGCCATCGACCTCAAGGGGATGCAACTGGGAGGGATGCATGCCGAGTGGTTTGCTGGGATTGGAAAATTCGACTATTTGGGAATGGCGCTGCCCATCAGTAAGGGAAAAAGGGCGTTGGGGATTACAGCTATTCGCTTTGGCATCGATGACATTCCGAACACCTTGAACCTATACGACGACGATGGCTCCATCAATTTTGATAATGTTGTAGGCTTTTCCTCTGCAGATTATGCCCTGATGGGGAGCTATTCGCAGTATATATTTACCCACCTTGGGAAGTTGTATGTTGGAGGAAACGTCAAGGTCATTCACCGGACCATCGGGAAATTTGCCCAGGCGTGGGGCTTTGGGATAGATGCCTCCATTCAGTGGCGCCACGACCATTGGAATTTTGGCTTTATGGCCAGAGATATTTCGAATACTTTCAACAGCTGGACCTTTGACTTCAATGAGGAGGAAAAAAAGATTTTGGAGGCTACCAGCAATCTCGTTCCGAGTAGTTCCTTGGAAGTTACCCGACCTCAGTTGATTTTGGCGACTGCCTACCACAACCAATGGCACAAATTCGGGCTATTGGCCGAGTTGGACCTGAACGTCAGCCTGGATGGCGAGCGCAATACGCTCATTCGCTCCAATCCATACAGCATTGATCCTACCATTGGCTTGGAATTGAACTATGGCGAATTCATATTCCTGCGAGCTGGACTCAACCAATGGCAACAAACAGAGAACATAGACGGTCAAAAAACCTGGACCAACCAACCCAATTTGGGGATTGGGCTGAAGTTTATGAATCTGCGAATCGACTATGCCCTGACCGATGTTGGCCAACAAGATCAAAGAACTTACTCGCACGTCATTTCTGTCGTATTGGGACTGGACTTCAATTATTTGAAAAAAGCAGTAAAAAATGCTGGAAAGAAAGGATAAGAATTACTTTTGTCTCAGGGAAGTGTCCAGAATCTGACAGAAGCGATTGCCGGCATAATCCCCGGAGGTTTTATTCGTTATAGAAATGTTAAAACAGCCGCTTGCTGTTTCCTCCTTCACCAACTTTGGGCTATTTAAAAGACTTGATGATGAATCTGTTTTACCCTCGAACCTTCCTTTCACTATTGATTGGCCTATTCTTGAGTGCATCCATCTCCGCACAAGTCAAATACAGCAATGAATTTTTGAGTCTGGGAGTCGGCGCGAGGGCTCAAGGTATGTCGACAGCCCAGGTGGCCAATGTCAGCGATGTGATGTCGACCTATTGGAATCCCGCCGGCCTGGTGTATCTCGATGCACCCCTACAGCTGGGAATTATGCATGCAGAGTGGTTTGCAGGGATTGCGCAATACGACTACATTGGCTTTGCCAAGCCCCTAAACCCCGAAAAACAATCCGCCATTGGCCTTTCCATCATTCGCCTCGGCATTGACAATATTCCCAATACTCTGAACCTCATTGGAGCGGATGGCTCGATCAATTATGAGAACGTAACGGAATTTTCGGCAGCTGACTATGCTGTTTTCTTTTCTTATGCGCAAAATGTCAAAATAAAGGGACGGACCTTCGCAATGGGCGGTAATGCTAAAATCATTCGCCGGGTCATTGGTACCTTCGGGAATTCCTGGGGATTCGGCATCGACTTTGGCATCCAATATCGGGGGGATAAGTGGCAATTCGGACTGATGGCCAGGGATGTTACCTCGACCTTCAATGCTTGGTCTTTTGGTTTGACAGATCGTGAAAAACTCGTCTTTGAAACAACGGGCAATGACATTCCGGAAAGCTCTGTCGAAGTAACTCGCCCACAATTCATTCTAGGAGCTGCCCGGAAGTTTCGCGTCAACTCAAAGGTTGAAATACTCGCTGAAATGAATTGGCATTTCACAACGGATGGCCAACGCAATGTGCTGGTCAGCTCTGAGGCACTCAATATCGATCCCTTTCTCGGCGTAGAACTGGGCTATCGGAAGACACTCTTTCTGCGAACCGGTGTAGGAAAATTCCAGGAATCTCTGGACGACGATGGTTCCGGCGATAAAATCTGGACCTTCCAGCCAACCTTGGGCGTAGGGCTAAAAATCGGCCGCTTTTTCATAGACTATGCCTTCACCGACGTCGGAAATGTCTCTCAGGTTCAATATTCCAACATCTTCTCTGTAAAGCTGAACTTCAAAGAGAGAAAGAAACTGCCCCAGCTGAATACTCAATAAACCACCGCCTCTACATAGATCAAAATATCGTCGATGTCTTGATCTGTTAGATTTGGAAAGGCATTCATCACACTCTGCCACTCGTCGATCAAGGCTACAGCTCGGGGGTGGCCTTTCTCATACATGCCCTGTGAGTTGCGCACCCAAGCATACAGATCGCCTGCGGGATATTCCTTCCAACGGTCCTTAACACCTGCCAAAGCGGGACCCGTCATATCGTCCACCATGTTCTTGTTGTGGCAAGACGCACAGTTGTTTTTGAACAGATTCTTCCCAGTATCCAATCGCACAGCTACAGAATCTGGCATGTTGCGTGGTATGGCTGGAAAAGTTGCACAAAACGGTACCGGCTCGCCGTCTTCCTCCTTTTGTCCGTCTAAGTCTATGTGAAAAAAAACAAAGAGAAAAGCATACATAAATGTCAAACCAACCAAGGTGTTGACCGTCCAAACCAAAAGTTTCATCCTCATAGCTTCGTTGAATTAGTGTGGGTGAAAAAATATTGGTTCAATTCTATATTTTCACTGCACCATTTCTTGCTTGCGAAAGCCGGCCACTAAGAAGAAAAGGCTTTGAGCCAGCTATTTGGCGATGACAACAAGCACTTTTCAATACGCTTGGGGAGTTTTGAAAATAGGGCTGTAAAGTATCATCTAGCCAAAAAGCATGTCGACCTTTCTTTGTATAAAAACAAATTAGACGACTCCTGAGTTTTTTAGATGACCTGATTACTTTCTTTTAAAATCCTCCTGATTTCAGAACGACTCGGGTTATATTAGCATAAATTACGTATATTTTACAAGCAATACTTTTCAGCGATCATACAATTACTGTTTTTAACCCTCTATCAATGACACCATCCAGAAGAAAATTCATCCAACAAGCTGCCTTTGGCGGCGCCGGTATGTTTGTCTTTACCCCATCCAGTCTGCTGGCCGAGCAACGCCAAAAATCCAAAACTTCGGCCAATGACAAAATCCGATTCGGCCTGATTGGCTGCAAAGGAATGGGATGGAGCAATATGCGCGCTCATTTTGAATTGGACAAGGTAGAGTGTGTTGCTATTTGTGATGTCGATCAAACTTTCTTGGATAAAAGAGCCATCGACGCAGAGATGATTCAGGGGTTTAAACCAAAAAAGTACAATGATTACCGCAAGCTACTCGAAGACAAAGACGTAGATGCGGTCATCATCGGAACGCCAGACCACTGGCACTGCCTGATGCTGGTGGATGCGGTTCAAGCTGGAAAGCATGTGTATGTTGAAAAACCTTTGGCCAATAGCATTCAAGAGTGCAACATTATGATGGCGGCGGCCCAGCGTAGCGGCAAGCTGGTTCAGGTGGGCCAATGGCAACGCAGTGGCATCCACTACAAGCAAGCCATCGACTACGTTCGCTCTGGCAAGCTCGGCCAAATTCGCCTGGTGAAGGTGTGGTCTTACCAGGGCTGGATGAAGCCGGTCGATGTGGTCGCTGACTCTGCCATTCCCAAAGGTGTCAATTACGATATGTGGCTGGGACCTGCTCCCAAAAGACCCTTCAACAAGAACCGCTTTCACTTCAACTTTCGTTGGTTCTGGGATTATGCCGGCGGACTGATGACCGACTGGGGTGTTCACGAGATAGACATCGCCTTGTACGCCATGGGGGTCAAAGCACCGAAATCTATCATGGCCTCTGGCGGCAAACTGGCCTATCCAAACGATGCTTCCGAAACGCCTGATACCATGCAAGCCGTTTTTGAATACGAAAATTTCAACATGCTCTGGGAACATGCCATCGGCATCAATGGTGGCAACTATGGCCGGACGGAAGGAATCGCCTTTATTGGCAACAGCGGCACCTTGGTACTCAACCGACAAGGTTGGGAGCTGATTCCTGAATACGACCGCAAGGAAGACGGCATACGCTACAATCGCATAGAGGGTCTACCAGAGCAACCCATCCCTCGCCGAGCTAACTATGTGGTCGATCACGCCGGCAACTTCATCGATGCTATGTATGCCAATGATGCCAGTATGCTCAACACCAATATTGTCTCGGGAAGCGTCGCTGCCATTAATGCACACATGGGCAACATCGCCTATAAAACCGGCCGCAAGATTTATTGGGATGCCACCAAAGGCAATTTTGGCAACGATAAAGAAGCCAATGCCCTCATCAATGCCTCTTATCACAACGGCTGGAAGTTGCCTGGCTAGACTTCCGATGGTGTCATTCACCCGACACTGGTGCTGTTGAGCATTTTTTTCTTTGATCCCTCTGTTCATGTGCTGATATTGCTGTAAAAACATCAATGAACAGAAGAAAACTCCTAAAAACCAGCGCAAGTGGACTGGCGGGCTTGTTCTCCGCCGCCTGGCTGGCCAAGACTCATGCCGCCACTCCGGTCCCTTCCGGAACGGCCATCAGTGATCCGTGCTTTTGTAGCGAAGAGGCCCTCATTCGGCTCTGTTGCAACGAGAATCCCTACGGACCAGCCCCCTCCGCCCGCAAGGCCATCGCCGACAGCTTGCACAAGGGCAACCACTACCCCAGAACGTTCCACCGAAAACTGGTCAGTCAAATTGCGGAGTACCACCAGCTGTCGGAAGACCAAGTCTTGGTTTGCTCCGGCTCCGCCAATGTGCTGCAATTGATCGGATTGTACATGGGCCAGCAAAAGAAGGACATTTTGTCTGCAGACAATACCTTTCAGTGGATGATGTCTTATGCCGCACAGTTTGGCTGTCAATGGCAGAAAGTCCCCCTCGACGAAAAGGGATATTTTGATCTGGAGGGCCTTCAAAATGCCTTGTCTGACCAGATTGGCTTGGTTTACCTTTGCAATCCCAACAATCCCACCGGCACCTATCTGCCCGCGGAAAAAGTCCATACTTTTTGTCGATCGGTTAGCCAAAATTACCCCATTCTGGTGGACGAAGCTTACATCGAGTATACGGAAAATGGAGATGCTGACAGTGCCGCGCGCCTGATCTCGGAACATCCCAATGTGATGGTTTGTCGCACCTTCTCCAAGCTTTATGGAATGGCCGGCCTGCGGGTGGGTTATCTACTGGCCGCTCCGGAGATGATCAAAAAATTGGCAAAGCTAGAGCCTGGCTATGGGATGAATGTGTCTAATACAAGTTTGGCAGCTGCTTCAGCAAGCTTGGCAGATGAATCCTTCCGGAGTAGTTCGAGAGCGAAAAATGCAGCAGTGCGGCAGCTCACCCGACAAAAATTACAGGAGTGGAACGTGCCGATCTTCGATGCTTCCGCCAATTTTATTTTTTGCGATGTCAGCCACATCGATACAGACCTAAAAGAGGCTTTTGCGCAGGAAAACTTCCAGCTCTGGCCCTTCAAAATATCTGATAAAACCTATTTGAGACTAACCATTGGCAGCCAAGAACAGATGGCACTCTTCAGCCAAAAAATGGCTCCCTATTTTTTAAATCCTTAAATAACCTAATTGTATGAGATTCGTTATTTTGTTTTTTAGCCTAACTTTATGCCTCAGCGCGGAGCTGAATGCCCAAACCGATTATGAGCAGGTGGTTGCTACCCTTGAGAATTACATGATTGGCGGTACAGAAAACGATGCGGAACGCGTGGTGTCGGCCTTCCATCCACAGGCCATGATGAAATTCATCCGCGATGGAAAATATGTCGAGACCAATGCCGCTGAGTTTTTCGGTTCGCGCATCAAGCCAGGCCCCAAAAGCGATCGCATTACGGAGATTGCCAGCATTGATATTACTGGGCATGCCGCTGTTGCCAAACTATTGCTTAAATACACCGATAGGACCTTTATCGATTACATGACGCTGATGAAAATCGATGGGCAGTGGAAGATCATCAATAAATCCTTCTTCGTCGAAAGTACAAGCAGTTGATTCCATCCAATATGCAAGAAATACAGCAATCTTTAATTTTTATCATCGGCATTTTGCTGACTTCTGGGCTGTTCTACCTCATTCTTTATTTTGGGTTCAGGCGGAAGTCAGCATTGCTTTTCTTGAGCCTTTTTTGTTTGTGCCAAGCCAGCAAGGCGTTTTTTCGCACCGATGCACAGATCGCCATGCAAACGCTTTCCATCAGCGAGGAGCAATCGGGCTTTCTCACTGGTCTATCTTATACCTTGGGTGGCTTTTTTCTATTGGCTTTCCTACTGTATCAATTCAAAATTCGCTCTAGGGGATACTTTCTGGTAGCAGCGGTCCTTTTTCTGACCATATTCTACATTTGCCGCTGGCCGCAGCTGCCCGTCTCACTTTCCATCGGTATTCTAATCTCCCTTTACGCTTTTCGGAAGGAACGCCTGGGGGCCGTCTTAAGTCTGGCTGGACTGCTGATCTTCGGGGCCGTCGCTTATTTCGAAATCAAGCTCATCAACCGATTTGGCTATTTTGTTGGCATTATTGCTTTCATTGTCTGTATGACTTTGTTTGTGGGCTTTCAAATTCGGGAGCAAATCCGCTCTCAAAAGGCAGCCTTGGTTCGTTCTACGGCACTGGAAAATCAACTTCTAAAAAAGAGTCTACAGCCACACTTTCTCTTCAACAGCTTGATGTCTTTGCAAGAATGGATTGAAACCAAGCCGGAGGATGCGGCACAGTTCGTACAGGCATTGGCCGAGGAATTTCGGGCCGTTTGTAAAATGTCGGGGCAAAAGTTGATTTCCATTCGGGAGGAGATTGCCATGTGCGAAGCGCACCTCCAGATTATGAGCTATCGAAAACACGCCAATTTTATTTTGCAAACAGAAGGGATAGATGGTCAGGAAATGGTGCCGCCGGCAATTTTTCATACCCTCGTGGAAAACGGTCTGACGCATGGCTTCGCCGAACGCAGCTGTGGCGGCTTTTTGTTGCGAAAGCGAAAGTTGGAAGACGGCCTAACCTACGAGCTGTTCAACGATGGCTCTAACCAATCGCTGGCAGCCAATGCATCCAATGGAACTGGCCTCAAATACGTGGAGGCCCGCTTGGAAGAGAGCTTTCCGGGCCAATGGGCGCTTCGCTCAATAGCACAAGAAAAAGGTTGGTTGGTTCAGATTCGACTAAAAGATGTTTGACACCCTGTAGCTCAACGAGCAATGACAAAAGGCGCCGCTACCAAGCCATCCGCATGGCGTATGCGCAAGGAATAAACACCCGATGAAAACTGCTCTATGAATAAGCTGTAGTTTCCACTTGCCTGTTCTTCAAACGGCAGCGATTGCAATCTGCGACCATTGACATCGAATAGTTCAAAGGATTCGACTTGCAGCCCCTGCTTCAGTTGTACCATCAGCAATTCATTGGCTGGGTTGGGATAAATCTTGGAAATGACCTTCTCTGGATCGAACTGTGATAGAGGATTTTTCACAAACACCTCCACCGGCTGCAGCGCTTCACAACGTTTATCGCCCCTTTCGATGACGGATTCCACAAAAAAGTTTTGGGTAAAATTGACCAGTACCTCTAAGGTGTCGCCTTGCCCTACAAATTCCAAATCTTCATTGAACCAGCGCAGCGTATCGCCACCATCC